>NZ_JAAUVO010000003.1:0-260035 GCF_012030385.1 Microbacterium sp. B19(2022)
ACCCCACCCCACCCGCACCCACGCGCGAGGAGTCAGAACACGCCGCGTGCGCGGGTGCGCCTGCTGCGTGTCTTGACCCCTCAGGTGGGGGCACAAGGACCCGGCCCCCGTCGCGCATGAGACGGGGGCCGGGAGTCGGGAGTCGGCGCGGGGTCAGCCGACGATCTTGCGCTCGTCGTACCAGGGCGCGAGCCGGCGCCGGAGGATCGAGATCAGCAGCAGCGTGAGGTTCGCGATGATGACCATCACCACGACCATCGCGATGGCCTCGTCCATGCGGAACTGATACGCGGCGAACTCGAGCAGATGCCCCAGACCGCCGGTGCCGCCGAGGAACTCGCCGAGCACCTCACCCGTGAAGCCGAGAGCCGCACCGCGCTGGATGCCGGAGAGGCTGTACGGCAGCGTGGCGGGGAAGATCACCTTCCACCCGAGCCCGATCCCCTTGGCGCCGTAGACCCGGGCCGCGTTGACGAGCGAGGGGTTCACGGTGACGGCACCCTCCATCGTGTTCAGCAGGATCGGGAACACCGCGAGCAGGATCACGAGCGCGATCTTCGACTCGCTGCCGAGGCCGAGCCCGAGGATGAACAGCGGGGCGAGCGCGACCTTGGGCGTGGAGTACAGCACCCACAGGAACGGCGCGACCATAAAGCGCAGCACCGGCGACCAGCCGACCGCGAGACCGACGACCACACCGACGACGATCGCGATCGCGAGCCCGATCAGCAGGTTGGTGACGCTGAACGCGAAGGCGCTCCAGAACTCCGGGTCGACCATGAGCCGCCCGAACGCGACGGCCACCGCGGTCGGTGCAGGCAGGAACGCCTCGGGGATCCAGTGGAACCAGCTGACGGCCGCCTCCCACAGGAGCAGCACGGCGGCGATCACTCCGATCAGGAGCAGCGTCCACTTGCCCTCGCCCGAGCGCACCACGCGCCGCGGCCGCACGATGCGGACGGTTCCGGTTGCCGAGACGACACTCATCGCTTGCCCTTCCTCGTCCACGGCGCGACCCCGCGCTCGATGGCCGTGACCACCTGGGTCATGCCCACGCTCCACAGCACGACCACCGCGATCGCGGCGAACGCCTGGTCGGTCTGATAGGTGTTCGAGGCGCGGATGATGAGCGCGCCCATGCCGCTGGACGAACCGGCGAGCTCGGCCACGACCATGCCGATCGTGGCGAGCACGACAGCCTGCCGCAGACCCGCGAACAGGAACGGCACCGTCGACGGCAGGTACACCGAGCGGTACAGCCGCATCCGTCCGGCGCCGTAGACGCGGGCGGCGCGGATGATCGAGGGGTTCGTGGTGCGCATGCCCGCCGCGACGTTCAACAGGATCGGGAAGATCGCGCTGATCGTCACGAGGAAGATCACCGGACCGATGCCGAAGCCGAACCACGCCTTCGCGAGCGGCTGATAGGCGATCGACGGCGTCGCGTAGATCGTCCAGGCGATCGGGCCGATCACCCGGTCGACCGGGAGCGAGGCACCCATGAGAAGCCCGACCGGGATGCCGACGACCACCGCGAGCGCGAAGCCGGTCAACCACGCCTGCACGGAGATGCCGGCGTTGGCGGCGAGCGCGCCGTTCGCCACGATCTCGCCGAAGCCCTGCGCGATGGCGAGCGGCGGAGGGAGGAAGACCGGGCTGATCCACCCGAAGACCCCGACCACCAGCTGCCACAGCACGAGGAGGATGACGACCTCGATCGCGATGACCGCGGCTTTGCCCCGGGCGCTCAGGCCCGCGAGCCAGGCGGCGACACCACCCCGACCGAGGTTGGGCCCGGTCGCGAGGAGCGCGGTCATTTCGACACCGCTGCCGCCGTGGCCTCACCCTCCAGCGCCTCCCAGAGGTGGTCGCGGAGTTCGAGGAAGCGCGGATCATGCTGCACCGACCGCTCCGACCGCGGGCGCGGGATGCCGGTCGTGATGATCTCTTTGATCGCGCCGGGGTGGCTCTTGAAGACGACGATGCGGTCGCCGAGGAGGATGGCCTCCTCGATCGAGTGCGTGATGAAGAGGACGGTCTTGCCCGTCGCCTCGATCAGCTTCTCGATCTCGTCGCGCATCACCTCGCGGGTGAGGGCGTCGACGGCGCCGAGCGGCTCGTCCATCAGCAGGATGCGCGGCTCCGCGACGAACGCACGGGCGAGCCCGACGCGCTGCTGCATGCCGCCGGAGAGCTCGCGAGGGTACGACGACTCGAACCCCTTGAGCCCGACCATGTCGATGGCTTCCTGCACCTTCGCACGCCAGTCGGCGGTGCGCAGCCCCTTCTGCATCTCGAGCCCGAACTTGACGTTGTCGAACACGGTGCGCCAGGGCAGCAGTGCGTAGTCCTGGAAGACCACGGCCCGGTCGGGTCCGGGGCCGTGCACCTCCTTGCCGTCGACGAGGACCGATCCGGTGCTCGGCGCGACAAGGCCGGCGATGACGTTCATGAACGTCGTCTTTCCGCACCCCGACGGGCCGAGCACCGTGATGAACTCGCCTTCGAACACGTCGAGGTCGACGTTCTCGATGGCGATCAGCTTCTTACCCGTCCGCGCGACGTCGTAGCTCACCGAGAGCCCGGTGACCGAGATCAGCGGATCCGCCGAGTCCCGTGCGGTGTCGTTCACGTCAGTCATCGTCGACCTCTCGTCTCATCGCCGCGCGTCGGTGCGCGGCTTATCGCAGCTTCGGAAGCACCTCGGTGCCGAGGAGTTCGATCTGCTCGAAGAACCGATCGAACTTGAAGCGGAAGTCGAACACCAGGTGCTCGGTGCCGACCTCCTCGAACCGCCGGATCTGCTCGACCGCCTGATCGGGGTCGCCCACGATCAGCTGGCCCTCGAGGTCTTCGACGGTCTCGAAGCTGCCGGACGGCGGCTTCACCGCGAACTTGGCCTTGTTCGCCCAGGCGAGAAGGCCCGGGATGTTCACGTGCTTCAGGGCCTCTTCGCGGGTGTCCTCGATCGAGGTCGGCGGGATCACGGCGATGGTCGGCATCGGCCGGCCGTTCTCGTCGGTCATCTCGCGCATGGTCTGGATGCGCTTCTCCATCGTGAGCAGGCCCGTGCGTCCCGGCATCCATCCGTCGGCGAACTCCGCCGCGAGACGGGCCGAGCGCGGGGTCGCGCCGCAGTACCAGAACGGGATGCGTCCACCCACGGGCTTCGGCTCGATCGTGACGTTGTCGAACTTGAAGATGCCGTCGTCGTAGGTGACGTCGTTCTCGGTGAACACGCGACGCAGGATCTCGGCGTTCGAGCGCACCATCTCCACGCGGTCGAGGTCGCCCCAACCGATCGCGTCGAACTCGTGGTCGAACGTGCCGGCTCCGAAGCCGAGGATCAGGCGCGGGCCGAGCAGCTGCGTCATCGTGCCGGCCATGAGGGCCGTGACCAGCGGATGCCGGAACGGGATGAGCGATCCGGTGCCGAGCTCGATCTTGTCGGTGACGGCACCGATGGCGGTGAGGGTCGTGAGCGCGTCGTAGAACGTGCGGTTCGGCTTCTCCATCTCGCCGTGCGGCTCGAACACCAGGTGATCGCGCACCCAGACCGAGTCGAATCCGAAGCTCTCGGCGAGCTTGGACCCCTCCAGGAGCTTCTCCTTGCTCGCCTCCTCGCCGAAGTGCGGCAGCAGCAGTCCGAATTTCATGTCAGTTCCCTTCCGCGGCGAATGCCGCCCTGTCTTCCGCCGATGCGGCGAGCTTTCCGAATGTGCGATCGCCGACGACCTCGTCGCCGACGTAGACGTCGACACCGCGCACGAGGGTGCGCTGGATGCGGGCGCTGATGGTGCGCCCGTCGTACGGGGTCCAGCCGATCTTCGACAGGACGCCGTCGTTCGTGATGGTCCACTCCTCGGCGAGGTCGGCGATGACGATGTCGGCATCCGCCCCGATCGTGAGCGAGCCCTTGACGCCTTCGAGGCCGAACTTTGCGGCGGGGATGTGGGCGACCATGTCGATCGCGCGCTGCAGGTCGAGCTCGCCTTTGTTCACGGCGTCGAGCATGAGCTCGTAGTAGTACTGGATGCCGGGAGTGCCGGTGTGCGAACTCCACATCTGCGTCCAGCCGACCTCCTTCTCCTCGCGCGTGTGCGGGGCGTGGTCGCTGGCGGCGATGTCGATCGTCCCGTCGCGCATGCCCTCCCACACAGCGGCACGGTTGTCGTCGGGCACCCAGTAGCTGAGCGCGTAGGGGCCGAGCGTCTCGACGTCGTTCCAGGTCGACAGGAACGGGGCCCAGTGGTTGACCTCGCAGGTCACGTCGATGCCGTTCTGCTTGGCGCGGCGCACGGCCTCGATCGAGCGGCGGGTCTGGATGTGGGCGATGTGCACCGGGCATCCGGATGCTTCGGCGAGACGCAGCACGACGTCGATCGCGGTGTCCCAGATCACTCCCTCGCGGGCGGCGTAGGCCGAGGCGTAGCCCTCCGGGGTGTTCTCGCCGCGGGCGAGGTAGGCACCCTCGATGTAGTCCATGAGGGCCTGGTCGTGCGGGTGCACGATGAAGCGCTTGCCGGTCTGGGCGATGTGATCCATGATCTCGAGCAGGTGCCCGTGGTTGTGGATGCCGGTGCCGGAGGGGTGCGGGTAGTCGCGGCCCGTGTCGACGACCATGTAGATCTTGTAGGCGCGGATGCCCATCTCGCTCATGCCGGCGATCTCGTCGAACTTGGTCGGCGCGGGGTTGTGGTTCCAGTCGACGATCGACGATTCCTCGTACCGGTCGAACACGTCGGTCAGGGTCGCGACGTCGGTGGTCGGGGGCTTGAGGTTCGGCATCCCGAACATCGTCGTGACGCCACCGGCCGCGGCCTGCAGGCTCGTCGTGTAGATGTCGTCCTTGTGCTCGTAGCCGGGTTCGCGGGTGTGCACGTGCACGTCGACCATGCCGGGGAGCACGAGCTTGCCCGTGGCGTCGACCGTGCGATCGGCCGCGATCTCGGTGCCGGCCGCCACGATGCCGGCGATCTTGCCGTCGGCGACGAGCAGGTCGGCGACGACCGGTCCTGCGGGGGTGACGACGGTGCCGCCGGTGATCTTCAGATCCACGCTCATCGCGCGACCTCCTCTTTACTAACGGACTCTGCCTGGACGGAGTCGGTGGTGACGGACTCGCCGATCGCGGGCGACGGCGAAGACCGGTGGATCAGGTGCGCCGGGCGCACGTACTGGTCGAACCAGCCGACGATCACCGGGGTGGTCTGCTCCCAGTACGCGTCGTACGCGGCGTAGTGGGTGGTGTGCCGCTGCATGATCAGCTGCTTCGGGCCGCGCGCGGCCTCGTACAGCGCCTCGGCGTGGTCGGTCGGGGTGGTCGCATCGCCCTCGACGCCGATCACGAGCAGCGGCGTGGTCAGGCGGGCGGCCGCCTCGATGGGCCGGTACGCGATGATGCCCTCGGCGCACGCGAGCGGGACGGCGGTGGGGATACGGTCGTCGACGTCGGCCTTGATCTTGGTGGCGCGGCGCTCGGCGGTGGGGATCATGATCTCCTCGCGGGGATGCACGATGCGCCCCTCCCCCGTGGTGACGCGCAGACGGCGGTCTTCGGCGAGGGAGTTCTGGAAGTCGAGCCACTCGTACTCGCTGCGCATGCGGTGCAGCCAGTCCTCGCCGTCGGCGACGGGCACCTGGCTGACGGCGGCCTTGATGCGCGGGTCGGCGTCAGCGAGGAGCACGGCGTTGCCGCCGCCGGTGCCGCCCGTGCCGAAGACGCCGATCGCGTCGGCGATCACGTCATCGCGGGTGGTGAGGTAGGTCACGGCGTTCACCAGGTCCTGCAGCTGCCAGGCCGGCGAGAGGTAGCCGCGGTCGCCCTCGGAGTCGCCGAAGCCGCGGTAGTCGATCACGAGCACGGCGAAGCCGGCCTCGACGAGGGCCTCGTGATACCGGACGTAGAGCTTGGCGTCCTTGAGTCCGAGCCAGCCCGGCCCCTGCACGATCGCGCGGTACGGTCCGTCGTGGTCGGGCGTGCGCCACACGGCGGAGATGCGCTGACCCTCGCTGAAGTACGAGACGGGTGTGGTCTGCATGGGTTCCTCTCGGCTGAACGCGGCATCGCGGTCGGCGATCTGTGCCGCTGCGGTGGGGCGGTCCCATCTTGACCCATTTTGGATCCAGAATCCAGTATTGATTTGGATCCAGTATCCGCGGTAGCATGACCGCATCACGTCGACCCGATTGGTCGATGCCGGTGGTCCCGACCTGGACTGCGAACGTGCTCTCTCTTGCGCCCCTTCCCGTCCTCGTCTCCCGGAGAACCATGCCTGCCACCGCCCGCGCTCTCAGCGCCGCCCCCGTCTTCGCCCTCCTCCTCGCCGCCGGATTGAGCGGATGCGCCGGTGCGCCCGCGACTTCGGCCGCTGCCGCCGACCCGAACCCCGTCGTACTCGACAACTGCGGCACCGAGGTGTCGGTCGATGCCTCACCGCAGCGGATCCTCACCGTCAAGTCGTCGACGCTCGAACTCGCTCTGGCGCTCGGAGCGGGCGACCGGATCATCGGCTCCGCCTTCTCGGACGGCCCCGTGCCCGAAGACCTCGCCGCGGAGGCCGAAGACATCCCGGTCGTCTCGGACAAGGTGCCGTCGAAGGAGGCGGTGCTCGAACTCGAGCCCGACCTGGTGTTCGCGGGGTGGGAGTCGAACTTCTCGGTCGACGGAGCCGGCGAGCGCGACGACCTGCAGAAGCTCGGCATCACCACCTACGTCGCGCCCGCCGCGTGCAAGGCCGAGGGGTACATGCCCGATCCCCTCACCTTCGACACGGTCTTCGACGGCTTCACCGAGGCCGGGGAGCTGCTCGGCGAAGAGGAGGCCGCGGCGGCACTGGTCGAGGAGCAGCAGGCGGCGCTCGACGCGATCACCCCCGACGACCGCGGCCTCACCGCCGTCTGGTACTCGTCCGGCACCGACCAGCCGTTCGTCGGCGCGGGCATCGGGGCACCGCAGATGATCATGTCGACGGCCGGGCTCGACAACGTGTTCGCCGACGTGCACGACACCTGGACGTCGAGCTCGTGGGAGCTGATCGCCGAGGCCGACCCCGACGTGATCGTGCTGGTGGATGCGGCCTGGAACACGGCGGCCTCCAAGATCGCGCTGCTCACGTCGAACCCGGTCACCGCGCAGCTCGACGCCGTGCGGAACGAGCGGTTCGTGATCGTCGACTTCCCCGCGACCGAGGCCGGCATCCGCAACGTCGACGCCGTGGAGTCGATCGTGACGCAGCTCGGAGAGCAGTGAGCGTCACGGTTCCCCTGCGGGCGGCGATCCCCCTCGCAGCGGCATCCGCCCCTCGCCCACGACGACGCACGGTCTCGGCGATCGCGGTCCTGCTGCTCGCGCTGGCCGGCTCCGTGGTCGCGGCGGTCGCGATCGGGCCCGCCGCCATCACGCCCGCAGAGCTCGTGGCGAGCGTCTGGTCGCACCTGACCGGAGCCGCCAGCGGGCTCACCCCGATCCGCGACGCGATCATCTGGGAGGGCCGCGTGCCTCGGGTGCTCACAGCTGCCGCGGTCGGAGGCGGCCTGGCCCTGTGCGGCGCGGTGATGCAGGCGCTCACCCGCAATCCGCTCGCCGACCCGTACCTGCTCGGGCTCTCGTCCGGAGCGTCGACGGGTGCCGTGATCGTGATCGTCCTGGGGGCCGCGGTCGCGCTGCCGTTCGCGGCCTTCGCCGGCGCGCTGCTGGCCCTGGCGCTGACGCTCGGGTTGGCGCGCGCGGCCGGTTCCGCGGGAGCGACCGCCGTGGTGCTCGCGGGTCTCGCCGTATCGGCTGTGCTCGCGGCGCTGACCAGTCTGGTGATCTTCTGGAGTGCCACGAACGACAGCTACCGCGAGATCCTCGCTTGGCTGCTCGGCTCGCTCGGCGGCGCCGACTGGGCGGATGCCGCCCTGGCCGGGGTCGCCGTGGTCGTGTGCGCGGTCCCGCTGCTGGCATCAGCCCGTCCACTCGACAGTCTTGTGTTGGGCGACACCGCCGCCCAGGCGCTCGGCATCCCCGTGACGCGCCTGCGGGTGCTGCTGTTCGTGTGCACGGCTCTGCTGACCGGAGCCCTCGTCGCCGTCAGCGGCTCGATCGGCTTCGTCGGACTGATCCTGCCGCACGCCGTCCGCGCGGTCGTCGGCGCTCGGCATCGCGCGCTGCTGCCGGTGTCGTTCCTCGCCGGGGCGGTGTTCCTCATCTGGGCCGACACCATCGCCCGCACGGTGTTCGAGCCCCGCGAGTTGCCGGTCGGCATCGTCACCGCCCTGATCGGCGGGCCCGTGTTCGCGCTGCTGATGCTGCGCATGCGGAAGAGCCGCGCATGATCGGCGTGCGGGCGAGCGGCCTCGACGCCCGCCGCACCCGGTTCCGTCACGGCGACCGGCTGATCGTCGACGGCATGCACATCACCGCTCCCGGCGGCGAGGTGACCGCGCTGCTCGGCCCCAACGGTTCGGGCAAGAGCACCCTGCTGCGCCTGATCGCGGGCACGCTGCGCGGCGAGGTCGAGGCCCTCGCGCTCGACGGCGCTTCCCTCTCTGCGATGCGGCGACGCGAACGTGCGCAGCGGGTGGCGCTGGTGGAGCAGGAGTGGTCGGCGGCCGAGGGCATGACCGGCCGTGACATCGTCGGCCTCGGGCTGCTGCCGCACCGCGGGTGGCTGTCGTTCGAGGGCGAGGAGGCGGATGCCGCCGCCACGGATGCGGCCATGATGCGCGCCGGTGCGCTCGAGTTTGCCGACCGTGACGCCGCGACCCTGTCCGGCGGCGAGCGCCAGCGCGTGAACCTCGCGAGGGCGCTGGCTCAGCGTCCATCGCTGCTGCTGTGCGACGAACCGACGAACCACCTCGACATCCGCGCGCAGCTCGACGCGCTCGTGCTGCTGCGCTCCCTCGCCCACGAGGGGATGACCGTGCTCGCCGCGCTGCACGACCTCAACCACGCGGCGGCCTTCGCCGACCGGGTCGTGGTGGTCGCCGACGGGCACGTGCAGGCGGCCGGCTCCCCGCGCGACGTGCTGACGCGCGAGCTCATCGCCCGTGTGTGGCGCGTCGACGCAGAGGTGCTCACCCGGTCGGGCAGTGACCGACCGCTGATCGTCTTCGACGCCGCGATGGCTCCGACCCCGGGTCGCTGAGAGCCTCAGTCGACGACGGGCAGACCTTCTTCATCGAACACGAGGCCCTCGGAGATCAGGCGCTCACGGGCGGCATGATGCACGACGCCGCGCTTGCGCTGGTCGGCCTCGAGCAGGCCGAGCACGATCTCACGAGTGGCGTTCGGGTGATGGGCGACCTCGATCCGCACACCCCAGAACCGATCCGTGGCGAAGCGGGCGAGGGCCTGCGCGTCGGCATCCGGATTGTGAGCCGCCGCCGCACGGATCCCCTGATTCGGGTCGTCGACGAGCTGCGCGAACTCCTCCGGGGTGTGCGCGCCCCGAGCCAGCCGATAACGGCGTTCCTCATCCGCGAGCTGCTCCGGCGTCTTGCGCTTCCCCATGGCGTCCCCTCCCCCCGGAGCCGCTGCGCGCCGGGAGCGTCAGTCTATTCGGGGGATCCGACGCGACGGCGGCCTCCCCAGAACCGTCGGACGGCGGTCAGTTGAGCGGCACTAGGCGTGGGCCAGACTCGGCGCGCGGACGAACGCGCTCAGGCGCAGCGAGAGCTCTTCAGCTTCGGCTTCGTACTCCACCACGAAGACGTCGGACTGCGCAGCACCCGACGCCCCACCCCCGACTCCGGCGAGCGCGCAGGATCGCGCCGGAGCCATGAGTTGGTCGAATGCCATCGGCAGCGTCTCGCATCGCGCGTGCCCGCACAGCACATGCGCGAGCTCGTGCGTCACGACGTGCAGTCGAAACCATCGAGGGTCGGAACCGCGCACGGGAATCCGCACGCGATCTCCCTCGGCCAGCACGAAGGGCGCGACCGCCATCCATTCCTCGTCGGCGAGGACGTCGATCTCGACATCCATGCCGGTCAGCGCCGACACGCGGTCGGCGAGACACTCCACGCTGGTGCCGGACTCGGCCTCCAGCTCTTCGAACAGCCGCTCCACGCGACGTCGATCATTCATCATTGCTTCACCCCTCCTGCAATCCGGCCCCCTTTCGGCCGAACATTCCCTCACGAGGAGAGACGGTGAGGGGGGTCCGGTCATTACGCCGAAAGGCCGAAAACCTTCGTCCAGTCTTCGCGCGACGGTCTACGACCTTTGGCCTATCAGAGCGGTTCTTGCGGCCGGGCCGGGCTCTGGCGAGCGGATCAGGCGGAGAGCACGACGTCGAGTGCATTCGCGGCGAGACGCGCCGAGGTGTCGAGGTCGCGCATCCACAACGGACGCACCGACGCACGGAGTCCATCGGCTTCGAGGCCCGGGGCGAGCGCCGCATCCTCCTCGGCGATGACCCAGGCGTCGAGCACGCCGCCCGTCGCACGTGAGCCGTAGTGCCGCCCGACCGCGTCGGCCGTGGCGGGGATCCCGACAGCGGCCAGGCACGCGTCTGCCATGCCGCGGACCGGAGCACCCGCGATGATCGGCGACACCCCGACCACGGTTCCGGATGCCGCACGGACCGCGTCGGTGATGCCGGGCACGGTGAGGATCGGGCCGATCGAGACCACCGGATTCGACGGGGCGAACAGGATGACGTCGGCCACGGCGATTGCTGCGAGCACGCCCGGCGCCGGCGCGGAGTGCTCGATGCCCGGCCAGTCGAAACTCTGCGCTGGAAGCGATGCCCGGTGCCGGGTCCACCACTCCTGGAAGTGCATCCGGCCCTGAGCGGTCATCACATGTGTGTCGACCTCGGCATCCGTCATGGGCAGCAGCCGAACCCCGAGCGGCCAGCGCGACGCGAGCCGTGCGATGGCCTCCGTGACCGAAGCGCCCTCGCGCAGCCACCCCGTCCGGGCGATGTGGGCGCCGAGATCGAGGTCGCCGAGCGTGAACCATGGCCACCCGGCACCCCACGCGTGCAGTTCCGCGGCGACGCGCTCCGACTCCCCCGTCCTGCCCCATCCACGCTCGGTGTCGTTGACTCCGGCGAGTGCGTAGATCATCGAGTCGACGTCGGGCTGCAGTCGCAGGCCGCTCAGCCACAGGTCATCGCCGGTGTTGGCGATCACCGTGATCTCGGCACGGGTGCCGCCCGCGGCATCCGGCCACCGCCGCCGCGCGGCTTCACGCACCCCGACGACGAACTTCGACCCGCCGACGCCGCCCGCGAGGACGATGATGCGCGGAGCACCGGATGCCGTCATGAGGCGAGGACCAGGGGCCGGTCGACGAGTGCGGAGGTGCGGGGACCCAGACCGGCACGACGCGCGTCGCGGAGATGCTCGGCGCGGTCGAGGTCACGACGCAGTCCGCTCAGCACGGGAAGACCCACCTCGGCGAACCCGGCCGCACGATGGGCGGCCGCCGAGTCCCCGCCGAAGCAGGTGCGCAGGTCGAAACCCGCACGTGCGGTGGCGAGCACGGTGCCGGTTCCCTCCGCATCCGGCACGAACGCCCGCGGGTGCGACGAGGCGAACGCGAGCGCCCTGGCGAGCTCGTCCGGACGCAGTGCGGGGAGGTCGCCGAGCAGCACCGCCCGCGGCCGGTCACCCGGTGCCGCACGCACCCCCTGCTCGATCGCCGCCGTGAGCCCCTCGCTGCGGTCGCGCACCAGACGCACCCGGGGCAGCAGCCGCAGCGCGGTCGCCGTGACCTCGTCTCTCGTCACCACGATGACCTGGGCGACCCGCTCGCACGCGGCCGCGGCCTCGACCGTGTCGAGCGCGATCGCGCGGGCGAGGGGCTCGCGATCCACGCCGGGTATCCGCAGCCGTGACTTGCCGATCTCGGCACGCTTCACCGGGATCACCACGACCCATTCCCGTGCGGGGGCGCCCGGCAGCGGCACCCCGATTCCCGAACCGCGGATCATGTCGGAGACCTCAGCCGCGCAGCCGGGGCGCGATGTCGCGCTCGAAGAGCTGCAGGAAGCGACGCTGGTCGTGTCCGGGCGCGTGGAAGACGAGGTGGTTGAACCCCCAGTCGATGTACTGCTGGATGTCGGCGGCCACAGCATCCGGGTCGTTCCCGACGATCCAGCGCTTCGCGATGGTCTCCAGCGGCAGCGCGTCGGCGGCCTTCTCCATCTCGACCGGGTCGGTGATGTCGTGCTTCTGCTCCTTCGAGAGCGACAGCGGCGACCAGAAGCGGGTGTTCTCCAGTGCCGCCTCCCGCGTCTCCTCGTAGGAGAGCTTGATCTCGATCATCCGGTCGTACGTGTCGAACGAACGCTCGGACTGCTCCAGCCCCTCCTTCACCGCGGGGAGCAGCTGGTCGACGTAGAGCTCCTGCCCCTTGCCCGAGGTACAGATGAAGCCGTCGCCCGCGCGGCCGGCGTAGCGCGCGACCATCGGTCCGCCCGCGGCGATGTAGATCGGGATCCCGCCCTCTGGGCGGTCGTAGATCGAGGCGTCGTGCGTCGAGTAGTACTCGCCATCGAAGTTCACCCGGTCGCCCGACCACAGCGCCCGCATCAGGCGCACCGACTCGCGGAGCCGCGCATAGCGCTCCTTGAACTCGGGCCACTCCTGCTCGCCCGCACCCCGGAATCCGGTCGCAATCTCGTTCAGCGCCTCCCCCGAGCCGACGCCGAGGATGATGCGGTCCTGATACAGGCAGCCCAGGCTCGCGAAGGCCTGCGCGAGAACCGCCGGGTTGTAGCGGAACGTCGGGGTCAGCACCGAGGTGCCGATGCGGATGCTCGACGTGCGCTCGCCGACCGCCGCCATCCAGGTGAGCGAGAACGGGGCGTGCCCGCCGGTGTGCCGCCAGGGCTGGAAGTGGTCGCTCGCGAACACGGACTGCATGCCGTGCGCCTCGGCCGCGACCGAGATCTCGACGAGCTCCCGCGGGTCGAACTGCTCCGCGCTGGCCTTGTATCCGAGGGTCAGTGTCATGTCGCATCCTTCTGTTCGTGTGCTGTGAGGTCTGCCAGGGCGGCGGCGTAGCCGTCGCGGTAGCCCTGGTCGAGTGCTTCGGCGGTGCCCAACCAGAACAGGTCGCGCTCCGAGGGGCGCACGATGCTCGAAGCGCCGGGCAGGTCGAGGGGTCCGACGAGGTCGGCGCGGCCGCGCACCACGGCCACCGGGTTTCCGCTGGCCTTGCCCTTGACGAGATCGGATGCCGCGGCGAGCTCGTCGGCGACGCACGGGGTCGTGACGCTGAGCACCTTGCCCGCCTGGTCGGTCGTGCCGCGGAGATCGGCGATCATGCGCACACCGCCGCCGCCGATCGCGACGTCGGTCTGCCCTTCGCGCCAGGGGCGACCGAGGGTGTCGCTGAGGATCACGCCGACCTCGGCGCCGGTGGCCGCACGCAGCCCCGCGGCGAGCGCTCGCGCCGACCGATCGGGGTCTTCGGGTAGCAGCAGCACCCAGCCGTCGGGGGTGTTGCTGGCGTCGACGCCGGCGGCCGCGGCGACCATGCCCAGGCGGTTCTCGACGATGCGCATGGTGTGCCCGTCGAACGTGCGGGAGGCGACGAGGCGCACGGTCTCGGCGGTGATCGCCTCTTCGCGGTCGGCGGCCTGCACGTAGCGGCCCTCCGCCTTGGAGACGATCTTCGAGGTGACCACGAGGATGTCGCCGTGCGCGAGCTCGACGCCGGTCGCGAGGATCAGGGCCACGAGGTCGTCGCCCGGTTGCACCTCGCCCATACCGGTGAGGGCGAAGACGCTGATCGCGGGGGCGCTCATGCGTGCACCTGCGGCAGCACATCGCGGCCGAAGGCCTCGAGGAACTCCCGCTGGTCCGGACCGACGTTGTGCAGGTAGATGCGCGTGAAGCCGAGGTCGGCATAGCGCTGGATCTGCGCGCGGTGCACGTCGGGGTCGGCGGAGATGAGCATCGAGGCCCGCATGTCTTCGGCCGTCACTCCGCGCACCAGCTGCTCGAAGTCATAGGGCGAGCGCACGTCGCCGCGGCGCATCCGGAGTCCGGCGACCGGCCATTCGGTGAGTGCGTTCGCGAGGGCCTGCTCGTCGGTCGGCGCCCAGGAGAGGCGCAGCTGCAGCACCTTCGGGAGAGCCTCGGGGTCGTGGCCCGCCTCGCGCGCTCCTTCGGCGAACCGGGCGAGCAGCGGCGCGAGGCGCTCCACCTCGGCGGAGGTCGTGATCAGTCCGTCGGCGTTGCGGCCGGCGCGGCGGGCGGTGGCGGGGCCGGCAGTGGCGACGTAGACCGGCGGGGCGGTGGGCGGCATCGTCCAGAGCCGGGTCGACTCCATGCGGAAGTGCTCGCCGCGGTGACGGGTGTCGCGGCCCGCGAGCGAGGCGGTGAAGAGCTTGCGGATCAGGTCGACGGCCTCGAACATGCGGTCGATGCGCTCGGCGGGCTCGGGCCAGTAGTCGCCGACGATGTGCTCGTTCAGGGCTTCCCCCGACCCGACGCCGAGCCAGGTGCGTGCCGGATACAGCATGGCGAGCGTCGCCGCGGCCTGCGCGACGACGGCGGGGTGCGTGCGGAAGCCGGGGGTCGTGACGCCGGGACCGAGGTCTCCGGTGGTGTGCGCGCCGATCGCGCCGAGCATCGTCCACACATGGGCGGCATTGCGGTGGCGCGGGAGCCAGGGTTGGAAGTGGTCGGTGGCCATGATCCCGCGGAAGCCGTGCGCCTCGGCGAGGGCGCAGTTCGCGATCACGGCGGTCGGCTCGACCTGCTCGAGCATCGCGGCGTACCCGATGTGCATGTCGCCTCCTCGCCCTTCTTCTGCCGTTGTTCCCATTGAATGGATACTGGATCCAAAAGTCAAGACCCACGCATCCGATCTCGCCGAGCCCCCGTTCTCGCCGCCCCGTTGTCCGCCGAGTGCACGGCATCCTGCCGAGCGCACGGCTTCTTCGCGTCGAGAAGCCGTGCACTCGCGAGTAGCCCGTGCACTCGGCGACAGGGGGCGGGGACGGGATGCAGGCGGGGACGGGACCGGGACGGGGGTCAGACCACGAGGTTGGCGGTGTCGACGACGCGGTCGCCCCCGGCGGGGAAGGCCGTGCGGGTCACGCCCGACTCCACGTTGCCGGTGTGCAGCAGGGTCGACGAGCCGCCGAATGCGGCATCCGCCAGCTCCAGCGCGCCGCCCTCGAAGCGGTTGCCGACCGCGCGGTAGTGCGTCGCCCCCTTCGTGACCGCGACGTGGGTGGATGATCCCTCGGCGCGGAAGCTGCTGTCGGACAGTGTCAGGTGCAGCTCGCCGTCGCCGGTCCGCGAGACACCGGTGCCGCCCTTGATCGACACATCCGAACCGGCGACCTCGACGACCTGGCGCTCACCCCGCGCCGCCTCGATGCGGGCGTTGCGCAGCGTCGACCCCTCGAACCGCAGCTGCGCCGACGACGAGACGATCGGTGCCGCGTCATCCGCCGCGTTCAGGGTCGAGCCGCGGAACGTGACCGCACCCGAGCCCGCGATCTTCATGCCGCCCACGCGGTCGAGCACCGTGTCGACGAACGTGACCGGGGTCTTCACGGTGGCGTTGGTGAGCTCGCCGGGAGCGACGAACGTGAAGTGCGAGTCGGCGATCACCGTCGGGCGCCCGGAGTTGTCGGACGCCTGCGTGATCACGAGAGTGTCGGATGCCGTGCACCCCCGCAGCTGGGCGCCGTCGGCATTGATCCACAGCATGCCGGAGCCGGCGAGCGAGGGCTTGCCGATCACCTGCACGTCTTCCAGCGTGAGGTCGGTGATGCGCACGCGGGCGACGAACCACGAGCACACGTGCTTGCGCACCGTGATGCGCTTGGCCGCCGAGCCCCAGGCCGCACCCGAGTTCGCGAACGTCATCAGCCCGGAGTTGCCGGTGTAGGTGAGGTCGTGCTCGTACTGGCCGTGCGTGACGAACGGACCCTGGTCATCACCGTCGCCGTGGCAGTTCTCGACGAGGCAGTAGGCGCTCGCGGTGAAGTCGTTCAGGTGCCGCGAGTTGGCGGTGTGGCAGTTGGCGACATATCCGTACAGGCAGTAGATCTGCTGCGTCAGGTAGCCGGCACCGCCCCAGGTGACCGAGGTGGGGTTCTTGAGCGTGCAGCTCACGGTCGAGTAGTACGTGTTCCAGCGGCGCTGGATGAGAGGCCAGAAGGTTCCGGTGCCGTCGATGTGGTCGACGTCGCAGCGCACCGCGTATTCGAAGGCGAGCGGGTGCGAGCCCGTGTACTCGTCCTTGCCGGTACCGAGGAACTTCAGGTTCGACACGGTCACGTCCTGCACCGGCACCACCCGGCGCCAGGTCATCGTGCGGTCCTTGCCGAGCGGCCAGCCGTTCTTGTAGTTGATGCGGATGTGCGTGCCGTCGACGATCTGCGTGACCTGCACGAGCCGCTGCAGCTCACGTTCCCAGCGCCCGGCCAGCGCGTTCACCTCGGCGGCGTACCAGTCGCCGACCGCGAAGAACGAGGAGTCGGCGACCGGGAAGACGTCGCCGAGGTCGGGGACCACCTCGTTCAGCCGCGCCTCGTGCACGGCATCCGTCACCTCGCCGCGGAAGAACATGACCGCGGCGAAGGGGTCGTCCTTGCCGGCGTTCTCGATGCCGACCGTCGTCATGAGGTGCCCGCCGAAGTCGAACGCGATGTTCGACCGCGAGAACTTGTGGCGGCGCACGAAGTTCAGGTCGCTGTGCGCCTCGATGCGGTGGATGCTCGCATCGTTCACCATCGCGTCGAGCGCGTCGTCGGCATTCACCTTCGCGTTCATCACGCCGAACATCCGGAAGTCGACGACGCCGTCGTGCAGGAGCAGCCACGCACCGCCCTTCGGACCGGCGAGCACGGTGCCACCGTTCGCCGACGGAGCATCCTTCTTCACGAAGCGGTACAGCCCGTCGCCGCCGTCACCGGCCGCCGCGTACCCGGTCGTGCGCACGAGGTCGCCGTCTTTGCCCTTGCGCTTCGCGAGCTCGGTCGCGGTGCCGCCGTTGGCGACATTCGCCGAGCCCGACGAGCTCTGGGGCGCCACGGGCCCTGCGGCCTGCGCGGCCGTGGGCATGCCGACGGCGGCCACTCCACCGATCGCGGCAGCGCCGAATCCGGCGAGCAGCATGCGCCGACTGCGCAGCGCGGCGGTTTCGGTCTGGGTCATCTCCTGCGGGGTCATGCTCATCCTTCCGTGCGGCGTCATCACCGCGGTCAGGCGTCCGGCCGTCCGGCCGAGCCGCATCATCCGATCGATCCCCAGTCCCCAGTGCCGTTCTCCGAGCCGGTGCTCAGAAGTAGTCGCCCGCCGTGAAGTGGCGGATGCCGTGCAGTCGCGCCGCGCGCCGCAGCGGGCGGATCATCCCGGTGCGGTCGTCCTGCCGCACGGCCTCGGGCGCGAATGCACGCAGCGCGCGGTCCTCTTCCGGGAGGGCGGGCACGGCGAGCTCGCACGACGTCACCCCGGCGGATGCCCAGTCCACCGCGACGGCCGAGAGCAGGTCATCACGCACACCGTCGGCATCCGGAAGCACGGCGCTCTCCAGGAGCATGCCGACCGCGCCGCGACGCTCGGCGACCGCGTAGCCGACCACGCTCGATCCCTCGATCCGGCGGTACAGAGTGGCGCCTCGCAGCCGTACCTCGGCCATCGCCCAGTCCCGATCACCGCGCACCGGGGCGAGGACCAGATCGGACCGTGAGCGTTCGTAGACCTCGTGCACCGGGCGGAGGCTCCCGAGCCCGACGGACTCGCGCACCACGCGACCCTCGGCTCTGGCGGGCGTCGCAGCGCGCCAGAGCCCGGCCACGGTCCGCGCCATCGAGAACGTCTCGAACCCGCTGGAGCGGTACACCTCGGGGGTGCCGGTGAACAGCAGCGCCCAGTCGGCGTCGCCCGCTGCCTGCAGAGTCGCGGCGACCAGCCGGCGTGCGAGCCCCTGCCCCCTCGCCCGCTCGGCGACCGCGACACTGCCGATGGCGTGCACCGCGGCGATCCCGCCGTCGGATTCCCGGAGCCGCTTGGGCAGTCCGTAGATCGACCCGCAGAGGCCCTCGTCATCTTCGGCCACCCGCGTGTGCGCGAGCCGTTCGTCGTCGACGAGCCACTGGTCGGGAGCGAGCGGGGGCGTGAACGCCGTCGCCCACAGCGCGGCGAGCGCCTGCTGGTCCGTGGCGCGGGCGGCACGGATCGTCGCCGCGCTCACGATGCCCGCGCGGCGGCCGCGCATCCCGCCGGCCCGGTCATGCCATCGAAGACAGCTGGTCGCGGGAGATGGTGTGAGTGAGGGTGCGCCCCTCCGCGAAGGCTTCGACCTCGTCGACGACGATCCGCCCCTGGCGCCGGCGTCCCTGGCTCGTGCCGGCCGCCCGGTGCGGGGTGACCAGCACGCCGGGCAACGAGCGGAACGGACTGTCCGCGGCGAACGGCTCCTCGTCGAACACGTCGATCGCGGCGCTCAGTCGACCGCTCCGCACTTCGTCGATCAGCGCGGACTCGTCGACCAGCCACGAGCGTGCCGTGTTCACGAGTCCCGCGCCGTCGCGCAGGAGTGCGAGCTCGCGGCGGCCGATCAGGTGATGCGTCTCGGGCAGAGTCGGCGCGTGCACGGCGACGATCTGCGCGCGCCGCAGCGCCTCGTCGAGGGTGACCAACTCGGCCCCGAGCGCCGCGGCGGCGGCCGCATCGAGAGTCGGGTCGACCAGCAGCGGCTCGGCCCCGAGCGCACGGATCAGTTCGAGATACGCCCGTCCGGTGCGCGAGGCACCGATCACGGCGATGGGAGTGCCGAGGATCTCGCGCTGCACGCCCACGGCATCCGCGTCGTACCAGCCATCGTCGGCGCGCAGGGCGTTGTGCATCTCGGGCACCCGGTGCAGCAGCGCGAGCGTGAACGTCAACGACACCTCGGCGACCGGCCGTGCCATGCCCGCACCCGCCTGGGTCACGACGACGCCGCGGTCGAAGAGCGCATCCGTCGCGAAGGGCTTGATCGTGGCGCCGGTGTGCGCGATGAGTTCGAGCTTCGGCAGCGAGGCGAGCACCGCCGCATCGAAGGGACCGACGCCCCAGCTCGTGATCACAATGCGCGCCTCGGCGAGCTCCGCATCGGACAGCCGATCCACCCGGACGAACGACCCGCCCAGACCGGCGGCGACCGCCTGCAGCCGCTCCGCATCCTCACCCGAGAAGAACTCCGCGAAGAGCTCCTCGGAGACGACCGCGACCACGGTCGGCGCCACCGTTCCCACGCTCGCCGCCGCGCTCATCGCAGCCAGGCCTCGAGGTTCTCGGCGATGAAGGCGTCGTCGTTCAGGTCGGGGTACGCGTGGCGCACCCGCTCGATCTCCTCCGCCTGGCCGGGCGACAGCTCCTCTGCGGGGTCGAGGCACCAGGTGCCGTCGAGCAGACCCTGCTGGCGGAGCATCTCGTGCACGCCGGCGATCACTCCGTGGAAGTCGTTGCCCGGGTCGAACACGGCCTGGTTGACGTCGACCATGTCGGAGGCGACGAGCCCCAGGTCGCGGTACGCCTTCTCGTCTCCGGCCATCGCGCGCTGCGCGCGTTCGAGCAGCGCGACCGCGGCCCGCGTGCCGACCGCCCATTGGCCGAGCAGTCCGCCGACGAAGCGCAGCGTGCGCGGGCCCGACGGCGACTCCACGTGGAACTCGGAGAGCAGGTCGGCCACGATCGCGTCGTCGTTGCCGGTGTAGAGCGCGATCTCATCGGCGCGGCCCGAGGCGGCGACGCCGCGCACCAGCTCCAGCGTGCGGTATCGGTCGAAGGGCGCAGCCTTGACGGCGACGACGGCCGGGATCGAGGCGAACTCGCGCCAGAACTCGCGGTCGAGCACGGGGCCGCCGATCGCGGTCTGCAGGTAGAAGCCGACCACCGGCAGCACCTCGCCCACGGCGCGGGCGCGTTCGAGCAGGGCACGCTCGTCGGCGCCGGCCACGCGAGGGCTCACCAGCACGGCGTCGTAGCCCAGCCCGCGGGCGAGCTCGGCCTCGGCGACAGCCTGGGCGGTGCCACCGGCGACGCCGGCGATGCGCACCACGTCGGCACTCGCCCGCGCATCCAACTCCTCCGCGGCGAGCGCGAGCACGGGTTCGAACAGGGCGTGCTCGGGATCGCGGATCTCGAACTGGGTCGTGTGCACCCCGACGGCGACGCCCCCGGCACCCGCGTCGAGGTAGTAGCGGGTGAGCGCGCGCTGGCGACGCTCGTCGATGCGCCGCTCGGCGGTGAGGGCGAGCGGATGCGCCGGGATCACGGCACCGCGGGCGAGGGTGGCCGCGGCTTCCGGTCGCAGGGTGGGAACGGTCATCAGAACTTCCCGTCGCGGACTGCCCACTTGGTCGGCTTGGCGATCATCGGGAGGCCCTTCTCGATCCAGTCGGCCTGCAGCCCGATCAGGGTCTCGGCCGAGACAGCCGGGTAGCCGAACAACGCCATGCACCGGCGGGCGTCGCTGAGCAGCGCGGTGGGCTGCGGTTCGTCGACGATCTCGACCTCGCGGTCGAACAGGCTGCCGAAGCGGCGGGCGATCGAGTCGACGCTCAGCAGCTCGGGCCCGGTGAGGTTGATCGTGAACGGGGCGGTGGAGGCGTGCACGAGGCTGCGCAGCACGACTTCGTTCGCGTAGCCCTGCCAGATCACGTTGACGTTGGCGGTGGCGACCGAGACGGGCTGCCCCGCGTGCACGGCGCTGCCGATGTCGGCGAGCACGCCGTAGCGCAGGTCGACCGCGTAGTTGAGGCGGATGATCGCGACCTTGGTGCCGCGCTCCTGCGCCCCGAACTCGAACACGCGCTCGCGACCGAGGCACGACTGCGCATACTCGCCGATGGGTGCCGGCTGCACCTCTTCGGCTGCTCCGCCCGAGGAGGCGGGCAGGAAGGGGTAGACGTTGCCGGTCGAGAGCACCGAGATGGCGCTGTCGCGGTAGCGGCGGGCGACGCGGTCGGGCAGGGCGGCGTTGACCTCCCATGCCCAAGACGCGTTGGTGGCGGCACCGAACTTCGCGCCGACCATGAACACCACGTTGGGAGCATCCGGCAGGGAGGAGAAGTCGTCGTTCTCGATCAGGTCGAACGGGACGACCTTCACGCCCGCGGCCTCGAGGCGCTCGCGGATCGCGGCATCGCCGAAGCGCGAGACCGCGTACACGGCGTCGTCCTGGCGGCCGGCGGCATCCATCCCGCGGCGCGCGAGCATCGCCAGGGTCGGGCCCATCTTGCCGCCCGCCCCGAGGATCACGAGGTCGCCCGCCCCGCGTGCGAGGTCGTCGATCAAGCCGGCGCTCGGTGTGGCGAGTGCCTCCTCGAGATCGGCCTCTGAAGTGAAACTGTGCTGAGTCATGTGGTGCTTTCCCTTCTTCTCAGCCCTTGATGCCCGTACCGGCCACGCCCTCCTGCACGTAACGCTGAGCGATGAGGTACGCGAGGAAGATGGGCAGCAGTGCCACGACGGATCCGGCGAGCATGGTGCTCAGCGGGACGTTCTGCTGCTGCAGCGACGAGATGCCGACGGTGAGTGTGAACATCGCGTTGGACTTCGCGATGATGAGCGGCCACAGGAAATCGTTCCAGTGCCACAGGAAGACGAAGATGCCGAGCGTCGCCAGGATCGGCTTGCACAGCGGCAGCACGATCCGCAGGAAGATGCGGAACTCACCCGCACCGTCGATGCGGGCGGCCTCGAACAGCTCGTCCGGGAGGCCCGAGATGAACTGTCGCATCAGGAACACGGCCTGCGCGTTCGCGAGCGACGGCAGGATCAGGCCCCAGTACGTGTCGACGCCGCCGAGGTTCGCCATCAGGATGAACGTCGGGATGAGGGTGACGTGGAACGGGACCATCACCATCGCGAGGAACGACCAGAACATCACCTCCTTGCCGCGGAAGCGCTTCTTGGCGAAGGCGTAGCCGGCGAGTGCCGAGAGGAACAGCACGGCGACGACCGAGACGAGCGAGTAGATGAGCGTGTTGCCGAGCCAGCCGAGGATGTTCTGCCCGGCGAGCACCTGCTCGTAGGCCTCGAACGAGATGTCCTGGAAGGGCAGCAGCGAGCCGGGGAGCTCGACGACCATGCCGGGCTTCAGGCTCAGCACGACCATCGCGTAGAAGGGGAAGAAGCTGAGGATGCCGGCCAGGCTCAGCCAGATCCATCGCCCGACGATCCCCCACCCGGTCGGCTGGAGCGCGCGGTAGGCGCGGCGCTGCTTGGTCGACATCTTCGGCGGCATGACCGGCGACTGCGTCGGCGGCTGTGTCGGAGGCTGCAACAGAGCGGTCATTTCTGCTTTCCGATCACCAGGCGCTGGATGAGCGCGACGACGAGGGTCATGATGAACAGGGCCACGCCGATGGCGGCCGCGTAGCCGTAATCGAAGTAGCGGAAGCCCTGGTCGTAGAGCATGTAGACGAGCGAGTAGCTGGCGTTGGCCGGCCCGCCCTGGGTCATCACGTAGATGACGTCGAAGACCTGGAACGCGGCGGTCGTCTCGATCACCGCGAGGAAGAAGAAGGTCGGGCGCAGCACCGGCATGATGATGTACCGGAACCGCTGCCAGGCGTTGGCGCCGTCGACCAGCGCGGCCTCTTCGAGCTCGCGCGGCACGTCCTGCAGCGCGGCGATGAGGATCATCATCCCGTAGCCGAATCGCGACCAGACGCCGACTACGACGATGGCCGGGATGACGAGCACGGTGCTGCCCAGCCAGGAGCCGCCGAGACCCAGCGGGGTCATCAGCGCCGACCAGGGGCCGTTGGCGGAGAAGATCCAGACGAAGATCGAGCCGGCCAGCACCAGCGAGGTGATGACGGGGAGGAAGAAGATCGAGCGGAAGAAGCGTGCGCCCCGGAAGGCGCGGCGCACGCCGAGCGCCATCACGGTCGAGAGCACGAGTGCGATCGGCACCGCGAACACGGTGTAGATCAGTGTGGTGCCCATCGCCCGCCAGAACAGCGGGTCGGCGATCATGCGCTGGAAGTGGTCGAGCCCGCGCCACGAGATCTCGCCGGTGATGTCGTAGTCGAAGAAGCTCAGGGCGACGCCGACGATGCTGGGGCCGAAGCGGAAGGCGATGAAGAGGAGGAACGCGGGGAGCACGAACAGGAACGCGATGCGTGCCTCTCGCCGTGCGAGCACCCGTGCGACCCGCCCTGCGGGCCTCTTGGCCGTGGTTGCCGTCGTCATCAGTGATTCCTCACGTGGGGGAGTGAAGGGAACGGGGGCGTGCGGAGTTCGGGCTCCGCACGCCCCCGGTGCTGCTTACTTCTTGATGAGCGGTGCCGCAGCGGTCGCGGCATCCTTCAGAGCATCCTCCGGGGACTTGTCCCCGAGCAATGCCGCCTGGATCTCGGGAGCGAGCACACCCATCAGCGCACGCGACGAGGCGTTGAGCTCGCCGACCGTGGTGTTGGGCACGTACTTCTCGACCTCGCCGAGCAGCGGGTCATCCGCGTACAGCGGCTCGGTGGTGCTGAGCGCCGAGAAGAAGCCGGCGGCCTTCAGGTACGGCTCGATGACGTCGGCGCCGGTCGCGTACTCCGCGAACTTCGCCGCGGCATCCTGCGCCTTGGAGCCCTTGAGCACCGAGAGCGAGCCGACCGTGCCGTAGGCGACGGTCTCCTTCTCGGTCAGCGGTGCGAGGACCTTGACGTTCTCCTCGCCCCAGAAGGGCAGGACCTCGGGGACCGCGTTGTTCCACGTGCAGGCGACCTTGCCCTGAGCGACAGCCGTCTGCTCGAGCGGGACGTTGGTGGTGAGGGCCTCGGGGTCGAGCGCTCCGGCATCGGCCAGGTCGGTGAGGAAGGTGAGCGCCTTCTCGCCTTCCTTGCTGTCGAACCCGATGTCGCCGTCCTTCGTGTAGACCTCTCCACCGGCCTGCCACAGCAGCGGGTAGTAGGTGAGGTTCAGGGTGTTCTCGGCGGATGCCGGGTAGTTGAGGGCATACATGCCCTTCTCCGTGAACTTCGGGGCCATCTCGGCGATGTCGTCCCACGTCTCGGGGTATTCGGTGACGCCGGCGGCCTCGAACGCAGCCGCGTTGCACAGGAGGGGCTGGGCGCTGGTGAGCAGCGGAGCCCCGAGGATGTCGCCGTCGAGCGTGACCGACTTCTTCACGTTCGGCAGCAGGTCGCCCTGACGCTCTTCGCTCAGCAGGTCGTTGAGCGGCGCGATCGACTTCTGGTACGCCGCGAGCTGGTCGGGGATGAGGTAGACGACGTCGGGACCCTTGCCGGCGGCGATCGCCGTCTGGAGGGCCTCGTCGCGGTTGGCCCACGGGAAGATCTCGTACTTGACGTTGATGTTCTCGTTCTTCTTCTCGAAGTCGGCGATCGTCGAGTCCCAGAAGTCCTTGTGCACCGCCTCGTCGGCGATGACCGGGTAGAGCCAGACCGTGATGTCCTGCTCACCCTCTGCGGTGTTGCCTCCGCCGGCCGAACATCCGGCCAACAGGGTGGCGGCCGCGACTCCCGCGGCGACGCCGATGAACTTGCTGACGCGCATGGTGCTCCTTTGCTTGAACCGTGCTGAGTACGGTTCATTATGACACTGGGATGGGATAATTCGTCAAGTACAAGTTCCCAGACGGTTGTTTCAGGCGTGTTTCCCGTTCGAGAACAACAAAGCTTGATCTGAGAATTCGGTGTGCTAATTTGATCGCACCCGACGACGGAGAAGAAGAGGGGGCAGCACATGGCCGTGAACAGTCCGCGTTCGATCGTCGCTCGATCGGCTCTGCAGCTGCGTGACGCGGGCCCCGCGACCGTCAACGACCTCTCCCGTTCGCTCGAGATCTCGCGCACGTCGGTCGAGAACGCCGTGACCGTCCTTGCCGACTCCGGACTGATCGTCGACGCCCCGGCGCAGAACGGCGGCGGGGCCGGTCGACCCGCCCGCCGCTACTCGTTCCACGCGGCCGCCGGCACTGTGGTCGGCGTCGACATCGGCGTCGCCAGCGTGCGCGTCGTGCTGGCCGACCTCGCGGGAGTCGTGATCGTGCAGCGCAGCTACCCCGGCGTCGCCGAGCAGCCCGACGGCGCCTCCAAACTCACCGCCGTCATCGACGACGTGCGCCGCACCCTGTCCGACGCCGGGATCCCCGCGTCGAAGCTGCGCGCGGTCGGCGTCTCCCTCCCCGGCATCGTCGATGACACGGGGCGCGTGACCACCTCGGTCGTCATCCCCGAGTGGTCGGGCATCGACATCGGATCGCAGCTGCGGCAGGCGTTCGGCTGCCCCGTCGCGGTCGACAACGGCGTGCGCCTGGCGGCCGTGGCGGAGCACCACCTGGGTGTCGCACAGCTCGTCGACGATGTCATCTACCTCTCGGTCGGCAACCGCATCGCGATGGGCCTCATCCTCGGCGGCCGCCCGCGGCGCGGCATCCACAACGCCGCCGGTGACATCGGCCGCCTCGCCTTCCGCGGGCTGAACACCGAGACCGGGCAGATCTCGTGGCGCACCGCGCCGACCGCCGCCGAGGTCTTCGCGAGGGCACGCGGCGGAGACGCCGCAGCGCAGCAGGAGCTCGACGGCTTCATCGACGAACTCGCCCACGGGATCGCGACCCTGACGATGACGGTCGACCCCGCGATGATCGTGATCGGCGGCGGACTCTCCGCCGCACACGAGCAGCTGCTCGACCCGCTGCGGGCAGCGCTCCCCGGACACCTCGGCCTGCCGTTCCAGGTGCCGCTCGCCGAGGCCCGCCTGGGCGCCGAGGCCGCGGCGCACGGTGCGGTCGTGCACGCGTTCCAGCGGCACGCCGCCGAGATCTACGGCATCGACGACATGCCGGCCCCGCCCATCACCCCCCTGCCGGTCGAGCCGGTCGGGGCGGACGACACCACCGCCGTCGAGAGCATCGAGGAGAAGCAGTGAGCACGTTGAAGGTCGGACTCATCGGAGCCGGCGGCATCTCGCGCGTGCACGCCGACGCCTGGCGGGCGCTGGGTGCCGAGGGGTACGTCACCTCTCTGGCCGGTGCCGAGGAGATCGCCGAGGAGTACGGCTTCGAGCTCGTCTCCGACGTCGACACACTCATCGGGCTGGTCGACATCGTCGACATCGTGACCCCCAGCAGCACCCACGCCGACTTCGCCCTGCGGGCCATCGAGCGCGGGCGCGACGTCATCTGCGAGAAGCCGCTGGCCGCGACCGCCGAGGCCGCCACCACCGTCGCCCGCGCGGCCGAGGAGGCGGGCGTGCGACTCTTCCCCGCCCACGTCGTCCGATACATGGGCGAGTACGCGCAGATCAAGGCCGGCATCGACGCCGGGCGCATCGGCACCCTCGCGGTGCAGCGCTTCAGCCGCGCCGGCTCTGCGCCGCAGTCGCCCTGGTTCTTCTCGGAGAGCACCGGCGGCGGGGTCATCCGCGACCTGATGATCCACGACATCGACCAGGCGGTCTGGTTCGCCGGCCCCGTCGCCACGGTCTTCGCGGTGCAGAACCCGCCGACCGTCGACGACCGGGTTCCCGCACCCGTCACCGCGCACGTCGTGCTGACGCACCGCAGCGGCGTGATCAGCCACCTGCACGCCAGCTGGGTCGCCCCGGGGATGCCGTTCCGCACGAGCGTCGAGGTCGCAGGCTCCGAGGGCCGGCTGCGCTACGACAGCGCCGAGGACGCGTCGCTGCGCACGGATGCCGTGCTGGATGCCGGAGCCACCGACTACCTGCCGCCGATGTCGCCCGAAGAGAGCCCGTACTACGCCGAGATCGCCGACTTCGTGGCCGCGCTGCGCGAAGGCCGCGATGCCAGGGTGAGCCCGGCCGATGGCATCGAGGCCGTCGCGGTCGCCGAGGCCGCCTACGCCTCGATCGCCGCCGGCGCCGCCGTCGCGCTCCCCACCCCCGACCGCACCGAGGCCGAGGAGGCCGTCCGATGACCGCCCCCACCCCGCTGCGGATCGCCGTGCTGTCGTTCGCGCACACGCACGCCCTGAGCTACGTGCACGCACTGAAGGAGATGCCGGGCGTCGAGCTGATCGCCGCCGACCCCGACGGCGCCACGGCTCCGGACGACGCCCCCCGCGGTGCCGCACTGGCCGCCGAGCTCGGTGTCGCCTACGTCGAGACCTACGACGAGGCCTTCGCCTGGAAGCCGGATGCCGTCGTGATCGCCGCCGAGAACTCCCGGCACCGCGCGCTCGTCGAGCGCGCGGCCGCCGCCGGGGTGCACGTGCTGTGCGAGAAGCCGCTGGCCACGACCGTCGACGACGCGATCGCGATGCGCGAGGCGTGCGAGCAGGCCGGAGTGATCCTGATGGTCGCGTACCCGGTGCGTTTCGCGCCGAGCGTGCGCGACGCGATCGCCGAGCTGCGCAGCGGCCGCCTCGGCAAGGTCCTCGGCGTCACCGGCATCAACAACGGCAAGCTCCCGCAGGATCGCGCCTGGTTCACCGACCCCGAGCTGGCGGGCGGCGGCGCCCTCGTCGACCACGTCGTGCACTGCGCCGACCTGCTCGACGAGCTGCTGGGCGAGCGGGCGCAGTCGGTCCGCGCGGTGTCGAACAGCATCCTGCACGCGGAGCGCGAGCTCGCTGTCGAGACCGGCGGACTCGTCACGATCCAGTACCCGAGCGGCGTCGTCGCCACGATCGACTGCTCCTGGAGCTGGCCGATGAGCTCAGCCACCTGGGGCGGGCTCACGCTGCAGGTGGTGGCCGAGCGCGGCACCGTGACGGTCAGCCCCTTCGCGAAGGGCGTGGCCGGGCACGATGCACGCGGCGAGACCTGGAGTCCCGTCGGCGCCGACCTCGACGCCCTACTCCTCGAGGAGTTCGTCCGCGCCGTGCGCGAGGGCCGGCAGCCGCAGCCCGATGCCGGCGTCGGCATCCGCACGGTCGAGATCGCCAAGGCCGCCCAGCTCTCCGCAGCCCGCGCCGGCGAGGTCATCACCCTCGGCTAGACACCGCACCGCAGGATTCGCACGGCAGAGAGGCCAGCATGCACACCGCGCACAGCACCACCGGATGGCGACAGCGCGCGCTGGCCGTGATGCCGGTCGGGTCGAGCACCAACTCCAAGGCGCCGACGCTGCTGCCGGAGGAGCCCGAGGTCATCGTCCGCGGGCACGGATGCCGGGTGTGGGACGACCGGGGCCGTGAGTTCATCGACTACCGCTGCGCGCTCGGACCCGTGACCCTGGGCTATGCGGATCCGACCGTCGACACCGCGATCCGCGCCCAGCTCGACGACGGCATCCTGTTCGGCCACCCGCATCCGCTCGAGACGACCACGGCCGAGCTGTTCTGCTCCCTCGTGCCCGGTGCCGAGGCCGCGCGCTTCCTGAAGACCGGCGGCGAGGCGCTGGCGGCCGTGATCCGCATCGCTCGTGCGCACACCGGTCGCGACCGGGTCGTGCAGATCGGCTACAACGGCTGGCTCAACTCGCTCGCGGCGGGCGCCCGCGTGCTGCCCGGGGCGACGACGGATGCCGTGCCCGGCGTTCCGGCAGCCCTCGCCGCCCTGCACCACGCGGTCGACTGGGAAGACCGCGCGACCCTCGACCGGCTGTTCCTGACCCGCGGTTCGGAGATCGCGGTCATCGTCGTCGCTGCCGACTACCCGGCCATTCCCGAGGCGGCCGGCTTCTACCGCTACCTGCGCGACCTCGCCGACCGACACGGCGCCCTGCTGGCCTACGACGAGATGGTCACCGGCTTCCGAGTGGCGATCGGCGGCATGGCGGAGGCGACCGGAGTCCTCCCCGACCTGTCGGTCTTCGGCAAGGGCATCGCGAACGGGATGCCCCTCGCCGTCTACTGCGGACGCCGGAAGGTGCTCGGCGTGCTCGACCGCGGCGAGGCGGTCGTCACTTCGACCTACGGCGGCGAGACGCTGTCGCTCGCGGCAGCCACCGCGACGATGACCGCCATCCG
This sequence comes from Microbacterium sp. B19(2022), assembly GCF_012030385.1. Taxonomy (NCBI): domain Bacteria; kingdom Bacillati; phylum Actinomycetota; class Actinomycetes; order Micrococcales; family Microbacteriaceae; genus Microbacterium; species Microbacterium sp. B19(2022). The sequence continues at coordinate 28,854 of NZ_JAAUVO010000003.1, forward strand.
CGACCGTGACGTGATCGCGCGGCTGCTCGCCTCCGGCACCCGACTGCAGAACGGCCTGAACGCGGTGTTCGCCGAGACCGGCTCCGGCATCCGGCTCGTGGGACACCCGGCGTGCCCGCAATTCGTCGGCGCCGATGCCGAGATCCAGGCCTTCCTGCGGGCGGCGTTCCGCCACGGACTCTGCTTCTATCGGGTCGTCTACGTCAACGCCGCGCACACCGACGCAGACATCGACGAGACGCTGCAACGCGCCGCGGTCGCCGTGCGTGAGGCGACGGCATGACCGGCATCGACGCACACACGCACCTCGACGAGGGACGGTTCGACCCCGCGGTCTTCGAGGCCGGTGACCGCCTGGGCATCGAGCTGTTCCTGTGCAGCAACCTCGGAAGCTTCCAGGCCCACCCGAGCCTCGATGAAGTGCGGGAGATGAACGACGTGCTGGCCGGCGAGCTGCGCCGATACCCCGACCGCCTGCGCGGCTACTGCTACGTCAATCCGCGCTTCGGCCGCGACAGTCTCGACGATCTGCGCCGCAACGTCGAGGACCGCGGGATGATCGGCATCAAGCTCTGGATCGCGACTCTTGCCGACGATCCACTGAGCGATCCGATCCTCGAGTACGCCGCCGAGCACCGGCTGATCGTGCTCGCGCATGCCTGGCGCAAAACCGTCGGGCAGTTCCCCTACGAGTCGACGGCCGACCACATCGCCGCCGCAGCCCGCCGTCATCCCGACGTGCGCTTCCTGATGGCGCACCTCGGCGGCCAGCCTGAGTCGGCCGTGAACGCGGTCGGCTCCGTGCCGAACGTGGCCGTCGACACCTCGGGCACGATCATCGGCGCCGGAGAAGTGGCACTCGCCGTGGAGCGCCTCGGCCCCGACCGGGTGGTGTTCGGATCCGACCTGCCCCACATCGACCTCGCGGCCAACGTCGGCAAGGTGCTCGGCGCAGGGCTCGACCCCGATGCCGAGGAGCGGGTGTTCGGCGGCACGGTCGCCCGCTGGCTTGCGGAGGTCGCGTCATGACCGTCCAGGCGCGACGGATGCTCCGCGCGTTCGCCGACCTCGGTGCGACCGACACCACGTGCTTCTTCGGACAGTGGCCGTACCGGCTCTCCGCCGCCGCGGATGCCGATGCTCTGCGCACTCACGCCGAACGCCTCGGCCTGCGCTCGGTCTGGGTCTCGCACCTGGCGTCCCTGTTCAGCTTCGACACGCGCACCGGCAACGAGGCCGTGCTCGCCGCGTGTGCCGATGACCCGCTCTTCCGCGTGTTCGCGACGATCGATCCGCGCGACCCGACCTGGCGCGAGGAGCTCGACGATGTCGTGGCCGCCGGCGCCCGCGGCGTGCGCGTCGCCCCGGGCTTCCATCGGTACGAGGCCTCCGCCGTGCGACCGGTGCTCGACGCGTGCGCCGACCGTGAGCTCCCCGTGCAGCTGATCGCCCGGCTCGACGACGCCAGGGTTCGGCATCCGCTCTCCCCCGCCGTCGACCTCGAGGTGCACCGGATCGCCGACCTCGTGCGCGAGAGTCCGGCTGCTCCGCTGCTGCTGAGCGGCCTCAACCGCGCGGATTGGATCGAGCTGAAGCGGCATCTCGGCGACGCCGCGCCCGAGTGGCTGCGGCTCGACCTCTGGCACGTGAACGGCCCCACCGCTGTCGCCGACGGTCTCGGAGTCGACCCGGAGCGCTGGGTGTTCGGCAGCGGTTTCCCCGTGCAGACCCCGGAGGCCACGGCGCTGCAACTCGTAGCCTCCGCGCTCCCCGACCACGCCCTGCGGGCGATCACGTCCGGCAACGCCGCCGCCCTGCTCAGCTGACGCCGCGCGCCACCCGGTGCGCGGTGGTCAGCCGATGGGGAAGCTCTTGATGTCGGGACGACTGTCGTCGCGCGACCCGGAGAACAGGCCGGGTGCGTCGATGACGAAGTCCGCCTGCGCGGCGATCAGGTCGAGTCGTGTCGTGAGGGAAGCGTGCAGGCTGCTCCATCCGGTCACGACGGCCGCGAAGCCGCCCGCTGCGACCGTCATCGTCCCGGGCGACCGAACGATGGCACCGTACGCGAACCACCCGGCGATCAGCATGATCGCGACCGCGGAGCATCCGGCGAGCCATCGCAGTCGGACCCGCAGCTGCTCTGTCCGATCCGCATCGTCGTCCATGAAGCCCCCGCAATCCGTTACCGCACCCATCCCCGTCCGGTGAAATGTTACACGTTGCTCCCTCGGCGCTCAACGAAACGAGGCGAACGCGGGGGCGGGGCCCCCGCGTTCGCACGTCCCCCCGACGTGGACCCTCACAGGCCCACGTCGGGGGGCGCAGCCCGGTGCGGGAGGGGGAGGCGCACCGAGAACAGGCGGCTTTCGCCGCGGTCAGTCGCGGTGGTCTCGAGTGGATCGAGATCCGCGTCTCATCCGAGCCGGCCACTCCCCAGTGCCGTTCTCGAACAACGATGAGTCCACTCTATATGACATTCGACCAGCTAACGTGTTACCTTCGTCCACAATCTCGCCGGATCATTCCGACCCCACGGGCATGGGATCGACGCGACTACCGTTGCATCAGCAGGCAGCATCCGTCACGGAGGGAACACCATGCGCATCGATCTCGCGGGCAGGACCGCACTCGTCACCGGCTCCACGCAGGGCATCGGGCGGGCGATCGCCGCGGCGCTGGCCGACGCGGGCGCCCGCGTGGCGGTCAACGGCCGCAAGCCCGACACGGTCGCCTCCGTCATCGCCGAGATGCAGGCCGAGAACCCCGAACGCGATCTCGTCGCCGCCGCGGGCGATGTCACCGATCAGGCCGGAGCGGATGCGGTGCTGGCCGCGACCGGCGACGTCGACATCCTCGTCAACAACCTGGGGATCTTCGGCGCGACGCCCGCACTCGACATCACCGACGACGAATGGCGCCGCTACTTCGACGTGAACGTGCTGGCAGCCGTGCGCCTCATCCGCGCCACGCTCCCCGGCATGACCGCTCGCGGCTGGGGTCGGGTGCTCGACATCGCCAGCGACTCGGCCGTGGTGATCCCCGCCGAGATGATCCACTACGGCATGTCGAAGACGGCCCTTCTCGCGGTGTCGCGCGGGTTCGCGAAGGAGGCCGCGGGCACGGGGGTGACCGTCAACTCGGTTCTCGCAGGTCCGACCCACACGGGCGGCGTCGAGGACTTCGTGTACGAGCTCGTCGACCCGAAGCTGCCGTGGGACGAGGCGCAGCGCGAGTTCATGCGGCTGCATCGCCCGCAGTCGCTGCTGCAGCGCCTCATCGAACCCGAGGAGATCGCGAACATGGTCGCCTACCTGGCCTCCCCACTCGCCTCCGCGACGACCGGCGCGGCTGTTCGGGTCGACGGCGGCTACATCGACTCGATCGTCCCCTGAGGAGATGCGGCGGCGCACACCCGTCCGGTTCGCACCTCCTCCCAGCTCCGCAGTACGGACGTCGGGAGAACGGACGGATGTCGGGAGACACGCCGCTCGTCGGGCCTGCACGCGTGCACCCGTCCGACAGGTGCTCCGCCCCCGCACTCGCGGCAGGCGGCTCTTCCCAGGCGACGGGGGTATGCTGACCCGTTGGGTCGTTCGACCCGCAGAGTCCCGAAAGGCGGTGATGGCGATGTCCGGTGATAGTTACGACGCCGCCCTCGCTGCGTCGCGACTCCCTGCGTTCATGCGTTGACCTTCGGGTCCGCTCTCGCACGTCCTTCCCGCAGCCGTCGGCGGCGTCATCCGCCCCCTGACGAATCCGCGCACGGAGCTCTCTGCTGCCGTGCACCTGCGAGAACGGAGCCGCATCATGGCGCTCATCGACAACGGCGTGTACGTCCACGGACGTCGCGTGGAGACCCCGAAGAACCTGGACGAGACCTACCGGATGCTGGATGCCGCCGGCGGCATCGCCTGGATCGGCCTCTATCGACCCAGCCCGGAAGAGGTCGCCTCCGTCGCGCGGGAGTTCGACCTGCACCCCCTCGCGGTCGAGGATGCGCTCTCGGGTCACCAGCGCTCGAAGGTGGAGCGCTACGGCGACACCCTGTTCGCGGTGCTGCGGCCTGCCCGCTACCGCGACAAGGAGGAGTCGATCGAGTTCGGCGAACTGCACCTCTTCGTCGGCCCCGACTTCGTGGTGACGATCCGTCACGCCGAGTCCCCGAACCTCGCTGCCGTGCGGATGCGCATGGAAGCCAACCCCGAGCTGCTCGCGATGGGCCCCGAGGCGGTGCTGTACGCGATCCTCGATGAGGTCGTCGACGGGTACGAGCCGATCGTGGCAGGTCTCCTGAACGACATCGACGAGATCGAGGACGAGCTCTTCGGCGACGGCGACGACGACAGCGCGCTCTCCCGGCGCATCTACGAGCTCTCCCGCGAGGTCATCAACTTCCAGCGGGCCGTGCACCCCCTGAGCGGGATGCTGGAGTGGCTGCGTCGCGGGTCGGAGAAGTACCGCATCGACGAAGAGTTGCAGCGGTCGCTGCGCGATGTGCTCGACCACACGATCCGCGTGAACGAGCGGGTCGACTCGTTCCGGGCGATCCTCGAGAACGCGCTGACCGTGCACTCCGCGCTCGTCGCCCGCCGTCAGACCGAGGCCGGGCTGGCGCAGAACGACGAGATCAAGAAGATCTCCTCCTGGGCGGCGATCATCTTCGCGCCGACGCTCGTCGGCACGGTGTACGGCATGAACTTCGACGTGATGCCCGAGCTGCACTGGGCCTTCGGGTATCCGATGGCTATCGGTGCGATGGCCGCGTTCGCCGTCGCGCTCTACGGGGTCTTCCGCTACAAGAAGTGGCTGTAGCGCCACCGCGACGGGCGGAGAACTCGCCGCCGGGCGGAGGATCCAGGTGCATTCTTCCGCCCGATGCGGAGTTCTCCGCCCGACCAGGGCGAAGACTCAGTCGTCGGCGCGGCTGATCTCGTCGAGCAGGTCGTCGAGGGTGTCGAGATCGACGGTGGCGGTGCCGTCGATCTCGCGCACCTCGACGCCCTCGACCTCGAGCTCCTCGTCGAGCTGCACGAGGATCCGCGACTCCGGGAACTGCTTCGGCGCGACGAACGCGAGCAGGGCGGCATCGGCGAAGACGACGACCGACGTCGCCTCGAGATCGTCGCGCAGGTCGATCTGCTCGATGACGGGCTCGTCGTCGACGGCGTCATCGATGTCGGTGGCGACCTCGTCGACCACAGCACGCCACCGGGTCTCCCCGACCGAGAGGATCCGCGACACCGCCGCGATCAGCGCGTCGTGATCGACGTCTTCGCCATGCTCGTCCAGCTCCGGGTCGACGTTCACGTTCACCACGGTGCCGGCCGCGTCGATGCTCGCACGCCCGTAGACGAGACCGTTCTCGGCGACCGGGTCTTCGAGCAGCCCGCTCTCGACGATGCGGGCGAGGAGCGAGTCGAGCACAGGCGAAGTCATACCCCCAGTCTTTCGCATCCCTCGCGTCACGGGGCGATCATCGTCGCAGCAGCGGCGTGAGCACGACGCCGACGGCGGTGATCCCCGCCGCGATGAACAGCACGCCCGGCGCACCGACGCCGGAGTACCCGATCCCGGCGAGCACGGGCCCGCCGACCGCGCCGAGGTTCAACGCCGCCGTGGCATACGCGCCGCCCAGAACCGGAGCGCCCTCGGCCTGGCCGACGATGCGCGCGATCAGCGCCGAGCCGACAGCGAACGACAGCAGCCCGCCAATCAACCCGCCGAGGAACACGGCCGGCACCGACGCGGCGGCGAGGCCGAACACCACCCAGACGACGGTCGTGGCCGCGGCACCGACCACGATCCATGTGCGCGCCCAGCGGGCACCCCACCGACCGGTGGCGGCCACCCCGAGGAAGGCCCCGACTCCGAATACGGCGAGGAGCACCGGGATCCAGGATGCCCCGACCCCGGCATCCGCCCCGATGACGGCGAGGAACGTGAACACCCCGAAGGTCGCGGCGTTCACTAGCACGGCGAGCACCACGGCGACGAGCACCGGACGACGACGCAGCTCGGAGACCTCCGCGCGCACGTCGATCCGCGGCGAGCGCGGAACGGCGCCGAGCGTGCGGTCGAGGAGCAGCGCGACCACGGCAGGGAGACAGAGCAGCACCACGGCCCAGAAGGTCGAGCGCCATCCGAAGGCGTTCGCGAGCATCGCACCGGCGGGGACGCCCACGATCGTCGCGAGCGTGGTGCCCGCGAGCAGGACCGCGACGGCCCTGGTCGTCTGCGCCGGTGCGACGATGCCCCGCACGGTGGCCAGAGCGATCGCCAGGAATCCGGCGTTCGCCAGCGCGGCGAGCACCCGCGTGACCAGCAGCAGGGAGAACGACGGCGCGAGCGCACCGACCACGTGCGCGGCGATGAAGATCACGAGGAGCAGCACGAGGGTCTGCCGCGGACGCCAGCGGCTGGCGAACACGGCCATCAGCGGCGCACCCACCACCATGCCCACCGCGAACGCGGAGGTCAGCAGGGCGGCGGTCGATGGGTCGACACCGAGATCGGCGGACAGGGGGAGGAGAAGACCGGCGAGCATGAACTCGCTGGTGCCCTGGGCGAAGATCGCCAGAGCGAGGACGGGGATGAGGAACGGCATGGAGCATCCAGACGCGCAGAGCCGCGGGCGCTGCGAAAACGCACCGAGCGGCGGGTGAGTGAGGTCGACGAGGATGCGGGGAGCACACGACGTGTGCTCACACCCGCGATCTAGCGTCTATCCGACTCAGGGCTCACCCGCCCAGCGTATCCGACGAGGATCAGCCGGTCGGCGTCCGCCTCCGGCCGAACAGGGGCAGGTCGGCGATCACGATCACGAAGACCAGGTAGGCGGCGCTGAACCCGACGATGCTCAGCACGGACCCGCCCAGACGCAGGGCGACCTCGTAACCCTCAGAGGATCCCGCCGTCACCGCTCCCCACCCGATGGCGCCGAGCCGCACCTGATTCGTCACCAGGATCAGCACCGTGGAGAGGACCACCGACATGCACACCCGCAGCCCGCTGACGCGTGTCGCAGCCAGGATCACACCCCCCAGCCCCCACAGCGGCGCAGCGAGGAAAGCCACCGGGGACTCGACCGCCGCGGTGAATGCGCCAGGGGTGATCGTGGGCAGCCAGAGGCGAGCGACTTCCGTTTCCAGAAAGACGACCTGCGGCGCCAGGAAGACGAGCACGACAGCGGTGGCGATCAACCCCACCCCCGCGAACAGCCGCACCTTCATCGAGAGCGAAGAGCGGCGAGCAGTCCTGACGCGAACGGTGAGAGGCGGGGAAGCCGTGGGCTGCATCAGGCGTCCTTCGCGATCGGACCGGCCACATCGATCTCCCCGTTGCGGCGGGTCTTCGCCCACCCGTTCCGCCCTCGGACGATCCGGTAGAGCGCGCGGGCACCCGTCAGATAGACGTAGTAGTCGTACACCCACATCCCGAATCCCCAGAGGATGCCCGTCCAGAATCCGGCATCGGGCTCGCTGTACCGACGGTAGAGCGGCCCCCAGATGAAGAAGGGGCCGATGCCGAAGAGAAGGAAGAGGATGGCGAGGACGGGCAGGAGGCTCCAGGGGAGGGCGAATGCCCCGGAGGCCACCCCCACGATCGCTCCGACGACCAGGGTCACAGCGGCGAGGCTGGCCACCACCTGGAAGACCGGCAGGAGCAGGTAGTAGCAGATCTCGAGAATGCCGGCGTTCGTGAGCATCGGCGATCGGACGATCTCGGGGATGTAGCGGATGCACTGCATGTTCCCCTGCGCCCAGCGCGTGCGTTGGACCGTGAACCGTCGGAAATCGTGCAGCGCCTCCTGGGCGACGTAGGTGTCGTGCAGGTGTCGGTTCTTATGCCCGGCCAGCAGCACGTGGATGCCCAGCTCGTAGTCCTCCAGAAGCGAACCGTGCCACGGCCTGTCGGACCTCGCGGCGATGTCATCCAGAACCGAGAGGCGCGTGAACTGGCCGTTGCCGCCGAGGCCCACGGTCTCGGTCCATCCGCGGAGGGACTGGATCGCGGCGATCGGCCCGCGGAACTCGAGGTCCTGCATCCGGATGAGGAATCGCCCGAACGTGTTCCGGGCCCATCCCGCTCCCGGGACGGGTTGCCGGTCATCGCGGTTCTTCATGTAGACCGTGACCTGCGCCGCCCCGACTTCGGGATCTCCGAACGCGTGGGGTGAGGCGGCCTTGCGGAGGATGTTCTCGGCCACCTCGCCATCGGCATCGACGACGCACACGACGACGCGCGAACGGTCGGTGTCGGCGGGAAGGAACGCGTTCAGTTCGAAGTACGCGGCATTGAGCGCATCCCCTTTGCCGGTCCTCGCCTCGGGGCGCCGGCGCTGGACGAGATGCACGAAGGCGTCCGCCTCGGCGGCCGACTGGACGATCGACGCGGTGCGGTCGTCGCTGTCGTCGTCGATCACCCAGACGTGTGCCTCCGGCACCGTGGAGCGGAGCATCCGGATGGTTCGCGAGATGACGACCTCCTCATCCCGGCACGGCACGAAGATGTGCCATGCGAAGGCATCCACGCGGCCATCGGGGTCCGGCGTGCGGCGCACGAAGGGAACGATGATCATGAAGACGTAGACGAGGAACGTCAGCGTGACGATGAACGATATGGCGCTAGCGGCGACGAGCATCGCGACCTCGAACAGCGGCGGACAGCCGAGGACGCATCATGCGCTCTCGTCGCGGGCGGCGGCGACGGCGGATCGGATGTGCTCGGCGATGCGCTCGGTGGCATGGCCGTCGCCGAACGGCGACGGCAGGGCATCGAGGTCGGCGAGAGTGCGGGTCACCGTCGAGAGCAGGGCGGAGGTCTCTGTCGCGAGGGTCTGCGGGGTGACCAGACGGGTGAAGGAACCGAGCGCCTCGGGACGTTCGGTCGAGTCCCGGACCACGAGGACCGGGCGCCCGAGCACCGTCGCCTCCTCCTGGATGCCGCCGGAATCGGAGACCAGCACGGCGGCGTGCGAAGCGAGCGCGAGGAATCGCTCGTAGGTGTACGGCTCTTCGGCGATCAGCGCGTCGAGCAGGTGCTCCGCGTCGAGTGCCCTCAGCATCGCCCGCGTCCGAGGGTGCACGGGGAAGACGACCGGCCACCCCGATGCGGCGATGTCGTTGAGTGCGTGCAGCGTCGCGAAGAGGTTGTCCGCAGAATCGACGTTCTCCTGCCGGTGCAGGGTCGCGAGCACGTATTCCGCAGGCTCGACATCGATACGCTCCAGCTCGTCGACGTCGGAGCCGGCGGCGGCGCGCTGCGTGCGGACGGCTTCGACCACGGGATTCCCGGTCACATGGATGCGCTCCTCGTCGATGCCCTCCGCGAGCAGGTTGGCGCGGTTCGCCTGGGTCGCCGCGAACAGGTCGTCGGCGATGTGGTCGACCATGATCCGGTTGTGCTCTTCGGGCATCCGGCGATCGTTGGCGCGCAGCCCCGCTTCGACGTGCCCGAGCCGCACACCCGAGGCGTTCGCGGCGAGCGCGGCCGCGATCGTGGCATTCGTGTCTCCCTGCACGACGACGTAGCTCGGCTCGACCTCGTCGATCGCCTGCGCGATCTGCTCGGCCCCGCGGCCGATCTGCGCGGCCCGCGGGAGCCCGCCCACACGAAGCTGGCGGTGCACCCGCGTGATTCCGCACGATTTCAGGAACACGGCCGACATGTCACGGTCGTAGTGCTGACCGGTGTGGACGACGTAAGCGGCATCGCCGAGGCTGCGGACCAGCGGGGCGAGCTTGACGATCTCGGGACGGGTTCCGAACACGATCATCACCGAGGACTTCGGCAGGTGGGCGGGTGCGGTCGGTGTCGAGCACTTGTTCATGGGTACCTCGATCGGCCCCCGGGAGGCTTCCCGTGGCCGACGTGATGAGTGATTTCCGGTGGGTCCGGACCGACAGTACGTGTCGCCGCGTCCGCCGAGCGCGTGGATCCGGGCACGTATATCGACGTTCCGGCATTCGTCGACGGGAGCTGCTGCGCCGATAGGCTCGAGCCGTGTCGAACGCCGCATCCTCCGCCCCCACATCCGCCGCCTCCGACCTCGGTCGCCTCGCCGCCGCACTGGCCGATCCGGCTCCGCTGAACTGGATCATCACGGGCGACTCGATCACGCACGGCCTGGTGCACACACAGGGCGGGCGCAGCTATCCGGAGCACCTGCACGAGCTGATCCGCGGCGAGCTGGAGCGCGTGCGCGACATCGTGCTGAACACGGCGATCAGCGGCAACCGCATCGTCGACCTGCTCGATGACTGGGACCGCCGCGTCGCGTCCTGGCGGCCGGATGTGGTCACCCTCATGATCGGCACCAACGACGCCTCGGACGGCGGCCCCCGCGAGGTGATCTCGGCGGCGGACTACGCCGCATCGCTGCGGGACTTCGTGGCGCGGGTGCGCGCGCTCGGGGCGATCCCCGTGCTGCAGACCCCGCCGGCGATCGACACCCGCAATGCCCCGGAGCGCGCGCGGATCGGCGAGTTCGCCCAGGCCGTGCGCGAGGTCGCCGCGAGCGAAGACGTGATCCTCGTCGACCAGTTCGCGCGCTTCGCCGAGCTCGGCGCCGGCGGAGTCCCCTGGGGACTCATGAACGACCCGTTCCACCCGAGCGCCACCGGCCACGCCGCCCTGGCCCTCGAGCTCGCGAACGTGCTCGGCCTGCGCCCCGACGGGCCTCGGGCGCGCACGCACGCCCTCCTCGAAGGCCTCGTCGCCACCGCGCGCGTCAACGGCTGAACAGCCCGGCCGACGGGTCGCCCTTCCGGGGTGAAAGCACTCTGGACGCTGCCCTCGGCGCACCACTATGTTGAGCGCATTCGCACTCGACAGTGAGGTGGGGCATGTCGCACGTCGTCGCAACCGGGGCCGGCAAGGCCATGATGGAGCGTCGGAACGATCCGACGCACGACTACATCCTCGAGCTGACCGGCAAGGAGCGACCCCGGGTCCTCTTCGTCGGGACGGCGACCGGCGATGACGCCGCGTACATCCTGAGCTTCTATTCCACGTACGACTCGGACCGGTGCGCGCCGCACCATCTGCCGCTGTTCCATCGGGCGGTGGACGACCTCGCGGGCTTCGTGAAGGGCTTCGACGTGATCCACGTCGGCGGCGGCAACACCGCGAACATGCTCGACGTGTGGAAGCGGCAGGGTCTCGACGAGATCATGCGCGAGATGTGGGAGGACCCCGACTCGAACGTCGTGTTCACCGGAGGCAGCGCCGGCGGCATCTGCTGGTTCGAGGGCGGCACGACCGACAGCTACGGCCCGACCCTGCAGGTGCTGCCCGAGGGGCTCGGTTTCCTGCACGGCAGCTTCTGCCCGCACTACGACGCCGAGGATCAGCGGCGTCCGCTCTTCCACGCCTCGCTGCTGAGCGGCGAGCTCTCGACCGGATACGCGGTGGGCAACCTGCAGTCGCTGCACTTCGAGAACTCCGAGTTCGTCACCGCGATCAGCCCCGTCGAAGACGCCCTGGCGCTCCGGGTCGAGGCGATCGACGGCAAGATCGTCGAGACGCAGCTGTCGACGAAGGTACTCACCGGGAACGCCCCGATCGTGAAGGGGCCGTCGTCATGAACGACAACGTGTGGATCCTCATCGCGCAGCTGATCGTCGTCATCGGCGCGATCTACATGGGCACCCGCACGAGCGGGATCGGCCTCGGCGTCTGGGGCCTGGTCGGCGTGGCCGTGCTCATCTTCGTGTTCGGCGAGGCGCCGGGCAACGCCCCGGTCGACGCGGTCTTCATCGTCATCACGGTCATCACCGCGGCGTCGACCATGCAGGCGGCCGGCGGCATCGACTGGATGGTCTCGGTCGCGGCGAAGGTGATCAGACGCAAGCCGAAATCCGTCGTGTTCCTGGCCCCAGCCATGTCGTTCCTCTTCACGGTCGGTGCGGGTACGGGAAACATCTTCTACCCGCTGCTGCCCGTGATCTACGACGTCTCGTACCAGCAGAAGATCCGCCCCGAGCGCGCCCTGTCGGTCTCGGCCGTCGCCTCGCAGGTCGGCATCCTCTGCTCGCCCGTCTCGGCCGCGACCGCCTCGATGGTCGTGCTGCTCGCGCCGCAGGGCGTCGACCTCGGCCAGCTGCTGCTGATCATGTGGCCGGCATCGATCGCCGGACTCTTCGTCGCGGCGCTCGTCATGATGCGGCACGGCAAGGACCTGGAGGACGACCCGGAGTTCCAGCGCCGTCTGAAGGAGGGGCAGATCAAGCCGCCGCAGACCGACGCGCACGAGAACAAGCTGCCGAAGACCGCCGTGCTCTCGGCCACGCTCTTTCTCATCGGCGTCGGGGTGATCGTGTTCTTCGGCCTGTTCGAAGGACTGCGCCCCGTGATCGGCACCGACGACGCCGGCGACCCGGTGCGCCTCAGCGTCACGGTCATCATCGAGGTCACGATGGGCATCATCGCCGCCCTGATCTTCGTGTTCTGCAAGGTCAAGGCCGCCGACGTCCCGAAGCAGCCCACGTTCCCCGCCGGTATCGTCGGTGCGATCGCCCTCTTCGGTATCGCGTGGCTCGCCAACACCTTCGTCGCGGCGAACCAGACGCTCATCGTCGACGGGCTCGGATCCGTCGTCTCCGGATCGTCGGCATTCCTCGGGGCGCTGCTGTTCGCGATGGCGCTGTTCGCGGTCGCGATGCTCACCACCAGCCAGTCGAGTGCAACCAACGCGATCGTCCCGATCGGCATCACGATCGGGCTGCCGGCGCCGCTGCTGGTGGGACTTTGGCCGTCGACCATGGGCATCTACACCCTGCCCGCCAACGGCAGCCAGGTCGCCACCGTCGCCTTCGACCAGACCGGCACGACGAAGATGGGCAAGTACGTCTTCGACCACTCGTTCCAGCTGCCGAACCTCATCTACGTGGGCGTCGCCATCGTCGTCGGGGTGGGCCTGTCGTTCCTGATCAGCTGACATGATCGACACCGTCGACCGTTCGGCGCTTCGCCAGTTCCTGCTCGGGCTCGCGCAGGGGATGAACGCGTCGGCGGAGTCCGTCGACCGCATCCGCGACACGCTCACCGCCGTCGCCCGGGCCTACGGTGGCGACGACACGGATTTCGTCGTGCTGCCGACGATCATCCTCGTCGAGACCGGGGAGTCGGATGAGTCCCGGGTCGCCATCCGCTCGGCGACCAACGCCTCGTTCCGGTTCGATCAGATCGCCGCGCTGTACGACCTGATCGGCGAGGCACGGACCGGCGACGTCCCGCCGCTCGACGGCATCCGCCGGCTGAACGAGATCGGGGCGATGCGGCCGCGACTCGGCTGGTTCACCCGCACGCTCGGACACGGAGTACTCACCGCCGGTCTGGCGCTGCTGTTGGCCCCGACCTGGCAAGGCGTGATCGTCGCGTTCATCCTCGGCTTCGGGATCGGACTGCTCAAGCTCGTGCGGTCGCCGACGTTGCAACTGATCCTGCCGATCGCGGCGGCGTTCGTGTGCGCGGGCGCGGTCTTCCTCCTCGCCGAGGTGATCGAGATCGGCGACCCCATCCGTCTGCTGATCGCGCCGCTGGTGACCTTCCTGCCCGGAGGCGTGCTCACCACGGCGACCGTCGAACTCGCCGCGGGGCAGATGATCTCGGGGGCCGCTCGTCTCGTCTACGGGTTCGTGCAGCTCGCGCTCCTGGCCTTCGGCATCCTCGCCGCCGGCGCGGTCGTCGGGGTGGAGTCCCGGTCATACGAGCCGCTCCCCGCATCCGCTTTCCTTCCGTGGTGGGTCGGCTTCCTCGGCGTCCTCGTGTTCGCCATCGGCAACTATCTGCACTTCTCCGCGCCCGCCTCGACCTTCGGCTGGGTGCTCCTGGCACTCGTGGTCGCGTATGTCGGGCAGTGGGCGGGGACCGAGTTCATCGACCCCACGATCGGCGGCTTCGTGGGAGCCGTCGCCGTCACCCCCGTGGTGTTCTGGATCGCCGGGCTGCGCCACGGGGCTCCGTCGCAGCTCACCTTCCTGCCGGCGTTCTGGCTGCTCGTGCCGGGGGCTGCAGGGCTCGTGGGCCTCACCGAGGCGTTCGCGACCGACAACGGGCTCGCGGACTTCACGGCGGCACTCACCTCGATCATGTCGATCGCCCTCGGCGTGCTGATCGGCACCGCGCTGTACCGCGTCGTTCATCACGGGGCCGAGGAGTTCGTGCAGTTCGCCGTGGCGCTGCCCGCTGCTCCGGAAGCGGAGAGGGAGCCGAGCTTCTGGTCGCGGGTCACTGCCCCGTTGCGGCGTTCCTCCCGAGCGGAGCCCCGCTGACCGAAAACCCTCTCCGTCAGGGCTCGATCGGCCGCACCCGGGAACCGTAGGCGGTGTACAGCGCAGCGTTGTGCGCGTCCCCCTCGGGCAGGTTTGCCGAGATGAAGACCGGTGCGGCACCGGTACTCCGCTTCAGCTCGCGGGTGATCCCTTCGGCCAGCATCTGCGCGATGAGGATGCCGGTGAGGTTCGACACCGCACCGATGCGCACTCCGTCGCCGAGATCGATCGTGGCATCGCCCGCAGGAGCGCAGTTGTCGATGACGACATCCGCCTGATCGGCGAGGTTGCGACCCGAGTCGTCCCTCGTGGCGACGCTGGCGTTGTGGATGCGGGAGGTGATCGCCACGATCGGATGCCCGTTCGAGCGCGCGAGTGCCGCCATCTCGACGATCGCGGCGTTGATGCCCGAGTTCGACACGATGACGAACGCGTCCTCGGGCTGCGGTGCCGCCAGCTCGTAGATCCGTGCCGCGAGACCGGGGGTGCGTTCGTACTTGGGATCGAGGATGTCGGCGGCCGCGACGTCGCCGAACAGCACGAGGTCCTTGACCGCCATCATCCCCACGGCGGCCAGACCCCCGGCGCGACCGGCGAGCTCGAGCGTGACGGCGCGGGAGTGCCCCGTTCCGAACGCCTGGACGATGCCACCGCGGCCGATGGCGTCGGTGAGCAGAACGGTCGCCTGCGCGATCGCCTCCTGCTGCGTCTCCAGTACCCGACCGATGTGGTCGAGCGCCATCCTGGGATAGGCGAGTTCGGTCATCATGCCCCTTTCAGGAGAGCGTTCATGTGGCGACGGTGGTGTTCGCATCGGCATCGGCCTCGGCGAGCAGACCGAGGGCGGCCTCGACGATCGCCTCGCCGCTTCCCGCGGCCACCGGGCTGACGACGGTCTCATAGCTCAGCGGAGCTTCGCGATCCGGAACGTAGCCGAGGTAGCCGTTCGTGTACCCGAGAACGACGGTCGGGTGCGCCGGGTACCCCGCGCGGATCTGCTCGGCCAGCCCGAGATACAGCTCGGCGGGGACCGCGACCAGGCGCACGGCATCGATGACGCCGATCTCGATCGTGACGCTGTGCTGAGTGGTCGACAACCTGGTCCGGCTCTCCTCGGCGAGCGCGATGCCCTGCTCGAGCACGGCTTGCCGGCGCGCCGAGAACGGGTCCTGCGGTGCTTCCGCGGCGTGGTCGGCCGTGTCGGGCAGCGGGGGTCTCGCCGGGAGGTCGAGCGTCACCGCCAGCGGGGCCGCCAGCGATGCGTCCCCTTCTGGATGCTCGTCGTCGGCGCCCGCGCGGAGCGTGGAGCGCACGGCGTCGGCGACCCGTGACGCGATGCGGTCGATCTCGGCCGTGTCCCGCGCCTGCCGCGTCGTCCGCGTGCTGATGTCGCCGGCAGCGCCGGTCGCAGCGACCACCCACTCGGCCTCGGATGCCAGCGCCCGCCGGATTCCGCCGGTGAGATCAGCGCTCGTGAGTCTGTTGTCCGGAGGGAGGACGGTGGGATGCACGGGCGAGACCACGAGCATCCCGCGCAGGCGAGTCGCCTGGCCCGCGGGACCGCTCGCCTCGAAGAGAAGGACATCGATCGGCACCTGAGGGGTCTCGTCCGGTGGCACGTTGCGGCGCCCGCCGACACCGGAGGCGATGCTCCGCACGGCTCGCACCCGGCCCGGCTCCTCGGCGGCGATCGCGCTCCGGATCGCGACGAGTGCCGACACGACGACCCGTTCGGCCAGCGCCTCCGGAGTCGCCGCCCCACCGGGGTAGCATCCGGCCTCGGGAGTGGAGTGCGCATGTGTCGCGGAGACCCACACCCGCGAGACGCCGAGGTCGTCGGCGGCCGCACGGATCCGCGCCACGAGGTCGGTGTTGACGCAGATGAGGTCGACGATGAGGAGCACCAGCCGTGAGGAGTCTCCGCCGACGCTGATGGCGTGCACCTCGAGCGGTTCGATCGAGCCGAGAACGCCCTCCGTCCGGTCGATGTAGCCTCCGAGAGGCTCGCCCAGGACGACGCTCAGTCTGGCCTCCCCGTGTCCGATCATCAGCACAGCGACCCCTCTTCCCAGGCGCGGATCGCCTTCTCATAAAGACCCGCGCGTTCACCGCGAGCCCGCTCCTGCGCGATGTGGATCCCGCCGGCGAGCGCGTCGCTCAGGGGATCCGAGAGAGTGAGCCCCCTGGCCTGCAGTTCACGGTCGAGCGTCGCGCGGAGGTACGTGTTGGCGGCGAGCATCCGGCCCGAGTAGCTGATCGGGAACCCCGGAGCGTGCGCCGCCGTCGCCGCGATCGTCTCGGCGAGATCGACGGCCGCACCGTTCAGGATCGAGCCCGCCACCGCATCGCCGGCCTCAGCCGCCCGCGCGACGTCGACGGCGAACGATGCCACGGACGGGGTCGAGGTCGAACCGTCCCGGTAGAACCGCTGCAGGGCGGCGATCGAGACGTCTCCCCCCAGCCTGCCGCGGAGTTCCGCGGAGAGGGTGGTGCGGATGTGGGCGCCGTCGATCGCCGCCGCCGCCGCCCTCAGCCCGGCGAGACCGACCGCGTAGGCACTGCCGCGATCCCCCAGCGTCGGACCCCATCCGTCGGCGGACTTCGCCGCTCCATGCTCGTCGATGCTGAGGACGATGCTTCCCGTCCCCGCGCACACGATGGTCCCCGGTCCGGCGATCGCGCCGGCGTGCGCGAGGATGGCATCGTCGAGCAGCAGCACGGGCGCTGCGAGTTCGCGCTCGAGGGCGGCGGCCAGGGCTGCACGCTCCGCAGGCTCGCCGGGAACACCCGTGAGGCCGAGGACGACATGGTCGAGGGTCTGCGCCGCATCGGCGTCGGCCCGCGCTTCCTGCACCGAGGCGACGATCGAGGCATGGTCTTCACCCTCGCCCGAGTACACGAACCCCGATCCGCGTCCCTCCGATGCGCCGGCCGGACCGACGATGCGCATCCGGAGGCCGGACTTGCCGCCGTCGATCGCGGCGACCGCGCTCACTTGCTGATTCCCGCGGTCAGGCCTGACATGATCTGCTTCGAGGCGAACGCGAAGACCAGAGCGAGCGGAAGCAGCGCGATGATCAGACCGGCGAACAGCGTGCCGCGGTCGGCGGAGTACTCCCCGAAGAACTGGGTGAGACCGACGGGGATCGTGTACTTGTCGGTGTCGCGCAGGAGCACCAGCGGGTAGAAGAAGTCGTTCCAGGTCGGCGCGAACTGGAAGATCGTCACGACCGCCAGCGCGGGTCTGACCAAAGGCAGGATGACCGACCAGAAGATGCGCCCGTCGTTCGCTCCATCCAGACGAGCCGCCTCTTCCAGCTCGACCGGAAGCCCGCGCATGAACCCCATCAGTACGAACATCGTGAACGGGATGCCGCTGGCGGCGTAGAGCAGGATGAGCCCGAGATGGGTGTCGACGAGGCCGCCCGCCTGGAACATGTAATAAATCGGCAGCAGGCCCAGTTTCGCGGGGACCATCAGACCGGCGATGAAGAAGGCGGCCAGGAAGGCCCGTCCGCGGAAGACCCGGCGCGTGATGACGAAGGCCGCAGCGACCGAGACGGTCACGCACAGCGCGACCGAGCAGATGGTGATGAATACGGAGTTGAGGAAATAGGTGCCCAGCGACGCGGATTCCCATGCCCGCACGTAGTTCGACAGATCGAAGCTCGTCGGCAGCGCGATGGGATTCTGCAGGATCTCGTTGGTGGGTCGCAGCGATCCGAGGAGCACGAGCAGGATTGGTCCGAACGCGATCGCCGCGTAGATCCACAGCACCGCCTGCACCCCGATGCGGGTGCCGAGCCCGGCCCGAGTGCGACGGCGCGGCGACGAGGAGGCTGCCGACTCGGGGGGCGGGGCTTTCGGCGTGTGCGGGCGTGCGAGTGTGGAAGTCATCAGGCCTCCCGGCGCCGAAGGAGTCGTTCGAGGGCGATCGCCACACCGAACACGAGGATGAACATGAGCACGGCCATGGCCGAGGAGTCTCCGATGGCGTTGGTCCCGCCGTCGAACGCGAGTCGGTAGTACAGGAGGCCGAGCACGTCCATCGACCCGGACGGTCCGCCGTTCGAGCCGCCGAGGGCGTAGACGAGATCGAAGATGTTGAAGCATCCGATGAAGGTGAGCACCGTGATGACACCGACAGCCGGCATGATCAGCGGGAATCGCACCGCCCAGAAGAGACGCCAGTGGGAGGCCCCGTCCAACTGGGCCGCCTCTTCGAGTTCGGCCGGGATGCCGCCCAACGCTGCTCCGAAGATCAGCAGCGGCCCGCCGATCCACTGCCAGGCGTTGATCAGGATGAGCACGGGCAGCGCGGTGTTCGGCTGACCGAGCCACGGAAGTGCGAAGGCGTCGAGACCGATGGCCCGGAGCGCCTCGTTGATCGGCCCGAACGTGGGGCTGAGGAGCATCGCCCACAGGTAGCCGACGATGAGCGGGCTGAGCAGATAGGGCGTGGAGTACAGCGTCTGGAACAGCCGCTTGCCGCGCTTCGTCCGATGCAGCAGTACCGCCAGCCCCAGCCCGATCGTGTTCTGCACCGCCATCGTGCCGATGAAGAAGAGCACGTTGTGCCAGAGCGCGGAGCCGAGCTGCTCGTTCACCGGATAGCGGGTGAACAGCTCGACGTAGTTCCCGAATCCGACGAAGGCGTCCGGCGTGGTGCCCTTCCAGGTGAAGAGGCCGTAGACGAACGCGGTGAAGATCGGGACGATCACCAGCACGGTGTACAACACGAGCACGGGGCCGCTGAACAACGCGATCCACCCGAACGAGACATGCTCGGGCGAGTAGCGGCCCCGCGCTCGTGTCCGCATCATGAGCGGGGCTTGAACCACTGATCGACACCCTGCTGGATCTTGTCCGCCGCGCCGCCCGCATCGATCTCGTCGAGAATCAGGCTCGAGAACGAGGAGGAGGCGAGGTCCCAGGCACCGGGGGTGCCACCGGAGAAGTAGGCATAGGTGATGTACGGGCTCGGTTCGGCGGCGTACGCCTCCACCGCTTCCGCGAGCAGCGGATCGGACGGCGTCACACCGGGGACGGGCGAGATCTGCGCGAGTTCATCGGTGAACGCCTGGCCGAAGTCGGCGGTCGCCATCCACTGCACGAGCTCGAGCGCGGCCTCTTTGTTGTCGCTGGCGTCCGAGACGCCGAAGGAGCCATCGACGTATCCGGGCACCGGCACACCCGAGCCGTCGGGAGCCGGCGCGTTGAAGATGCCGAGTTCGAGGTCGGGGTTGGCTTTGCGGAAGTTCGCCAGCTCCCAGATGCCTCCGGGGAATGCAGCGGCCTTGCCGGAGGCGAAGAGCGCCTGTGCGTCTTCATAGCTGGTGCCCTGGTAGGCGTCCCCCCAGTAGTCGCGAGTGCTGGTCCACGCATCGACCGAGTCCACCCACGGCGTATCGGTGAAAGATGCTTCGCCGTCGAGCATCTTCTCGAGGTAGGGGGTGCCGCCATAGGTGCCGGCGCCGAAGATCTCCTGCTCGATGGGCAGCATCCAGGTGTCGGTCACCGTGTTGGCGAGCGGGGTGACGCCCGAGGCCTTGATCTCGTCGAACGCGCTGATCATCTCGTCCCAGGTCGTCGGCTCCTCGAGCCCGAGCTCGTCGAAGACAGCCTTGTTGTAGATGACGTGCAGCGTCTGGATCGCGAAGGGAACACCGTAAACCGCGCCGTCCGAGACGCCGCGGGCGCCGTCCAGGACCGACGGCGAGAAGTCGGCGAGCTCGGAGACCTCGTCATCGAGGGCGACCAGGTCACCGGACTCCACGAGCGGCTGCAGCAGTCCGTAGGAGCGCAGCTGGGCGACATCCGGGCCGCTCGCATCCTTGAGCCCGGTCGAGAGGATGGTGTCGTACTCGGTGTTGAGGTAGGGCACGTACTCGACGGTCACGCCGGGGTGCTCCTTCTCGAAGGCGGCGAAGATCTTGTCGTACGTCTTGGCGTCCTCCTGCCTCCATCCCCATACCGTGATCGTGGAGTCGTCGCCCTCCGCGCCGGCGGGACCGGCGCTCGGTGCGCATGCGGCGAGGACGAGTGTGCTGACGGTCAGTGCTCCTGCCGCCAGCGTGGCCTTTCTGAACTTCGACATCGTGCTCCTCTTGGTGGGACTGTTCCGAATCGGATTCGGTCAGTGATGAGGCGGTGCATGTGTAGGTGGGGCCACCGTAATACTGGTCTATACCGTTTGTCAACGGTCCGGTATAGACCAATCTCCCACCCCACCGGCCTAAGATGACTCACTACGCGCGCAAGCGCATGAGAAGGAGCTTTCCACGGTGGCACGGTCGAAGCATTCCGACGGCGGCGAGGAGATTGGCCTGCTGGCCGTGCAGGTGGGAGACCTCACCGGCGAACCGGGCAAGGGTGAGCAGATCCGCAAGGCGCTCGCGGCCTTCGCCGCCTCCTCCCGGCCAGACACCCTGCTGCCGTCCGAGCGGGTTCTCGCCGAGCAGTTCGGGGTCGCGAGGATGACGGTCCGCGGGGCGATCGACAGCTTGGAATCGGCGGGCCTGGTCCGCCGGGAGCCCGGTCGCGGCGCCTTCGTGCAGCACCCGCGACTGACCCATTCGGAGATCTTCCGATCCTTCACGGAGGACATGCGATTCCGCGGGATGGAGCCCGGCGCGCGGGACTTCTCCGCCCGCCTCGAAGCCGCTACCGAGGCCGTCGCGGCCGCGCTCGACATCGCCGAAGGCGACCCGGTCGTGCGCATCGAGCGCGTCAGGACCGCCGACGGCACGGCCATGGCATACGAGACGACGAACCTGCCAGCCTCGCGTTTTCCCGATCTGATCGAGAAGATGTCCGAGACGGATTCCCTCTACGAGGTACTCGATCGCTCCTACGGCGTGCGCCCGGAGAACGCCGAGCAGACCGTGGCCATCGACCGGCTCTCCCCTGAGGATGCGGTGCGCCTGGAGACCCAGGCCGGCGAGCCCTGTTTCGCGATCGAGCGCAAGGCGCACGACAACATGGGCAAGACGGTCGAGTTCGGTCGATCGCTCTATCGCGGGGACCGCTACGTGATCGAGATGCACGTAGGGCGCGCCGCCGACGGATGACGCGGAATCGAAGAGCACCCTTGACAGCCAAACTGCTCTAGACCAGTATCTGGCGTACGCGCCGCAATCCGTGCGGCCCTGCCAGAAGGGCGCTCTCCCATGAAGTCCTCTCCACGTCTCTCCCGCGCGCGGCGCAGAACGGCCCTCGGGCTGATCACGTCCGCAACACTCGTCGCGGGGCTCGCGACTCCGATCGCCGCCTCCGCACTCGACACCGCTCCGGCCGTCGCCGCCGCGCCCTCCGACGTCGCCACCGCGACCACCGCCACCGGGCCCGTCATCTGGCCCAAGCCGCAGCAGCTGACCTCATCCGGACAGCAGATGACCCTGCCGTCGAGCGTCACCCTCGTCGCCCCCAGCGGTGCCGATCCTGCAGCAGTGGCCCTGACCAAGTCGCTGCTGACCGCCACCGGCACGGCTTCGACCGTGTCGAGCACCGATCCCGGATCCGGCGCGACCGTGTACGTGGGCGGGCCCTCCGAGAATGCAGCGAGCGCCGCCGCGCTAACAGCCCTCGGCGCCACCGGTCCCGCAGGTCTCGCCGCCGACGGATACGTCCTCGCTGCCGGAACCGATGCGCAGGGTCGCATGCGCGTCGTGCTCTCCGGTGTAGACAAGGCCGGCACCTACTACGCGGCGCAGAGCCTTCGACAGGTGCTGACGGCGGGCACCAACGGAAGCAAGGTCTGGAAGCTCACGGTGCGCGACGCCCCCGCCTTCAAGGTGCGCGCAGGGATGCAGTCTTTCTACAGCGACCCGGACCACTGGTCGCTCGATCAGGAGAAGTCCCACATCGAGTTCCTCGCCCGGAACAAGATGGACACGTACTTCTACGGCCCCGCGCAGGATCTGCACACCGGCAACCTCTGGTCGACGAAGTACTCCGGCACCGACCTCGCGGAGATCCAGCAGATCGTCACGCTGAGCGCCGCCCGTCACGTCGAGTACATCTACCGCGTCTCGCCGCAGGCTCCCATGGCTCCGGCCCTCGGCATGTGCTTCTCGACCCCCGGCCAGACGGATCTGCTCATCGATCGCTTCGAGCAGCTGTGGGACGTGGGCGTGCGCCGATTCACCGTCGCGTGGGATGACATCCCCGACGACTTCAGCTGCGCGACCGACAAGGCGACCTACGGAAGCGGGACGAGCAGCCTCGGAACCTCGGATCAGGCGCTGGCATCGCTGCAGGCCGGAGTCGTCAACGAGGTGCAGGCCTGGCTCGACACCAAGACGGGTGCGCGGCCGCTGATGGTCGTTCCCACCGAGTACTTCGGCACTCAGACGAGCCAGTACCGCACCCGCCTCGCCCAGCAGGTGACGCCCAAGGCGACGATGTTCTGGAGCGGACGAGAAGTCATCTCGCCGACGATTCCGCTCGGCGACCTCACGGCCGCGAAGAGCGCCTTCGGTGGACGACCGATCGCGATCTGGGACAACTATCCGGTCAACGACTACGCCGACCGGTTCGATGCCGACCGGCTGCTGCTCGGACCGCTCGAAGGCCGGGACAAGACGCTCGCGGGCGCAAGCGAGGGCATCTACTTCAACGCGATGAACGAGGCCGAGTTCTCGCAGCTCGCCCTGTTCACCGCGGCGGACTTCGCCTGGAACCCGGACGCATACGATGCCGCGTCCTCCTGGGAGGCCTCGGTGGCCGCGCTCGGCGGCACTCGCACGGCGGCGCTGCGCGCATTCGCGGAGAACAACTACGCCTCGTCGCTGAGTTCGGTGGAATCACCCGGGATCGGCGCGAAGATCGCCGCCTTCCGCAACGCGTGGCACGCGAACAGCGGCGTCGCCGCCGCCGGAACCGAGCTCACCGCCGCCTTCACGGCACTCAAGAACAGCGTCACGACGCTCCGCGAACCCGGGGCCAATCCGTTCCTGAAGGCGGAGGGCGTCCGCTGGCTCGACAAGGCGAGCCTCTACGGCCAGGCCGGCGAACTGGCCGTAGCGGCTCTGGTCGCCGAGAGCGCGGGCGACACCACGACGATGAATCAAAAGCGCACTCAGCTGGTTGCGCTCGTCGCGCAGATCAGCGCGAATGAGGCCCGAGTGGGCGTCGGCGTTCTCGACCCGTTCCTGTCGTTCGCGCTGGCGCGGGGAACAGAACTCGGCGACCTCGCCGGCACCGGACGCTCAGACCTCCTCGGCGTCATGGCGGACGGGACCCTCAAGGCCTACCCGAACGTCTCGACCACGAGCGGGCAGTCCAACCAGGACGGCGCCACGTACTTCGGAACCGAGTCGTACACGGTGGGTTCCGGGTACTCGGCCGCCCGCCTGCCCATCGTCGGCGAATTCTGCGGTGACCGGCAGCTCGACATCGTTCAGGTCGAATCGACGGGCGCGCTGAGATACCGCGCCAACTCCGGGTCGTTCGGGAGCCTGTACGCCGCACCCGTGCAGATCGGGCAGAACTGGCAGGGCAACCTGAGCCTCAAGGCGACCGATCTGAATGCCGACGGACGCGCGGATCTCCTGGGCGTGCTGGCCAACGGAGACCTGATGGCGTACCGCAACACCGGGTGTACCAACAACGTGCCCGCGTTCACGGATCCCGGAGTGAAGGTCGGACAGGGGTGGTCGTCGTCGCAGCTGCCGATCGTCGGCGATCTGTGCGGCGACCGCGACTCC
Organism: Microbacterium sp. B19(2022); assembly: GCF_012030385.1. NCBI lineage: Bacteria > Bacillati > Actinomycetota > Actinomycetes > Micrococcales > Microbacteriaceae > Microbacterium > Microbacterium sp. B19(2022). Next base: position 52,837 of record NZ_JAAUVO010000003.1, read on the forward strand.
GACATCCTCACCATCGACGGGGCCGGCGCGCTTCGCGCATTCGACAACAACGGCTCGTTCACCGGGTCGATGTTCTCCACCACCGGGCTCGTCGGGACGGGGTGGGGAGGCACGCTGAAGCTGGAAGCCGTCGAACTGAACGGCGACGGACGGGCCGACCTGCTGGCGGTGCTCGGTGACGGGAAGCTGTTCGCCTATCGGAACACCGGATGCTCGGGAGGAATCCCGACGTTCGCACCCCGCGTGCAGGTCGGGTCCGACTGGAGCGCGTCTCGACTGCCGGTCGTAACTGATCTGAACGGCGACTCGCAGGCGGATCTGCTGACGACCGACTCCGCGGGCACGCTGCTGGAGTTCGTCAACACCGGCGTCTTCACGGGGAACATGTTCACCCCGGGGAACCGCGTCGGGCAGGGGTGGCAGGGCGCCCTGTTCATCCTCTGATCGCGACGGCGGCGGGGAGCGTGCCGAATGGCATACTCCCCGCCGTCTGCGTCCTCTCGCGCCGCGCTACTGCCGCGACCCGATCTCGTCGATCGGACGGGTGCGCATGGCGGCGGTGGTTCCCGCCCACAGCGCCACGAGCGCGAGAGCTCCCATCGCACCGATGATCGCCAGCGACCCGAGCACCGGCAGCGCGGGAATCGGCTGACCCGAGATGCCCATGCTCACCCCGATGAGCGGAGGGATCGCGACCACGACACCGAACACCATGCCGATCACGGCCACCAGCACGGCTTCGATCCGCATCATCGAGCGCACCTGCCGGCGGGACGAGCCGATCAGCTGCATCAGGGCGAACTCCCGCGAGCGCTCCCCGGTCGCCATCACGAGCGTGTTGATCACGGCGATCGCGATGTAGCCGAGGATCACGAGCAGCGCGATGAGGTTCACCCAGCCCTGCTGCGACTGCGCACCCGCACCCGCCGCCTCCTGGCCGGAGCCGTCGCTCACGACGAAACCGCGCTCGGTCAGGGCGGCGCGCACCTCGTCGGCCGCCCCCGCATCGACCGTCGCGAGCGCGAACGCATCGAGACCGGCCGTGGTGTGCGCCCTCACGTCATCCGCGGCCATGGTGAGGTCGCCGAATCCGAGACCGCGCTCGTACACCGCGACGACCTTGGCCTCCCACGGCGAACCGTCGCCGAGGTGGCCGGTGACCGTGCTGCCGATGTCGAGCCCGAGGCTCTGCGCCGCATCCGTGCTCACGGCCACCGTCGTGGCGCCGTCGAGGTCGGTGAGCGACCCCTCGCGCACGCGCAGGTCGAGACTCTGCGCCGTTCGCTGCGGATCGATGCCCTGGAGCACGTGCTCCTCGCGTTGGAGCTTCCCTTCGAAATCGTAGGAGTCGACCACTGCGGCGCTGAGCGCGACGCCCGAGGCCTCGGTCACACCCGGGGTCTCGCGGATCGCCTCCACGGCCTCCGGGGAGAGCCCGTTCGGCGCCGTCACCCGCAGGTCGGCGATGACTCCGGCGGTGGCCTGCGTCGCGGCCTCGGCGGCGATGATCGACGGAGCTCCGATCTGCACGAGTCCCAGGCCGATGCCGAGCGCGATCGGGAGGATGGCCGAGGCCAGACGCCGACTGTTCGCCGTCGCATTCGCCGAAGCCAGGAAGCCCGCGGACGACAGCCGCCGCAGCACGCTGCCGATCAGACGCACGCTCAGCGACACGAGCCACGGCCCGAGCACGGCAAGCGCGATGATGAGGAGCATCGCCGCGCCGGCCGCGGCACCCGCAGCGATCTGTCCGCGCAGGACGAGCGGCACCGTCGACACCGAGATGCCGGCGGCCGCCAGCACGATGCCGATGATGATGCGCGGCAGACCGATCGCCGGTGCACCGGTCGCCGACTCGCGCAGCGCCTCGACCGGGTCGAGCTTCGCAACCCTCGAGGCCGCGATGCGCGCGGCACCCCAGGCGGACGCGAGCACGAGCAGCACCGCGCCGACCGCGGGAAGCGGGCTGAAGGCGAGGGCGAAGTCGCCGGGGATGACGCCTCCCGTGACGAACGCCGACTGCAGCACGGTCGACAGCAGGTATCCGGGCGCGATGCCCAACAGCGCGGCGACGGCCGATACCCACAGCACCTCGCGGGCCACGAGCGAATGCACATGCGACGGGCTCGCGCCCACCGCGCGCAGCAGCGCGTAGTCACGGCGGCGCGACTGCACCGACAGCGACAGCGTGCCCGCCACGATGAACATCGCCACGAGGATGCACGTGCCGACGAAGGCGCTGCCGATGGCGACGAGCATCGAACGCGCCGCCCCCGAGTCGAGGAACTCGACGTCGCCGCGGGCGTCTCCCGTGCGGGCGACCAGGCCGGGGAAGGCCTCGCGGATCGCGGTGGCCGTCTGCTCGGGGTCATCCCCCGCGACGAAGATGCCCAGTGCCTGCGCGGCGCCGTCGTGCGAGTCGAGTTGGCCGATGCGCTGCTCCGTGAGGAACACGTGCGCGCTCCGCTCGGGTGCCGCAGGAGCGGCGACCTCACCGACGACGCGGTACTCCGAGGGGATGCCGCCGTGGGCCAGGACGACCGTGCCGCCGACGACCTGGCCGCTGCCGGCGGTGACCACGACCTCATCGGCCGCCGCGGGCTCCCGCCCCTCGCGCAGTTCGAAACCGGTCAGCGCCGTGGCCTCCCACGGGTGCGCCTCGACGACGGCGGGCGCGGCGGCATCGGCATCCGCATCCGTACCTGCGCCCTGCAGCACGAGCGGAACGGTCACGTCGGCCACGACGCGGTCGACCCCCGGCAGCGCGGCGATGTCACGCGCCGCGTCGGCGGGCAGCGACGCGCGCTCCCGCAACGGAACGGGGAGGTCCTCCGGCACATCCACCTGCTGCGGCGCCCCCACGACGACGTCGACGGCGGCATAGCGTTCGGGGGCGAGCCCGCCGCGGTCGCCGGATTCGACGAGCACGCCGAGACCCGTCACCAGCGCGCTCGCGACGAACACGGCGACCGCGACTCCGACGAAGCTCCGGCGGTGGTGGCGAAGATCCGCCCGGACGAGCCGGCCCAAACCCAGCGGAGCCGACATCACCATTCCCCCAATGCGCTCATGCGGTCGTTGATCTGCGCAGGGTCGGCGCCGTCGAGGTAGCCCGCGAAGGCGCCGTCAGCGAGGAAGATCACGCGATCGGCGTGCGATGCCACCACGGGGTCATGCGTCACCACCACGACGGTCTGGTTCAGTTCCCGCGCCGTGTGCGCGAGCAGGTCGAGCACCTGCTTGCCCGACCGGGAGTCGAGCGCGCCCGTGGGCTCGTCGCCGAACACCACGTGCGGCCGGGTGATGAGGGCGCGCGCGATCGCCACCCGCTGCTGCTGGCCACCGGAGAGCTCGGAGGGGCGGCGGTGACGGAACTCCGCGAGTCCCACCGCGTCGAGCAGGAAATCGAGCCACCGCGCCTCGAGACTCCGACCGCCGAGCCGCAGCGGGAGGGTGATGTTGTCTTCGACGTTCAGGGCCGGCAGCAGGTTGTACGCCTGGAACACGAAGCCCACGTGGTCGCGCCGGAAGGCGGTGAGCTGACGCGCCTTCAGGCTCGAGATCTCGGTTCCCCCGAGGTGGACGGTGCCGCTGCTGGGCCGGTCGAGTCCCGCGGCACTGTGCAGCAGCGTGCTCTTGCCCGAGCCGGAGGGGCCCATGATCGCGGTGAAGGTGCCCTTCGCGATGGCGAGGTTCACGCCGCGGAGGGCGGTGACGCGGCTGGCGCCGGAACCGTAGGTCTTCACGACGGACTGCAGGCGCAGCGCTTCGGCGGGGCCCGCATCGACGACGGGGGCGAGTGGTGTGGAGGTCATGATTCGACGCTAGGGACGGCCGATCCGGCATCCCATCCCGCCCGCTGCCGCATCGATGGTGGTGCTGGCTATACCGTGCGCGGCAGGCCGCTCCGGCAGACTGTGAGAGTGAAGGACGGACGGATGCGACGCTGGCTGCGCGCCTGGGGATACCTGGCCGTCGAGGCCGGCGTCTCGATCGCCTCCGTGGTGTTCCTCAGCATCGGACTCGCGCTGCTCCCCCTCATGATCATCACCGGCGGCGTGCTCCTGATGCCCGAGGCGGTCCGGGGACTGCACGGGTGGACGGATGTGAACCGCCGCCGCGTCGGCGCCTACCGGGGCGAGGAGCTGCCACCGATCGGCCACGTGCTGCCGCCCGCCTCGACGATCGACGATCGTCTGCGCTTCGCGTTCTCGCGCGCCACCGGCCGCGACCTGCTGTGGCTGGCGGTGCAGGGGATCCCCGTGCTGTTCCTCTCGCTGCTGACGATCTCGCTCCCGGTCGCGGCGGTCAACTCGCTCGCGATCACCTACTACTGGCAGTTCGCGCCCGCCGACGACCCCGTCAGCTCCGTGTATCCGGTCACGTCGTGGGAGCTCGCGGCGACCATGCCGCTGGTCGCGCTGGCGTACGCACTCCTCGCGGTCTTCCTGATCCCGGCCGTCGCGCGGCTGGTGTCGTTCGTCTCCGCGAAGTTGCTCGCGACTCCCGAGAAGTCGCGCCTCGCCGCCCGGGTCAACGCCCTCACGCTCAGCCGGGCCGCCGCCCTCGACGCGCATGCTGCAGAGCTGCGCCGCATCGAGCGCGACCTGCACGACGGGGCCCAGAACCGCCTGGTGAACGTCGTGATGATGCTCGGGATCGCCGAGCGGGCGCAGGAGACCGGGGGCGACGTGCTCGAACCGCTGCGGCGAGCGCAGGATGCCGCGACCGATGCGCTCGCCGGACTCCGCCGTACGGTGCACGACATCTACCCGCCGATCCTCGACGAGCTCGGATTGGAAGGCGCCCTCGCGTCACTCGCCGGGCGCAGCGTCGTGCCCTGCACGATCGAGGCGTCCGACGTCGGACGTGTGCCGGCGGCCGTCGAGTCGGCCAGCTACTTCGTCGTGGCCGAGGCGCTCACCAACGTCAGCAAGTACAGCGCGGCGACGCGGGCATCCGTCGAGGTCGCCCGCGAAGACGAGGCGTTGCTCATCACGGTCGAGGACGACGGTGGGGGCGGAGCCGTGGAGCGTCCGGGCGGCGGCATCGCCGGCATCCGTCGTCGCATCGAGGCTTTCGAGGGCACGCTGGAGCTGTCGAGCCCCGTCGGCGGTCCCACCATCCTGAGAGCGGAGCTGCCATGCGGATCGTGATCGCCGAAGACGACACCCTCCTTCGCGAGGGCCTGGCACTGCTACTGCGCAGCGAGGGCTTCGACGTGGTGGCCGCGGTCGACAACGCCGAAGGGTTCCTGGAGCGACTCGACGAGGCGGATGCCGCGGTGGTCGACGTGCGGATGCCGCCCACCTTCACGAGCGAGGGGTTGAAGGCCGCCGCCGAGGCTCGTGCGCGCCGACCCGGCTTTCCCGTGCTGGTGCTGTCGGCCTACGTCGAGGACCGCTACGCCGGTGAACTCCTCGCGGCCGGAGCCGACGGCCTCGGCTACCTGCTCAAGGAGCGCGTGGGCAAGGTCGCCTCGTTCATCGACGCTCTGAACCGCGTGGCTGCCGGGGGCACGGTGATGGACCCCGAGGTGATCTCGCAGCTGATGAGCCGCCGTCGCGCCGACGATCCGGTGCAGACGCTCACCCCACGCGAGCGCGAGGTACTCGGGCTCATGGCCGAGGGGCTCGACAACGGCACCATCGCCGGGCGACTCTTCGTGACCGAGACCGCGGTGAGCAAGCACATCGGCAACATCTTCGGCAAGCTCGGGCTCGCGTCCAGCGACAGCGGACACCGGCGCGTGCTAGCCGTGCTCGCGTACCTCCGCACCTGACGGCATCCGCTCTGGCGCTCAGGCGCGCTTCGATGCCATGCTGACGGGGATGAAACGCTCCACCAAGATCACCACCGCCGTCGTCGTCGTGGCCGTCGCCGGGCTGTTCGCCGCCGCGGCCCCTGCCGTGGTCAGCGCCGCCCCCGCAGTGTTCGGTGTCGCCTCCTGGGCGTCGGAGCGCTTCGCCGCCGCCGAGCCCTCCACGGCCCCCACGAGTCGCGCCGTGATCGCCGAGGATCCGGCCCGGGAGAACCTCGTCTCTCTCGGCGACGGCATCAGCGTTCCCGCCGGTGGTCCCGGCGACTGCACCACCAACGCGTTCATCAACGTCGGGAGCACCGACGGCGAAACGATGCATGCCAAGCTCCTGGGCGAACTCGTCGACATGGGTGAGTCGGAGCTGGCGAGCGGCCCGGTCACCCTCGATGCCGACGGAGAGATCTTCTCCTACGAAGTGCAGCCCGGCGACAGCCTGATCGCGATCGGCGAGCGCTTCTGCGTCGACTACGTCACCGTCGGGATGCTCAACCACGTGCGCGGCTTTGAGCCGATCGCACCCGGAGACGTCCTCTACCTGCGCCCGGATCCGACGCTTCCGTTCGTCGACATCTACTCGCCGTACAACGCCGAACCCGGGTCGTCGACCATCCCGTACTACGACGGTGTGGCGGCGTTCTCGACCGCCGTTGCCACCGCCGACCTGGGTGCCGCGCGGTTCCTGTGGCAGCGCCTGGAGAAGGACATGCCCCCGGAGACGGCGGCCGTGATCACGCAGGCGCTGAGCGACGAGGACCTGCCGCTGCTCCGCCGCATGTTCCCGTAGCAGCAGGCTCTTTTCGCCGCCGGTCCGTCGGCGGTCGTTCCCGCGCGCCCGGAAACCCCTCGCAGATCTCCTTCGAAAAAGTTCGGTATTCGGTGTTGCTAAGTACCGGTACTCAGTGTTACTTTGTACCGGTACCCAGCAACACTGAGTACCAACCGAAACGAAAGGAGGACCTGATGGGCAAGCAGATGACCGAGATGCTCAAGGGCACTCTGGAGGGCATCGTTCTGGCTCTCCTCGCCGAGCAGCCGGCATACGGGTACGAGATCACCACACGCATCCGCGACCACGGATTCACCGACATCGCCGAGGGCACGATCTACGCACTCCTCGTGCGCATCGAGCAGAAGAACCTCGTCGACGTCGAGAAGGTCCCGAGCGAGAAGGGTCCGCCCCGCAAGGTGTACACCCTGAACGCCCAGGGCCGGCAGGAGCTCGAGGAGTTCTGGACCACCTGGGGCTTCCTCAAGACGCACATCGAACAGCTGGAAAAGCGCAACACCGACAACAAGGAGAACTGACCATGGCCGCCAAGTGGATCGAAGCGATCACCGGATCCCTCGAAGAGAAGAAGCTCTACAAGCAGGCGCAGGCCCGCATCAACGCCCTCCCCGAGCCGTACCGCGAGGTCGCGAAGGCGCAGCAGCGCTACAACATGTACTACGGCGGAGTCACCGACGGCGACACCATCGTGAAGATGTTCCTCGACATCGCCGACCTGTGGGAGCGCGCCGCACTCGACGGCACCCCCGTCAGCGCCATCGTCGGCGACGACCCGGTCGAGTTCGCCGAGAACTACGCCGCCGCGTACGGCGGACGCCAGTGGATCGACAAGGAGCGCGCCCGCCTCATCAAGGCGTTCGACGACGCGAAGAAGAAGGAGGAGTCATGACGAATGCAGCCATCTCGGTGCGCGGCATCGAGAAGTCCTACAAAGATCTGCACGTGCTGCGCGGCGTCGACTTCGAGGTCGAGAAGGGCAGCATCTTCGCCCTCCTCGGCTCGAACGGCGCCGGCAAGACCACGGTGGTGCGCATCCTCTCCACCCTGCTGAAGGCGGATGCCGGCACGGCTACCGTGCAGGGCATCGATGTCGCCGCGAACCCGGTCGGCGTCCGCGAAGTGATCAGCCTCACCGGGCAGTTCGCCGCGGTCGACGAGATCCTCACCGGACGCGAGAACCTGGTGCTGGTCGCGAAGCTGCGGCACCTGCCCGACGCCGGGAACATCGCCGACGACCTACTGGCGAAGTTCCGCCTGACGGATGCCGGAGCCCGCAAGGCCGGCACCTACTCCGGCGGCATGCGTCGCCGGCTCGACATCGCGATGAGCCTGGTCGGTCACCCCGAGGTCATCTACCTCGACGAGCCGACCACCGGCCTCGACCCCGAAGCCCGCATCGAGGTGTGGGACGTGGTCAAGGAACTCGCGAACACCGGCACCACGGTGCTGCTCACCACGCAGTACCTCGACGAGGCGGAGCAGCTGGCCGACCGCATCGCGATCCTGCACGAGGGCCGCATCATCGCCAACGACACGCTGGCCGGCCTCAAGCGCCTGCTGCCGGCCGCCAAGGTCGAGTACGTCGAGAAGCAGCCCACCCTCGAGGAGATCTTCCTCACCCTCATCGGCCCCCAGGCCTCGGAAAAGAAGGAGGACGCAGCATGAGCACGCACTTCGCCGCCGATACGGCGACACTCACCGGCCGCTCCATGCGGCACATCTTCCGCAGCCCCGACACGATCATCACCACGGCGGTCACCCCGATCGCGCTGATGCTCCTGTTCGTCTACGTCTTCGGCGGAGCCCTGCAGCAGAGCACGGGCGCCGAGAACTACGTGAACTACCTGCTCCCCGGCATCCTGCTGATCGCGGTCGCATCCGGCATCGCGTACACGGCGTTCCGACTCTTCAACGATCTGCAGAGCGGCATCTTCGAGCGGTTCCACTCCATGCCGATCGCCCGATCGAGCGTGCTGTGGGCCCATGTGCTCACCTCCCTCACGGCGAACGCCATCACCCTGGCGATCATCTTCGGCGTCGGATTCCTGATGGGCTTCCGCACCGGGGCGAGCCCGCTCGCCTGGCTCGGAGTCATCGGCATCCTGCTGCTGTTCACCCTGGCCCTCACGTGGCTCGCGATCATCGCGGGGCTCAGCGCGAAGACGATCGACGGGGCGACCGCGTTCTCGTACCCGCTGATCTTCCTGCCGTTCATCAGCTCGGCCTTCGTGCCGACCGACACCATGCCGGCTCCGGTGCAGTGGTTCGCCGAGAACCAGCCGGTCACCTCGATCGTCAACACCATCCAGGCGCTGTTCGCCGAACAGCCCGTCGGCAGCGACATCTGGGTCGCCCTCGCCTGGTGCGTCGGCATCCTCGTGGTCGCCTACGTGTTCGCGATCATCGCCTACCGGAAGAAGGTCAGCTGATCTTCGCCCAGCGAGACGGGACGCTCCGACCGGGTCACTCGACCCGGCCGGGGCGTTTCGCCGCGCTCGGCGGCGGTTCGGTGATGCGAGCCGCGCGTTGTGAGCCGCGCGTTGTGAGCCGCGCGTTGTGAAGGAGATCTCACGCTCTGAAGGAGCTAATTGCGGAAAGGCTCCTTCGAAGCGCGAGATCTCCTTCGCGTCAGGCGGGCGCCGGGTACGCGGCAACGATGAGCACATAAGCGACGGTGATGGCCACGAGGCTCAGACCGATCGCCACACCACCGATCACGTGCGGCGATCTCCTCTTGACGAGTGCGATGACGAGCAGGGCGAGGTGTACGACGAGGATGACGATGAGCGCCACTCTCAGACCGTCGATCGCCATGTTGGCGACATCGTCCCTGCAGGAAGATGCGCATCCATCCATTCGCATCGCAGTGAGATAGACGAGAAGGATGCCCCCGCAGGCAACTACGATCTGAGCCAACGCCCAGAGCCCCGCGGCGACGTAACGTCGCCGCGGCATGCGCTGGATCGGCCCCCACTGGCTCGTCTCGGTCATGAGAAGTCAGTCATCATGTGTCGGACAAACGCTCGCGGATCGGGCATGTAGCCCTTGTAGGAGCTATGGATCTGGTTGTCAAACGGCGCCCCGGCCTGGCTTTCGCGGGTGGCGCGCCGCGCGTTGCGAAGGAGATCTCACGATCTGAAGGAGCTGTGTGCGGAAAGGCTCCTGTGAAGCGTGAGATCTCCTTCACGTCACGCGGGGCGACGCGGGTCGCACCCCGCGACGACGACGCGGGCGTCAGGCCTGAGGCAGCGCCGCGACGACGTCGATCTCGACGAGGATGTTCGCGAGCTGCGAGCCCACGGTCGTGCGCACGGGGTACGGCGCGGTGAAGAACTCCTCGTACGCCTCGTTGAACTCGGCGAAGTCGGCGAGGTCCTGCAGGTGCACGGTCGACTTCACGACGTCGTCCGTGGTCAGCCCGTGCACGGCGAGCACCTTCTGGATGTTCCGGAGCACCTGGCGGGTCTGTTCGCCGACGCTCTCGGGAACGGCGTGGTCGTTCGCCGCGTCCTGCGGGCCGAAACCCGCGGTGTACAGGAATCCGTTCGCGACCACCCCGTGGCTGTAGGGTCCGGCGGGCGTGGGCGCCCCGTCTGCGTAGAATCCGGTCTTCGGCATCTTTCTTTCCTTTCGTTGACGATTCAGGTCTGTGGTGAGCGGCGGAGGCCCCGACCCGGCAGGGCGCCGGTCAGGTCACCGTCGGCGAGAACGCGGATGCCGGCGACGAACACGTCGTCGATGCCCACTCCGCGCCCGCGTGGGCTCTCGTAGGTGGCGGTGTCGGCGACCGTCGCCGCGTCCACGAGCACGAGGTCGGCCACCGCGCCCGCCTCGACGGCGCCGCGGCGTCCGAGGCCGAAACGCCGGGCCGGCAGCGTCGACAGGTGGTGCACCGCATCCGACCAGGTCCAGGTCGCCCGCTCGCGCACGTATTCGCGGAGGAACAGCGAGAACGAGCCGGCGGCACGCGGATGGGGGTGGGCGCCGATGAAGATGCCGTCGGAGCCGCCCATGTGCGCGGGGTGGCGGAAGATGCGGGCGAGCTCCGCGCCGGAACGGGGGCTGCGCACGGCCATGACGGCGCTGCACTCCAGCCGGGAGGCGGCGAGCGCGTCGAGCGCGAAGTCGATCGGGGCGACGCCCGCGCGCGCGGATGCCTCGCGAAGAGTGAGCCCGTGCGCCCAGGCGAGATCGGGGGCGGCAAGGTGAGCGAGCGTGATCATGTCCGCCCACTCCGGGCCGAGGCTGGCACTGCGCACAGCCCGCAGCGTGCAGAGCTCGCGAAGCTCGGCGCGGCGCGACGGGTCCGCGATCACGGCGACCGCCTCCGCCACGGGCAGCGCCGATACCTCGGGCGGGAGCAGCGGCATGCCCAACAGCGTGCACCCGCGGGTATAGGGGTACGCGTCGAAGGTCGCATCCACTCCGGCGGCATCCAGCGCGGCGAGCTGATCGAGCACGATGTCGGCGTCGGCATGGAAGTGCGAGATGTGCACGGGCAGCGGCGATCCCGCCTGCTCGGCGGCCAGACGGGCGATCTCGGCGATCTCCCCCGTGCCGGCGGCGGTGTTCGACTCGTACCCTCCGCGCATGTGCGTCACGTACACGCCTCCGGCCCGCGCGACCGGCTCGCAGAGGGCGGCGATCTCGGCGGCGTCCTGGAAGATGCCGGGCGTGTAGTCCAGCCCGGTCGACAGGCCGAGGGCACCGTCGGCCATCCCCTGCGCGACCAGCTCCTGCATGCGCCGGCGCTCCTCGTCGGATGCTGAGCCACCCCTGCGACCGCACACCTCGAAGCGCACGGTGCCCGCCGGCACGAGATAGCCGGCGTTCACCGGCGACGTTCCATCCACGGAGGCCAGGTACGCGTCCACACCCCCGCCCCGGTAGGTCGGGTGCGTCCCGTTGATCGCGGCGAAGTACTCGGTGGCGTACTCGCCACTGCCCGGCGCGTACGACACACCGTCCTGTCCGGCGATCACGGTGGTGATGCCCTGGCGCAGTAGTGACAGCGTCACCTCGGGGTCACTCAGCAGGCCGTCGGCGTGGGAGTGCGCGTCGATGAAACCGGGAAGCATCAGGCGGTCGGAGGCGTCGACGACCTCGTCACCGGGACGGGCCTCGATGTCGCCGACTTCTGCGACGAGCCCCTCCTCGATCGCGACGTCGGCATGCACGAGCCCCGTCGCGTCGACGACGGAGCCACCGCGGAGCACTACCCGGTTCATCGCTGCTCTCCTCAGAAGTAGGTGCGGACGAGGCCCGTGACCACGCCGGAATCGGCGGATTCGACGACCGGCAGCACACGCCACTTGTCGAAGGCGGTGCAGGGGTGCGACAGCCCGAGACGGACGACCGAGCCGATCGCGAGAGCCTGCTCCGACCGCACGTACGAGTGCTGATCGTTCATCGCCGAGACCTCGCCCGGCAGCGGCTGCCAGGGGCCGGCGACACCGGCGGACCAGGATCGGGGGATCGGCAGCCCCTCGTCGTAGGGCAGATCCCGCTTGCCGGCGTCGACGAGAGCCAGACCGGGCTCCGGCGCCGACACGACCCGCGCGAGTCCGTGCATCGCGTTCACGAACCGCGGGGAGCCCTCGGGCTGCGCGGCCCCCTCGTCGAACGGCGAGATGCTGCGATAGAACCCGTCGTCGTGCACGATGTAGGCGCCCGAGCGGAGGGTGAAGTGCGTGCGGTCATCTCGCGCGGCCGCGCCCCAGACATCGGCGACGACGTCGAAGTACGCGCTGCCACCGGCAGTCACATAGAGCTCGCCGTCGTCGTAGAGCGGTGCGATCGCGGCGTGCAGCTCGAGCTGCGACTCCAGGTACGCGCGGACGGCCACGAGAGCCGCGGCGGAGCGATCGTGCGCGAGACTTCCCTCGTATCCGCCCACCCCGGCGAGGCGCAGCACGGAGGATGCAGCGATGCGCTCAGCCACGCGCATCGCTTCGTCGATCGACCGCGCACCGGTGCGACCACCCGCGCCGCCGAGCTCAACGCAGACGTCGACCGGACGCGGTGTGCCGGTGGAGAGCAGAGCCGCCTCCATCGCCTCGACCGTCGCGATCGAGTCGGCCCAGCTCACGAACCGGAAATCCGGATCCGCCAGCTCCTGCGCCAGCCAGGCGAGCGCGGGCCGATCGACGGCGGCGTTCGCGAGCATCACCGAGTCGACGCCCAGATCGCGGGCGGTGCGCACCTGCCCCATGGTCGCGAACGTGATGCCGAGCGCACCGGCATCCGTCTGCCGCTTCCACAGCGCGGGCGCCATGGTGGTCTTGCCGTGGGGCATGAGGGCGAGCCCCCGCTCCGCGCACCACTGCGCCATGGTGGCGACGTTCGCCGTCATCGCGGCGTCGTCGAGCACGATCAGCGGTGTCCAGAACTCGTCGAGCCGTGGTTCCGAGGCGAGGAATTCCTCCGCGGTCAGACCCGCTGCGCGCACGGGCAGACCCTTGTCGCGAACCGTGAGGAGCTCGGCATCCATCTGCGTCATCGCGAGGCTCCCGTCTTGATCGACGCCGTCGACGGCAGTTCATGCAGTCTCCCTGCACCTTCGACATCGGGCTGGATCGACGCCACCAGCGTGGCGATGACACCGACAACGGCGATCACCGCGGCGTAGACGACGACGGGCCAGGACGCGCCGCCTGCAGCAGCGACCAACGCGGTGCAGATGAGCGGAGCGAGGCCGCCACCGAGGGTGTTGGAGAACTGGTACCCGATGTTGACACCGGTGGTGCGCGCCTCCGGGTCGAACATCTCGACCAGCATCGTCGAGAGCGTCGCCTGCATGGCCACGCCGAACACGACGAATCCGAGGATCTGTCCGAGCCAGATCAACCACATGTTCCCCGTGTCGAACAGCATGAACGCCGGGTAGACCATGGCTGCGAAGCCGAGGCAGCCGATGATGTAGACAGTGCGCCGACCGATGCGGTCGGAGATCGCTCCCCACAGCGGCGCGACGACGATCTGCAGCAGACCCACGATCATGGTGCCGGCGAAACCGATCCACGCGGGGATGTTCTTATCCGCCAGCATGTAGGCGAGGCCGTACGTGAGCACGACGTAGCCGGCGATCGACTGCGGCAGGCCGATGAGGATGCCCATGATCGCGTTCTTCGGGTGCCGGAACACCTCGACGAGCGGGTTGGCCTTCTTGCCCGTCGTGGCGAGGAGCAGCGTCTGCGTCTCGGTGAAGGCCTCGGATTCTTCGAGCTGACGACGCAGCAGCACGGCGGCGATCGCGAGCACGATCGAGAAGACGAACGGGATGCGCCAGCCCCACTGCAGGAACCACGATTCGGGAGTGAGGCCGAGGCCCGCCATCAGACCACCCGACACCACGTTCGCGACGCCCGCACCGCTGATGAGGAAGGCACCGTAGAGTCCCCGCTTGCCGGTCGGCGCCGCTTCGACGACCATCGTGGCCGCACCGCCCATCTCGCCGCCGACGAAGAAGCCCTGGCAGAGCCGGAAGAACAGCAGAAGCAGCGGTGCGGCGATCCCGATCATCTGGTCGGAGGGGATGAGGCCGATGCCCGTGGTCGCGAGCCCCATGCCGATGACCGTGCTCATCAGCACGACCTTGCGGCCCTTGCGGTCACCGACGATGCCCCAGATGATCCCTCCCACGGGGCGGAGGAAGAACCCGACGGCAAAGGTCGCGAAGGACGCCAGCTGTGCGATGACAGGGTCGTTCGACGAGAAGAACACCGCGGGGAAGACGGCTGCCGCGGCAAGACCGTACAGATAGAAGTCGTAATACTCGATGAGCGTTCCGATCGCCCCACCGGCGATCGTCTTGCGCTGCTTCGGGGTCAGTCCAGATGAGGCGGCAGTGGCCATCCGGGGCTCCTTGCTCGGTTGATGCGCGACCGCATCCGTTGCGGTCGGCCTCGACGGATCGTCTGGGGCGTGGATAAACTAGCAGCGAAATAGACAATCTGTCTATCTCTCGTATTTTTTGTACGCCTGTATCCTTGCTCCGGATTGGAGTCACAGAATGCCGACATCGACGACAGCAGAGAACGCGGTCGCGGCCCTCGCCGACGACCTCGCACGGGAGACCTACGAGAGCGCCGAGGAGGTCCTCCGCCTCTATCGGCCGGTCCTGCGCGCCCTCGCCACCGCGGCCGGACCGACCGTCGAGGTCGTGCTCCACAACCTCGACGGCACCGACGTCGACCTCGGTCATACGATCATGGCCATCGAGAACGGGCACGTGACCGGACGCGCCGTCGGCGGCCCGTCGACCTCGCTCGGCCTGGACGTGCTGAAGGACCGGCGCGGGAACCACGACGCCTTCGGCTACACCGGTTACACGAGTGACGGGCGGGAACTCCGCTGCTCCTCGGTCTACTTCCACAATCGCGCGGGTGACATCATCGCGTCGCTGTGCGTGAACGTCGACCTCAGCCCGCTGCTGCTCGCCCGCCAGACGCTCGACGCACTGCTGCCCTCATCGGAGCCCGCGGACGCCCCGAAAGAGTACTTCGGCGCCGACCTCGTGTCGGTGATGGACTCGATGATCACCGAGGCCATCCGCGAGATCGGCCGACCGCTCGAGAGCATGACCCGCGACGACAAGATCACGGTGCTGGAGCGGCTGGACCAGCGCGGCGCCACGCAGATGCGCAAGTCCGTGGAGGCGATCGCGAAGCGGCTCGGCATCTCGCGCGTGACCGCGTACTCCTACCTCGACGAGGCCAGAACACGATGACCCATACAGGGATGACGGGAACAGGGATGACGATGGACAACTCCGGATTCGACGAGCTCTTCGGTGGCACGCGCCTGATGGCGATCCTCCGCGGCATGGGGGCGGAGCGGAGCCTCGCCGTGTCGACCACCGCGTGGGACCTCGGGATCGATGTCGTCGAACTCCCCATCCAGACCGCTGATGACGTCGAGGCGCTGCGCGTGGTCGCCGCCGCCGGACGCGAGCGCGGCAAGGTCGTCGGCGCCGGCACCGTGGTGTCGGCCGAGCATGTCGCCCAGGCGGTCTCTGCCGGCGCCTCGTTCACGGTCAGTCCCGGTCTCGACCTCGACGTCGTGCGTGCTTCGCACGAGGCAGGGCTGATCAGCCTTCCTGGCGTCGCCACGGCGAGCGAGGTGCAGTCCGCCCTCGCCGCAGGACTCACCTGGCTCAAGGCGTTCCCCGCCTCGGTGCTCGGTCCGCAGTGGCTCACGGCGATGAACGGCCCGTTCCCGCAGGCACGCTTCGTGACGACGGGCGGCATGAACGCGAGCAACGCGGGTGAGTACCTCGACGCGGGCGCCCACGTCGTCGCCGTCGGCTCGGCGCTCGAAGACCCTGCGCAGCTGCCGCAGCTCGCCGCCCTGCTCGGCTCTGCCCCTCGCGCATGACCGATCTCGACGCGCGGCTCGCGTACGTCGACGCACGCCTGGCGTATGAGATCGACGCGGTCGCCGCGCACGATGCCGTGGCCGCCGGTGAGGTGCTGCTGGTCGACACGCGACGGCTGGAGTCCTGGCAACACGGCCACATCGCCGGTGCGGTGCATCTTCCCCAGTCGGAGATCGCGTCGGGGATCGAGTCGCTTCCCCGCGATCGCACGCTCGTCGTCTACGGCTGGGGCCCCGGATGCAACGGGGCCACGGCCACCGCGCGCGTGCTGCTCGCCGCCGGCCTCGACGTGCGCGAGATGCTCGGCGGGTTCGAGTACTGGGTTCGCAACGGGTTCGAGGTCGAAGGGGCGCTCTCGCGCCAGGAGCCCGATCCGCTGGTGACCGCCGAGAGCTGAGACTGGCATCCGCCTCCTCCGTGCGAGCGACGCCTGAGACGACGGCCGCGTGTTCTGAAGGAGAACTCCCGCTTTGAAGGGGCCCTGCGCTGGATGGCTCCTTCAGAACGCGAGATCTCCTTCGCGTTGGGTGATGCGGGACGGATGCTGCACGAAGCGGGTAGGGGTGGCACCGCCTCACCGCAGCCCGAAGGGACCGAGCACCACGCGGCGACGACTCCGCACCCACACCACACCATCTGCGCGCTTCTCGGCGCGGGTGGCGAAGCGGTAGCGATACGACACGGCCCGGACCCACCGCGGCGGCTCGCCGTCGAACGGGTCGACGCGGATCAGAGCGAGTGTCGGAGCATCCGCTTCGAGCAGCCGCACCAGGAACGCCGTGAACCAGTCGTCGAACGAGTGCCCGAGCGGCAGGAACCACATCAGCCAGTCGAGGCGCAGATGGTACGGAGCGAACTGCCGCGGCATCCGTCGCACGTCTCCGGGCTTGCCCCGGAACTCGTACTCCCGCCACTCGACGCCCTCTTCATCGGCTGACCCCTCGACGACGATCTCGATGCGTTCCTTGGTGACCGTGCCGAAGGCGCCGTAGGCGTTGGCGAGTTGCCAGCGGTTGAAGCTCGCGTTCATGAGTTGCCGCCGCGCGAACAGGTTGCGCATCGCCGGCACGCTCACCACGACGTAGAGCAGCCCGACGGCCGAGGTGATCACGACCCAGTACAGGGGGATGCCGGAGAGGATCCACGGTGCGTCGCTGGGTGGCGTGACGTCCGCCGCCCCCACCCCCGGCAACCCGATCGCCGAGACCGCGATGACCATCGTCGCCCAATTCAGCCACGCGAAGTTGCCCGTCAGCACCAGCCAGGCCTGCGTCAGGATCACGATGGATGCCGCGACTGCGCCGACGATCTGCGGCACCGGACCCTCCACCCACAGCGACAGCAGTGGCGCGAACAGGAAGAACGGCACCACGAGCTGCGCGAAGTGGTTGCCCACCACCTCGCCGCGATGGAACCAGCGCGGCAGCAGATGCGCCTGCCGACTGAGCGGACCCGGCATCGGCTGTGTCTCGTGGTGGTACATGAGGGCCGTCAGATCACGCCACTCGCGGCCACCGCGGATCTTGATCATCCCGGCACCGAACTCCAGCCGGAACACCAGCCACCAGAACAGCACGATCACGACCGTGGGCGGCGGCTGATCGTTCGAGCCGAGGAAAGCCGCGAGGAACCCGGCCTCCAGCAGCAGCATCTCCCAGCCGAACGAGTAGAAGGTCTGCCCGATGCTGACGATCGACATGTAGCCGAGCCACAGTGCAAGGAAGCAGAGCATCGGCACCCACGGCGGACCCCACTGCGGAATGCCCACGACGAGTACGGCCGCGACCACGATCCCCACCACGCACAGCGCGACCAGCCGGCGATCGGAGTAGCGGATACGCGAGAACAGGGTCGGATGCAGCATCCGCCGCCGCTCCGCCTTCTGGCCGACCCACTCGAGGAGGGCCGGCGCCGGGAGCAGCCCGTGCTCGCCGAGCAGCGGCCGGAATTGGTTCAGACTCGACAGGAACGCGACCAGGTACAGCGCCGCGATGCCGCGCTGCAGCACCTCGCGCGCGAACCCGAAGTCGACCGCCGCGAACCCGTCCACGGCCACAGGCTACGCCGAGGCCCACCAGCCGGTGAGGGGGTTGCGCAGGCGGATCGACGCGTGGCGGGGGTCAGTTCTGCATTGCGATCTGCTGCCCCGCGACGAGGGGATATGCCACGAGTTCCGCGCCGTCGAGATCTTCCCGGTGCATGTCCACGCCCGTGATCTGACTGTTCTCATAGGTCGTGTAGTAGTAGATGCCCTTATCGGCGTTGCAACACGAGGAGTAGATGGTGATCTCGTACTTTTCCTCGTCGCCGACCCGGACGCACCCCCTCTGCTGCGCGACCGAGCCGAGAATCTGGAAGAACTGGCTGAGCGACTCCGACTCGGAGGTTCCGCACACGGAGTTCATACGCGTGAACACGGCTTTCACGAATCGCGACGACGACGAGAGGTCGCCAGGCAGGCCGAGTCCGCCCATCCCCCGACTGTAGAGGTCGAGCGGCACGTCGGGCGCGAAGGTATTCTCCGGCTGCCGGTGCGACAGGTGCCGGTAGTCGTTGAGTCGGAAGCTCTGGACGTCGAACGTGGGATTGTTCGTGAGCACACCCCACGGGTTGTCGTAAACCGTGAGGCCGCCGCGCACGCTTTCCACCGTGATCGACGCCGTCTTGTCGGCGATGATCCAGTGCAGCGGGGAAAGCGGGAACTCCGCGCTGAAGTTGATGTCGACGAGGCTCACCGAGCGGAGGGCGTCCTTCACCTGGGCGACGGTTTCGAACTGTCCGAGGACCCACGGGATGAACTCGAAGGGCGTGACCTCGGTGCCCCCCGATCCGGGTGCGGGGTAGTGTGCGTTCTCCGGGAAGTTCAGCCCGGCCATACCCAGACCGTGCTCGTTGACCGCGTCGTAGTAAAGGGGATAGCCGTCGGCGATGGTCGCGATCCCGATGATCGCGTGATGAGTCGGCAGCGACGGCAGACGGTGGAAGGGGAACGGGAAGTTCCGCGGTGTGACGGTGACCGTCTCGTTGTACGAGAACTCCAGATCGAGATTCCTTCCGAAGTAGTGGTCAGCGGTGGTGAAACTCAGTCCTGTGCACATCGGTTCCCTCTCCATTCCTGGCCCTGTCGGGTCCGCGAGTGGTCATGGTCGCACTTTCGACGGCGGAGCAAAAGGGGTGCAGCGACGAACGAAGGAGGGCCTCCCCCTCGGGGAGACCCTCCTTCGTGGCTGCGACTCGACTCAGCTGGTGGCGACCCAGTCGAACTGGTCGCCGTACTCCTCGAGCCACTCGTCGACGGCATCCGCTTCCTTGCCCTCGCCGTACTCGTTGACCACGAGGTCTTCGAGCGCACCGTACTGCTCGTCGTCGAGCTTGATCTGCTCGATCAGCTCAGCCGCCTCGGGGAACTCCTCGGCGAAGCCCTTGGTGCCCAGGAAGTGCAGGCCCTCGGCCTTGCCCATCGCGCCCTTGGGGTCTTCGAGGTCCTTCACGGGGAAGGCGTCGTTGGCCCAGAACGGACGCCACAGCGTGACGACGATGTCCTCCTGCTTGTCGGTCGCGGTCTTCAGCTCGGTGAGCATGGCCGCGGTCGACGAGGTGACGAGCTCGTACTCGCTGTCGAGTCCGTACTCGGGCATCATCTTCTGGGTCTGGGCGGTGAGGCCGGCGCCCGGCTCGATCCCGTAGATCTTGCCGTCGAAGTCGGCCGCCTTGCCCTTGAGGTCCTCGATCGAGGTGAGCTCGGAGTACTCCGGCACCGCGAGGGTGAGCTTGGCGTTCTCGTAGTACTTGCCCAGGTCTTCGATGTCGTCGCCGTACTTCTCCATGTACTCGGCGTGCGTGAGCTCGGGCCAGGCCGACGGGTACATGTCGACGTCGCCCTGCGCGAGACCGGTGTACAGCGGGCCCGCCTCGGTGAGCGTCTTCATCTCGACCGTGTAGCCGATCTTCTCGAGCTGGTCCTGCAGCAGGTACGCGGTGCTCAGGCCGTCGGTCCACGAGGGCAGGAAGCCCAGGGTGATGGTGCCCTTGTCGTCGGCGTTGCTGTCGCCGCCGCCCGTGCCGCCGGCGCCATCGCTGCTGCAGCCGGCGAGGGTGAGCGCCGCTGCGGCGCCGAGGGCGGTGATCGCGAGGATCTTCTTCTTCATGTGATTTCTCTCTCTCAGTTCCGTATGGGTGTTGTTCCGTAGGGGTGAAAACTCAGTGGACTCCGCCGCCGATGGGCGCCCGTCGCGGCGACGCCTTGACGCGCTCCGCCTCGCTCGCGGCATCCTGCTGCTCGATGACCTCTGCTGCGGGGGCGGATGCTGCTCCGCCACCGCCGCCGTGCGGCTTGCGGCGCCGCTCGATCATGCCGAGCAGCGACGAGCGGTTCTCGCCCGGGGCACCCAGTGCGGCGGTGACGCGATCGAGGAAGACGGCGATCAACACGACGCCGAGACCGGCCTCGACACCCTTGGGGATGTTGATCGTCGAGATCGCCTCGACGACCATCTTCCCGAGGCCGTCGGCACCCGCCATTCCGGCGATGACCGCCATCGACAGAGCGAGCATGATGACCTGGTTGACGCCGGCCATGATGGTCGGCATCGCGAGCGGGAGCTGGATGCCGCGCAGGATCTGACCGGGCTTGGCGCCGAACGCGTGTCCGGCCTCGACGGTCTCGGAGTCGACGCCGCGGATGCCGAGCTCGGTCAGTCGCACGCCCGGAGGCAGCGCGAAGATCACGGTGGCGACGAGTCCGGGGACCACGCCGATACCGAAGAACACGATCGCCGGGATCAGGTACACGAACGCCGGCATCGTCTGCATGAAGTCGAGCACCGGCTTGAGCACGGCCCGCACGGTCGAGTTGCGCGCCGACCAGATGCCCAGCGGCACGGCGATCAGCACCGCGATGATCGCGGCGACGAGCACGAGCGCAAGCGTCTGCATAGCCGGAACCCAGAGGTCCATCCCGACGATCAGACCGAACGAGACGATGGTCCCGATGGCGAGCTGCCACGAGCGCACGATCCAGGCGATGAGCGCAGCGATCACGATGATGACCGCGAAGCTCGGGGTGAGCAGGATGCTCGTGAGTCCGTCGACGAGGAAGCTCATCACGAACGAGATCACGTCGAGCAGACCGTCGAGGTTGTCCTTGATCCAGTCGACGCCGGATTCGATCCAGGTCCCTACGGGGATGCGGAAGCCATCCATCAGCGCACCTCCTCCGTGGTCGGGGCATCGACCGGGTCGGCGGTCCACCCGTCATCGAGCACCGCATCGATCTCGGCCTGCGGCATCGGCATCATCGGCAGGGTGATCTCCTCAGTCGCACCGGGGCCGGGGCCCAGGGCGGCGAGCAGCGTCACGCGCGGGATCACACCGGCCAGACGCCCCTCGGCATCCGTCACGGCCAGCGGCAGCGGAGACTCGACGGCGGGCACGAACAGGTTCATCAGCACCTCGTCCTCACGCACGCTCTGCGGCACGGGCTTGATGATGGAGTCGAGGGTGGTGGCGCCGTTGCGCACGAGCTTGACCGCGTCGCGGTCGGTCACGACGCCCACGAGCTGCCGGTCACGGCCGACCACATAGGTCGCCGACATGTACGCGTCGCGCATCTGGCGGAGCGCGGTGCGCGGGCCGGCGGTGTGCGGCACGACGGGGCGCGGGCGCTCCATCACGTTCGCGGCGGTGAGCACGCGGGCGCGGTCGACATCCTGCACGAACTGCTCGACGTAGTCGTTGGCCGGGTCCATCAGGATGTCCTCGGGCGTGCCGATCTGCACGATGCGGCCGTCGCGCATCACGGCGATCCGGTCGCCGAGGAACATGGCCTCGTTGAGGTCGTGCGTGATGAACACGATCGTCTTCTGGAGCTTCTGCTGCAGCTCGAGCAGCTGCTCCTGCATCTCGCGACGGATGAGCGGGTCAAGCGCGCTGAACGCCTCGTCCATCAGCAGGATGTCGCTGTCGGCGGCGAGCGCACGGGCGATGCCGACGCGCTGCTGCATTCCACCGGAGAGCTCGGAGGGGAGCTTCTCGCCCTGACCTTCGAGTCCGACCAGCGAGAGGATCTCCTCGGCCTTGGCCAGGCGTTCGGCCTTCGGGGTGCCCTTGAGCTCGAGCGGGTAGGCGACGTTCGCGGCGACCGTGCGGTGCGGCAGCAGAGCGAAGTGCTGGAAGACCATCGAGATGCGGTCGCGACGGATCTCGCGGAGCCTCGAGGCGGGGATGCCGGTGATGGGGTCGCCGTTCACCGTGACGGTGCCCGACGTGACGTCGTGCAAGCCGTTGAGCATGCGGATGATGGTGGACTTGCCCGATCCGGACAGGCCCATGATGACGAAGATCTCACCGCGGTTCACGGCGAAGCTGGCGTCGATGACCGCCGCGGTACCCGCATCGGCGACGGCCGTGCGACTCTCTCCGGCCTTCAGGCGGCGGACGGCGGTGCTCGGATTCTTACCGAAAACCTTGTATAGATTGCGCGCTTCGAGAGCGATTTCGGACACGTTTCCCCCGCGGCTCGCCTTCGGGTGGCTGAGCCTGCTTCGGTTACGCCCGGGTGAGGCTCTCGAGGCCGTTCGACATGATCGCTGTGGCGGCACAGACGGCGGATTTCGGATCCGCCGCGATAGAGCATCGACCGTACGCCCACGCCTCTTCGCAGCACAGCTCATCGAAAGAAGGACGTGACCGCGGACTGGTCTTCGGACCGTCAGGCCCGCATTCCAACGTAACGAAATGGCCGATCAGGGGCAAATCCTGGGTCGGTGAACGGCACGAGTTTCGGCGGCTGACCGGGGAATTGCACGGGTGTTCAATATTCCGGTCCGAGACCGGTTCAGGGTCAGGATCGGCGCTCTTCGGGGGTGCGGATGCTGCGGGTCACGGTGAACTTCGGGGTGCGCGACAGCTGTTCCGTGTGGCCGATCAGACGGGCGAGTTCGGCCCGATAACCGAGCGATGAGTTGTACACGGTGAAGAGTTCTCCGCCGGGTCGGAGCACACGCGCGGCGGCCTCGAACAGACGGGTCGCGGCGCCCGTGTGCACACTCGTTCCGAGGTGGAAAGGCGGGTTCAGGAGCACGATGTCGACGCTCGCGTCCGCGATCTCCGAGGCCGCATCGTCGTGCATGACCGTCACGCGCTCGGCGACCCCGTTCGCGGCCGCCGTCGCCCGGGCCGAGGCCACTGCCGCAGCCGACCGATCGGTCGCGATGACCTGCGCCTCGGGGTGGGCGAGTGCATAGGACACGGCGAGCGCACCGGTGCCGCAGCCGAGATCGAGCACGCGGCTCGGGCGGTCGCTGTTCACAACTCCGGAAGAACCACCGTTCTCCGACCCGTTCGCGCCGTTTTCGACCCGAATCAGCCCATTCTTGAGGAGTTGTGAACCGCCGACGCCGAGCACTTCGAGCAGCACCCGGGTGCCGATGTCGAGGCGGGCGCCCGCGAACGCCCCGCCGTGCGCGACCAGAGTGAGCCCGTCGTGCTGCGCGGTCACCGGGAACGGCGGCTCGGCGGGCACCGGACGCGGGTCGGATGCCACGATCAGGCGGGACTTCCGCTCGGCACGCTGGGGCTGCACGTGCGCGAAACTGCGCCCGAGCACCTCGTTCTGCGCGAGCGTCATGTGCTTCACGCGGCCGCCGGCGACGAGCACCGCATCGGATGCCGCCCAGCGGGCCACGGCATCCGCGATCTCCTCGAGCTCCGCCAGCGACTTCGGCAGCTGCAGCAGCACGAGCCGAGCGCCGGAGAGCAGCTCGGCATCGAGCTCGTGCGCCACGAGGCCGGCGAGCCCGAGCTCCTCGGCGTTGCGCTGCAGGGCACGGCGGCCGGTCGCGAGGTCTTGATGCACGCGGATGCCGTGCCGCCCGGCATCCGTCAGAGCCAGCGTGATCGCGCCGTATTCGTCACCGATCACGGCGGTCTCGGAGCCCGGGATGTCGAGGGAGAGCGCCCGCTCGACGAGCAGCCGATCGGTGGCGTCGTACGCCTGGAGGTTGTCCGCCTCGACGTCGGGCCACCGGCGCAGGCGACTGTAGGGGAACTCCGGCACCAGCCCACTGTACGCGGGCGTCGTAAGGATTTCGCATGCGTTGTTTTCGCTCGATTCACAAGTTTGTGAATCGGGCGTACGCTCCCGCGCATGACCACCGTCATCGACACCCGGAACCTCACCAAGCACTACAGCCACGTGCACGCACTCGACGGCCTCGACCTCACCGTCGAGCACGGTCAGGTGCACGGCTTCCTCGGACCGAACGGCGCGGGCAAGTCGACCACGATCCGCATCCTCCTCGGCCTCGCACGACGCACCGGGGGCGCGGCCACCGTGTTCGGCGAGGACCCCTGGAACCGCACGGTCGACCTGCATCGGCGCATCGCGTACGTGCCCGGTGACGTCAGTGTGTGGCCGAACCTGTCGGGGGGAGAGGCCGTCGACCTGCTCGCCCGCCTGCGTGGCGCACAGACGAAGGATGCCGCGTATCAGCACGAGAAGAAGCGGCTCATGGAGGCGTTCCAGTTCGACCCGCGCAAGAAGGGCCGTGCGTACTCCAAGGGCAACCGGCAGAAGGTCGCCCTGATCGCGGCCTTCGCGGTCCCGGCCGACCTCTACATCCTCGACGAGCCGACGAGCGGCCTCGATCCGCTGATGGCGGTGATCTTCCAGCGCGAGGTCGCCCGCGCCCACGCGAACGGGGCGACCGTGCTGCTGTCGAGCCACATCATGAGCGAGGTGGAGCAGCTGTGCGACCGGGTGTCGATCATCCGCGCCGGGCGCATCGTCGAGACCGGGACGCTGGCCGAGCTGCGCCATCTCACCCGCAGCGACGTGTCGTTCACCCCCTCCGGAGCCACCCTGGAACAGGTCGCCCGCATCCCCGACGTGCACGACCCCGAGCAGCAGGGCGACCGCATCCGTCTCGCGCTGGACAGCGACCGTACGGCCACCGTGCTCCCGGCTCTCGCCGCGCTCGGCATCAGCGATCTGCGCGTCGCACCGCCCTCCTTGGAGGAGTTGTTCCTCCGCCACTACGGCGATGACCTGGCGACGCTCGAGGCGGCGGAAGACGGCGGTCCGAGCGACCAGCCCACCGGCAGCCGCCGCGAACGCCGGATGCAGAAGGAGCGTGCGTGATGAGCCGCTTCGCCGTGCTGCTCCAACAGCGACTGCGGCGCGACCGCGTGCAACTGCCGCTGTGGATCCTCAGCACCGCGCTGATGGCGTTCGCGGGATACGCCGGGGTCAGTCAGTCGTATGCAACGCTCGCCGACCGGCAGAACATCCTCGCCGCCGCACTCGCCAACCCGGTGATCCTGATGTTCCGCGGACTGCCCTCCGGCACCTCCGAGGGCGCTTTCCTGGCGTTCGAGATCCTGCCGTGGCTCGCGTTCCTCGCCGCACTCATGAGTACGTTCCTCGCCGTGCGTCACACCCGCGGCGATGAGGAGGCCGGTCGCGCCGAGCTCGTGTGGGCGACCCCGGCCGGGCGCCGGCTGCCGACCCTCGCCACCATCGTGCACGGACTGTTGGCCAACGTCGTCCTCGCGCTGCTCACCTCTCTCGCCCTGATCGCGACCAGTCTCCCGGCGGCCGGATCGTGGCTCGCGGGGGCGGCCGCCGCGAGCTGCGGGGTCGCGTTCCTCGGCATCGGACTCCTCGCGGCACAGCTCATGCGCACCTCGCGCGGGGCGAACTCCCTGACGGTCTGGGTGCTCGTCGGCACCTTCCTGGTGCGGGGCATCGGCAGCGCCGCCGGAACCCCGAGCGACGACCTGTCGAGCATGACGAGTGCCTGGCCCGTGTGGCTGTCGCCGTTCGGCTGGGCCGAGCAGACCCGCCCGTACGACGCCGATCTCGCCTGGCCGATGCTCCTGGGCTTGGTCTTCGGGCTCGTGCTCGCCGGCGCATCCGTGGCGCTGCAGTCGGTACGCGACATCGATGCGAGCTTCGTGGCGGAGCGCCGCGGCCGGGCGTCGGCCCGAGCCGCACTGGCATCCCCGCACGCGCTCGTGTGGCGGCTCACCGCGGGCTCGATCATCGGATGGGCGGTCGGCGGCGCGATCACCGGCATCCTGGCCACGACACTGAGCGGCCTGGTCGATCAGATCTCGGGCGAGAACCCGGCCGTCTCCGAGATCCTCGAGAAGATCGGCGGCGCGACCGGCGGCCTCGACGAGGTCGTGGTGACCGTGTTCTTCACGCTGCTCGGCATCCTCGCCGCCTGCTGCGCCGTGCAGACCGTGGTGCGCGCGCGGCAGGAGGAGGCCCGCGGCACCGCCGAGGCCGTGCTCGCCACACCGATCGGGCGCGTGCGCTGGCTCGCCGACTACATGATCGTCGGCGTCGTCGCGGTGCTGATCGTGATCGCCGCCGCTGTGCTCGCGGCCTGGATCGGCGTCTGGGCGAACGGGGGCGACGACTCGCTCTACCGCATCGTCGCGGTGGCCGGTCTCGGCCAGGCGGTCGCGGCGGCGGTGTTCGCCGTGCTCGCCGCCCTGGTGTTCGTGCTGGCTCCGCGGGCGACGACCGCGCTCGCGTGGAGCCTCGTGCTGCTGGCGGCAATGCTCGGGATGTTCGGGCCGCTGTTCGGACTGCCGGAATGGACCGCGAACATCTCGCCGTTCGCGGTTACCCCCGTCGTGGACGGCAGCGGCGTGGATGTGCGCGGGCTCTGGTGGCTGGTGCTCGCCCTGGCTGCGGGCGGCGCGGCCACCCTGACGCTGATGCGACGACGCGAGCTGGCCCCCGGCGCCTAGGAGGAACCCGATGCCCGACGACAGCACCGAGAACGCGCCGGACGTGGATGCCGCGAGCGCAGGCGATGCCGTCGGCGCAGCATCCGCCTCCGACTCCCACCGCGGGATCGAACCCGCCGAGCAGGCGGCCGCCATGATGACCGCTGCCGGAATGCCACGGATGCCGGCCCGCGTGATGATGGCGCTGGTCGCGGCTCCCGACGGCGGATACACGGCTGCGCAGTTGGGGGAACGCCTGGGCGTCTCGGCCGCCGCCGTGTCGGGTGCGGTGCGGTACCTGCAGCAGCTGCACTTCATCCAACGGCGTTCTCGCCCCGGCGACCGGCGCGACCGCTACGAGTTCGTGCATGACCCGTTCTACCGCTCCATCGTCGGGAACATGCCCGTGTACGCCCGCCTCTCGGAGTACATCGACGACATCGCCGCCGAGCACGACGAGGATCAGGGTGCCCACGACCGGGCCGTGGAGCTCGCCGAGTTCTTCCGCTTCCTCTCCGTGCGGATGCTGCAGATCGTCGAGGACTGGCGCGACCACCGCCGCGACTGACCCGCGCGCGCCGCCCCACCCCGCGGAGGGGGTTGACACCGGATAGGTTCCATGGTTACTTAGTCGAGTAAGTAACCCACTAACCCACCGGAGGACTCGTGATCGAAGAAGGCAAGCCGCTCTTCCTCCAGATCGCCGAGCAGATCGAGGACTCGATCGTCGACGGCTCACTCGCTGAGGAGGCACAGGCTCCTTCGACGAACGAGCTCGCCGCGTTCTACCGGATCAACCCCGCAACCGCAGCGAAGGGAGTCGCGATGCTCACCGACAAGGGAGTGCTCTACAAGCGCCGAGGCATCGGCATGTTCGTCGCCGGCGGCGCCAGGGAAGTCCTTCTCGGCGAGCGCCGCGCGCTGTTCGCCGACCGCTACATCGATCCACTCCTCGCCGAGGCCCGCACGCTGGGGCTCGGCGCCGAAGACCTCGCGGCACTGCTCCGACAGCGCGCCGCACTCACCACCGACGCAGAAGGGAAGACCCCCGCATGACCGCTGTCATCGAGGTGCAGAACCTCAGCAAGCGCTACAAGGAGAAGCGAGCGCTCGACAACGTGTCGCTCGCCATCGAGGGAGGCGCGATCTACGGCCTCCTCGGTCGCAACGGCGCCGGCAAGACCACACTCATGTCGATCCTCACGGCGCAGAACTTCGAGTCCTCCGGCACCGTCAAGGTGTTCGGCGAGCACCCGTACGAGAACGCGCACGTCCTGAGCCGGATCTGCTTCGTCCGCGAGAGCCAGAAGTACCCGGACGACGCGTACCCGAAGCACGCCTTCAAGGCCGCGAGCCTGTTCTTCCCGCACTGGGACCAGGCGTTCGCCGACGAACTCATCGAAGAGTTCCAGCTGCCGATGAAGCAGACGATCAAGAAACTCTCCCGCGGTCAGCTCTCCGCAGTGGGAGTGATCATCGGACTCGCCTCGCGCGCCGAGATCACCTTCTTCGACGAGCCGTACCTCGGGCTCGACGCGGTCGCCCGGCAGATCTTCTACGACCGCCTGGTCGAGGATTACGCCGAGCACCCGCGCACGATCATCCTGTCGTCGCACCTGATCGACGAGGTCTCGAACCTCATCGAGAAGGTCATCGTGATCGACAACGGCCAGATCCTCCTGAACGAAGACACGGATGCCGTCCGCGATCGTGCCGTGACCATCGTGGGCGACGCCGCGAAGGTCGACGCCTGGGTCCAGGGCCGCGAGGTGCTGCACCGCGAGGCACTCGGGCGCGTGTCGTCCGTCACCGTACTCGGCACGCTCTCGGCCGATGAGCGGGCCGAGGTGACGGCATTCGGTCTCGATCTCGCACCGGTGTCGCTCCAGCAGCTGATCGTCCGTCTCACCCAGAAGACCGACACCCACTCCGCCAGAGACTCCGTGACGAAAGAGGAGGCCCGCTGATGCGACGCACAGTCAACGTCATCCGGCTGCAGCTGATCAACAAGGGCACCTTCGTCTGGTACCCGCTGATCATCCTCGCCGCAGCGGTGGTGATCTCGGTCCTCATCTACGCGATGATCCCGGTCGACACCCCGAAGTACGGCGGCGGCGGTCAGGCTCCGCTCTGGTACTTCTTCGCCATCGGGATGTCGGCGATGACGCTCACCTTCCCGTTCTCGCAGGCGATGAGCATCACCCGCAGGGAGTTCTTCTTCGGCACGCTGCTCACCGCGATACTCGGCAGCGCAATCATGGGCGTGCTGTTCCTCATCGGAGGCGGCATCGAGGTGGCCACCAACGGCTACGGCGTCAACGGCTACGTGTTCTACCTGCCGTGGCTGTGGGATGCGGGTCCGGGCGGCGCCTTCGTCGTCTACTTCACCCTCGCGCTCTTCTTCTTCGTGCTCGGCTTCACCGGCGCGACGATCTACAAGAGCTGGGGACAGCTGGTGCTCATCATCGTCGGCATCGCGCTCTCCCTGGTGCTGCTGGGCCTGGTGTTCCTGGTGACGCGGCTCGACCTCTGGCCGCACGTCGGCGCGGGGATCATGGACCTCGGCGCGCTCGGTCTCGCGCTCTGGGGCCTCCTCGTCACCGCGGTGCTCACGGGCGTCTCGTTCCTCGCCTTCCGGAGGACCATCCCGTAAGCGCACCTCCGCCCGCCGCACCTCTCGACGCCGGTCACCCTCCCTGGGGTGGCCGGCGTCGTCGCGTCTGCGCGCTACCGGTACCCGGCCGAGGAAGCAACCCGCTCGTCGGCCGCGCACCGGGCGCATACGCTCGCGGAATCGGGCACCGCACCAGCCGCACCCGCCCCACCAGCCGCACCCGCCGCACCAGCCGAGAGAGAGGATGCCGTGACGCAGAGCCAGCCCCGATTCCGCGCACGCCGCGCAGGCATCGCCCGCGCGCTCCACGAGGCCGTCCTCCCCGCCCGCCTGCTGCTCGTCGCGAAGACGATGCTCGCGGTCGGACTCGCCTGGATGATCGCCCCGCACATGCCGGGCGTCACCGATGAGTACCCCTACTACGCCCCGCTCGGAGCGCTGGTGAGCATGTACCCCACGCTGATGGGTTCGGCGAAGTCGAGCTTCCAGACACTGCTCGGGCTCGCCACCGGCATCGGCCTCGCCACCGTGGTGGTGCTCACGGTGGGGCCGACGTGGTGGACCATCCCGCTCGTCGTGGGCGTGGGGGTGCTGGTGTCCGGAACGGGGTGGTTCGGCGTCGGGCGCGAGTACGTCCCGATGGCCGCGCTGTTCGTGCTGATCATCGGCGGACAGAACGCCGACGACTACTCGCTCGGCTACCTCACGCAGACGGCGGTCGGGGTCGTCATCGGGCTCGTGGTCAACGTCCTGATCGCCCCGGCACCCCTCACCGGGGTGGCGGCGGCGCGGCTAGAGGCGTTCCGGGAACAGCTGGCCCGACATCTCGACGACATCGGGTCAGCGGTCTCCGAGTCGTGGCCGCCGGAGCACGAGCAGTGGGCCGACGACGCGGCCTCGCTCGCCGACACGACAGGCGAGCTGCGGTTGGCACTCGTGGAGGCCGACGAGAGCCGACGCGGAAATCCGCGAGCGAAGGGGCACCGACCGCGCGTGGAGCAGAGCCAGGAGGAGCTCGCCACTCTCGACCGGATCGCGCACCTCATCCGCGACATCTCCGACGCGATCGCCGACACCATCTGGGACCGACCGGCCGGCATCGCGCTCGACCCCGCACTTCCCGAGCCGCTGTCGGCCGCGTGTCACGCCGTGGCCGAGGTGATCGCGCGCGGCGACGCCTCGACGCCGGAAGACCATCGCATCCGCGGCGAGGCCGCACGGGCCACGCGACTGCTCCTCGAGACGGTCGACAGCCGCACCGTCGACGTGCGCCGTTCGATGGGGCCCGGGGTGCTCACCGCGATGCACCTGCGCCGCATCCTGATCCTCAGCGGAACGGGCTCGTCGACCGAAGACTGATTCCGGACCGCGTCAGATGGTGTCGTCGGCGGCGATCACGTCGACCTGCCAGTAGCGGCCGTCGGGGTCGGCGCTGTCGTGCGCATCGTCGGCGGCACTCAGCACATCGTTGATCTTCACCATCGCGTCGTCGAACTCGGACTCGGTCAACCGGATCGTGCGCTGGGTGAACGCGGCGTGCACCTCGGTCGTGCGTCCGGCGACATACTCGGGGGTCCAGGCGGTCACTCGGCGCATCAGATCCTGATGATCTTCCACCAGCGCGGCGATCACCGCGGTCCCGAGCTCCTCGTCGGCGACGGGGCTGTCGGGGCCGCCCACGTTGAGGGGACCCTTGTGCCCGGTCCAGACACGGTCGCGCCGGTCGCGGGCCTGCTCGGGCGCCTCTTCGATGAGACCGGCATCGGCGAGCGCGCGCAGGTGGAAGCTCGCACTGTTGGCCGGCACTCCGAGCTCGGCGGCGATGTCGGCGGCTCGCAGGAAGTCGCGGCGTGAGAACAGGCGGATCATCTGCCGACGCAGCGGGTGGGAGTAGGCCTTGAGCATGGCCGAGGTCATCCAGACGGGATCGTCGCCGTTGCTCTCGCTGGTGTCGGCTGCCATGTCCCGATCCTACCCGCACCCAAAGTTGCGCAATAAAACTTGCGCAATTGTTCTTGCGCAATTACTCTCGACGCATGACCACCCTCACCGACCCGCATCGCCTGTGGCGCAACCCCCGCTACCTCACCTGGTTGCTGAGCGACACGAG
This sequence comes from Microbacterium sp. B19(2022), assembly GCF_012030385.1. Classification (NCBI taxonomy): domain Bacteria; kingdom Bacillati; phylum Actinomycetota; class Actinomycetes; order Micrococcales; family Microbacteriaceae; genus Microbacterium; species Microbacterium sp. B19(2022). The sequence continues at coordinate 84,285 of NZ_JAAUVO010000003.1, forward strand.
CAAGGGCCTCGCGGCCGCGCTCTTCGGTTTCGCGATCCCGCTGCTCGCGCTCATCGTGACGAACGACCCGGCCCAGGCCGGCATCATCGGCGCGGCCGGAATGATCGCCCGCCTGCTCATGACCCTCGCCGGCGGAGTCCTCGCCGACCGCCACCGCCGCATCGCCCTGATGCTGCTCGGATCGCTCATCGGCATCGTGCTGGCGGGGGCCTTCACCCTGCTCGCCCTCGGCGACGCGATGACCTTCGGTTCGCTGCTGGTGATCGACATCCTCCTCGCCGCCCGCAGCGGACTCTTCGACGTCGCCGGCGAGAGCGCGATCAAGGAGATCGTCCCCGACGACGCGATGGGTCGCGCGCAGGCCGCGAACCAGGGCCGGGATGCCGCGCTCCAGCTCGCGGGCGGCCCGCTCGGGGGCCTGCTGCTGGGCATCGGCGGCTGGGCGGTCGGCGTCGTCATGACCCTCTGCCACGCGATCGCCGCACTGACCGCGTGGATGCTGGGGCGCCAGGCGCGGCGCGCCGGGGTGGTCGACACCGGAGCGGCCGGCGAAAACGGAGACGACCCGGACGACCCGCGGCGTGTCGTGGCTGAACGCGCCGTCGCCGCGACGGATGATCTGGGTTTCGGCACCTCACCCGCACCCGCGAAGCCGAACGCCTGGGCCGAGCTGCGGGAGGCATTCGGCTGGCTGCTCTCCCGCCCCGACCTCGGCGGAGTCCTGCTCATCACCACGGTCGTGAACCTGGGGTTCAACGCCGCGATCACCACCGTCATCTACTCGCTCCAGCAGGACGGGCACTCCGAACTCCTCATCGGCACGCTGAGCGCAGGGATCGGTGCGGTGATGCTCGTCGGCGCCGTGTGCGCCCCTCTGCTCGTCCCCCGCATCAAGGCCGGGATCCTGACGATCGCCGGGCTCTCGGTCGCGGCCGTCGGGGTCATCGCGCTCACGATGGTCACGACGCCCTGGGCGATCGCCGTCGTCCTCGGCGCCTCCGTGCTCCTGGTGCCCGCGCTCAACGCCGGGATGATGGGCTACTTCATGGTCGCGACACCGACGCACCTGCTCGGCCGCGCCAACAGCGCCGCCGGTGTGCTCGGCATGGGGGCGATGCCCCTCGCGCCGCTGATCGCCGGATTCGGTCTCGCGTGGGTCGGGCGGGAATGGACGCTGCTGCTCTGCGCCGCGCTGTGCCTGGCATCCGTGGCTCTGGCCGTCACCAACCGGGCGCTGCGCGCACTCCCGGTCGAGTCGCGGTGGGCCGCGCACGCGAAGGAGTTCGAGTCGGCCTGACCTGCCTCCGGAAGAGGTGCGGTGCTAGAGCGCGCCGGTCAGCGCCGCGACGCCGGCGAGCACCGAGACCAGTGCGAGCACCAGGGCGATCGCGATGAGGACGGCGTGCACCTTGAGGAACGCGGTGGCCTTGCCGTTCTCGTCGCGCGCACGCGGATCGTGGGCGACGCGCTTGTAGAACTGGGGCCAGACGACGGCGTTGAAGGCGGCGTTGAGGAAGAGCACGACGGAGAGGGCGATCACCCCTCAACGCTATCGAGATCCACCGCGGCATCCGACCGCGCAGCACGCGCGGAATTCTTGGATGAAGTCATGTATCAGAATCCTCTTGCCGTGCTCCTGGTAGATGTGATCACAATGGGCTTCATGATCGACGGCGCACCCGGCGCCGCTCTCGATCCTGCTTCGGATGACGGGCGCGCACGCTGGGAGCGCGCCGCGGATCTGTTCGGCGCATGGCGCGAGGGCGATGGCCGCGCGATGGACGAGCTCGTACGACTGATGACCCCCGTGCTCTGGCATGTGGTGCGCGCGTACGGGCTCGAACGCACGCTCGCGGAAGATGTGGTGCAGACCACCTGGCTGCAGCTCGTGCGCGGGCACGGCTCGATCAGCGACCCCCGCGCCGTGTCGGCCTGGCTCACCACGACCGCCCGTCGCGAGGCCTGGAAGGTCGCCAAGGCCCACGGCAAGGTCGACACGACCGACACCGACGACCTCGATACGCTCCTTCCCGAGCAGGCCTCGGCCGAAGAGCACGCGACGATCGGCGACGAGAACCGTCGACTGTGGACGGCCGTACGCCGCCTCAACGAGCGCTGCCAGAAGCTGCTGCGCGTGATCGCCTTCGAGGACCGGCCCGACTACGCGCGCATCGCGACCGACCTCGCGATGCCCATCGGGAGCATCGGGCCGACGCGCAATAGGTGTCTGGCCAAGTTGCGCGCACTGCTGGACGCACCACCGACCGCCCAGGCAGGGGGTCTCGCATGAGCGCTCAGGAGGATGCCGAGATGTTCGCCCGGCTCCGCACGCTCTGGAGCGACGTCGACCCCGTGCCCGCAGGACTGATCGATCGCATGGTCGCCGCCGTCGCCGCCGACGGGCTGAACCGCGAGTACGCGCTGCTCACCCTCGTCGAGGGGCAGCTCGGCGCCGTGCGGGGTGAGGCGGATGCACTCACCCTGCAGTTCAGCGACGGCAGCACCAGCATCCTGCTGCACGTGACGCGCACCGCATCCGGCCGCCGCCGCGTCGACGGCTGGGTCGACACCGGTGCCGCAGAGGTCTTCCTGACACAGGGCGAGAAGACGATCTCGGCCGCGCCGGAGGAGACAGGACGCTTCGCGTTCGACGAGGTGCCGCCCGGTCTCACGCGCGTGCGCCTGACGACCGCGATCGGGGACGAGACGCGCACGCTGGCGACCCCGCAGTTCGAGCTGTGATCGCGGGCACCGCCCGTCGATGAAGCCGCGGGGCGACCCGCACCGAGAGGATGACGATGGAGCAGCCCAAGGGATGGACCTGGCAGGACCGCGCGGAAGGATCGATCCGCCGGGGAACGGCGCTCGACCCGAGCACAGAGCCCGTGGACGGCATCCGCGCCTTTCCGACGGCGTACCTGCCGGAGCGACTGCTGGTCACGCGAGCCCTCGGCGACGAGGAAGCCTATGACCAGGAGGTGCGGACGCTGCGCGATGCGGCGGACATCTTCGGATGGCAGCTCGAGGAGGAACGCGGAGCGCGCGAGATCGGCGACGGCGAGCTGGTCCCCGGCGTCGCCGGATTCCAGCGCCTGCTGTTGACGACCCCCGACGACCCGGTGGGCGGCGAGGCCCCGTTCTCGCCCGACGCGTGGCGGGTGCTCCAGCGCGCGCGCCGCATGTCACACTCGCCGATGCCGCGGACGAGCCTCGACCACGTGCTGTCCATCGACCCGGTCGGGCTCAACCCGTTCACGCGCACGAACCCGTTCACCCGCACCAACCCGTTCACGCGGACCAACCCGGTGCGCGGCGAGGGCGCCGCGGGCAGCGACGACTACCTCGAGCCCGGGCGGGGCGCGCGGCAGCCGGTGACCTGGCTCGGCCCTGCTCCCGTGCGCGGGCCGGCGCCGAAACGCGGGCGGCGCCCCGTCGTCGCGGTGCTCGACACGGGATGCGGCGAGCACGCCTGGCTTCCCGACGACATCGCCACCCGGCATGTCGACCTCGACGGGGTCCCTGTGGGGCTGACAGACGACGCCGACCCGGAACGCTACCCCGACCTGTACGGACAGCTCGACGGCGCGATCGACGCGGTCGCCGGCCACGGCACCTTCATCGCGGGGCTCGTCCGGCAGGCGGCACCGGATGCCGACATCCTCTCGATCCGCGTGGCGGGCGCACTGGGCGTGGTCGACGAGAGCACCTTGCTCGACACGGTCGCACAGGTCGTCACGCTGCTGATCCGCCACCGCGAGGACCCGACGACGGGCTTCCCGATCGACGTGCTGAACCTGTCGCTCAGCTACTACCACGAGACGCCGGTCGACAAGATGTTCAGCCTCACGCTGCACCAGCTGCTGGCGAAGGCGCGGGAGCTCGGCTGTGTAGTCGTGTGCTCGGCGGGCAACGACGCGATCGATCGGCCCTCGTTCCCGGCATCGCTGTGGCCGTGGCCCGACTCGCACAACGGCATCCCCGTCGACAAGGGTGCGCCTCTCGTGTCGGTCGGGGCGCTCAACCCCTCGGCGCAGTCCGTCGCCCTCTTCTCGAACGTCGGTCCCTGGGTGCAGACCTACGCCCCGGGCGCTGCCGTGGTGAGCACCTCGCCCGCCTTCGTCGGCGGCTCGCAGGCGGCCACACGCGCAGACGTCGACGGCCTCCGCCGCGAGACGATCGACCCCGACGACTATCGAGGCGGGTTCGCGATCTGGAGCGGCACGTCGTTCGCGGCACCGTATGTCGCCGGACGCATCGCTGCGCAGCTCGGCACCGTGCCGGTCGGCGGTGCGGCCCCGGCTGCCGCCAGGAAGGCCGTCGCCGCTGTGCTGAAGTCCCTGCCGACACCGGTCGACCCGACCTGACCCACCCCCGAGCCGGACCGCCCGCACCGATACGGGCGGTCCGTCTTGGGTGTTCGGCCTGCACCCCCGCTCTTCCGCACAGCCGCGGGGCAGGGCATTCTGGACGGATGCCCCTGTCCGCCAACGAGCTGCATCGGCGCGGAGTCGAGGCGGCGAACGCGAGGCGGTTCACGCAGGCGCGGCGCGCGCTCGACACGGCATCCGCCCGCACCGACGATCCCGATCTGCGCGCCCGCATCGACGGCACGACCGCCTACGTCCTCGCTCAGACCGGGCAGCCGACGGCGGCCGAGCAGCTGTGCCGCGACGCCCTCCGCCGCTCCGGACTGCGCGCCGAGACGGTCGCCGTGCTCAGCGGCCAGCTCGGCGTGCTGCTCATGCACGCCGGCACGCTGGCGGCGGCCGAGGTCGAGCTCAGCCGCGCCATCGACACGTTCACCGCGATCGGCGACGAGACCACCGAGCTCGCGAACTGCCTGATGAACCGCTCGGTCGTGCGCATGCAGCAACGCGAGCTCGACACGTGCATGGAAGACCTGCGGCGCGCGGTGGCCGTGTACGAGGCGAACGACGACCAGGAGCCGCTCGCCGAGGCGCGGCACAACCTCGGGTACGCGGCGCTGCTGGGCGGCGACCTCGTCAGCGCGCTCACCCTGATGACCCGCTCCCGTCCGACGCTCGCCGCGATCAGCGATCTGGCCGCCGCGATCAGCGACCTCGACCGCGCCGAGGTTCTTCGCGACGCCGGCCTCACCACCGAGGCCGAGACCCTGCTGGGTCGGGTCGCCGCGGAGTTCGGCGCGCAGCGGATGCCGCAGGCCAGGGGTGAAGCCGAATTCCACCTCGCGCGCTCGCTGCTGCGCCATGATCCGGATGCCGCCGAGCGCACCGCCCGCACGGCGGCACGGCGCTTCACCGCGCTCACGAACCACGGATGGGCGGCGCGAGCCGAAGCGGTGCGGCTCGAAGCACGGCAGCGGGCGAAGCCGGAGCGCCCCATCGATGCAGCCGCCTTCGCCCGAACCGCCAGAGCCCTCGACCACGCGGGATTCCGGACCGAGGCGACCGGGCTCCGTCTGAGCGCACGACGCGATGGCGCCGGTCGCCTGCCGCGGCTCGACGACAGCGCCCCGACGCCGCTCCGGCTCCGCGCCCACGAGGTCAGGGTCGCGCGCGCTGCCGCACGAGGTCGCGACCGCGATGCGCTGCGCGCCGCCGCCGACGGCCTCGAACTGCTCACCGCCTGGCAGCAGTCGTTCGGCGCCCTCGACCTGCAGGCCTCGGTCGCCATGCACGGCGCCGACCTGATGTACGCCGGCCTCGCCGCCGCCGCGCGCCTGCACGATCCCGCGACGATGTTCGAGTGGTCGGAGCGCGCCCGCCACCTCAGCCAGCAGGTTGCTCCGGTGCGGCCTCCGCGCGACGATTCGCTGGCCGTCGATCTGGCGGAACTGCGGATGCTGCGCGCCGAGCTCGCGGGCGCCGACTGGACGACGGACGCTCGCGTGCGCGTGCTGCGCGACCGGGTGCGCGAGCGGCAGTGGGCCGCGACGGGGTCGGGCGGCACCCGTGAGCGGCTCGGGCTCGCCGAGGCAACGGCGTTGCTCGATCCCGACACCGCCGTCCTGTCGTACGTCTTCACCGGCTCCGCGCTGCACGGGATCGTGGTGACGCGTTCGGGGGCCACGATCGTCGACCTGTCGTGGTCCCGTGTGCGATCCGCGCTCGACGGTCTGCGCGCCGACCTCGACATGGCCGCGATGACCCGCGGCGGTCTGATGGGCGCCGTGACCGCGCGCGCACTCTCGTCGCGGTTGTCGCTGCTGGATGCCGAACTGGTCGCGCCGCTGCTCGTGGCGGCACCGTCGGCGCACCGTCTGGCGATCACCGTGCCGGGAGCTCTCGGCGGAGTGCCGTGGGCGATGCTGCCCGGCATGACCGGCATCCCGTTCACGCTCGCGACGTCGGTGTCGCGGCTGCTGGGCGGCACGGCCTCCGTCGGCGGACGCCCGTCGACGATCGGATTCGCCGCGGGACCGCGCGTCCCCCGTGCCGGCGAGGAGGTGCGGCGGGCGGCGGCCACCTGGAACGGCGGGGGTGTGGCGACACGGATCCTCGAGAGCGGCGAGGCCACGGTGGCGGCAGCCACCGAACTCGCGGCGGACAGCGACGTGCTGCACATCGCCGCGCACGGCAGACATGCGGTGGACAACCCCCTGTTCTCGGGTTTCGAGCTCGCCGACGGCATCCTCTTCGGCTACGACGTCGACCTGATTCCGCGCGTCCCCGCGACCGTGATCCTCTCTGCCTGCGAACTCGGGCGTTCCTCGGTGCGCTGGGGCGAGGAGGCACTCGGGATGACGCGGGTGTGGCTGCACGCGGGCGCGGACTGCGTGATCGCCGCCCCGGTCGCCGTCCCCGACGAGGTGGCGGCCGAGCTGCTGAGCGCCGTGCACGTGGGCCTGTCCGAGGGCGCGACGCCCTCAGCCGCCCTCGCCCGAGCCACCGTCGACACCGGTCTCAGCGCCCCGTTCCAGTGCCACGGAGACGGATTCTGATCTTTTTCTCCATTCGGTGTATCAGAACCGGTGCCGCACGCTCCTGTTCTTCGGAAGGTGCCATGCGAAGGGCCTCGAAGGGTTGAGGCGCGAGGGAGGCGCAGTCGGATCTGGGGATATCAAGCGCGCTGGGGAGCGTGAGTACGACACGGACACCATCTGCTCGGGGGTGTCGCGGCATGCGGCCGCGGCGCCCTCATAGGGCCTCGACGATCTGGGGACGTCGGGGCCCTTGGGGTGTCCGGGGTCAGGGGATGTTCCTACAGATCGAGGAAGTCGCCGAGCCACGCGCGTACCGATTCGAGGCACTCTTCCGTGACCTCGCCTGCCGTTCCCGTAAGGCGGTCGCGCGAGAGTGTGCGAGGTTGCTCGGTCATGATCCACGATGGCCGATCGAGTCCGCTCGGCCCGTCCACCATGACATGATTCGGCCACCCCCGGTCGGTCGTCGTGATCGGCAGCACGATGGCCAGCGTCGTCACCGCATCCAGGTACCCGGCCGAGGCCACGATCAGAACAGGTCGGTGCCCACCCTGCTCCCTGCCGCGCACGGGCTCGAGCGCCGCCCATGCGACTCGTCCCGGCGCGAGCTCCGAGGAGGAGCTCACGCGGTCGCGTCGCTCAGGTCAGCCCGCTCCCATTCGGCGGCTTCTGCGGCATGCGATGCCTTCTCGGACGGAGCAGTCCGTTCGATCGCGCGCTTCAGCGACTGCAGCCTCCAACGACGGTCTTCGGCGTCGGCGAGGTGAGCGAGATGCGCACCCAGCGTGAGTCCATCGCGTGCAGCCTGCTCTTTCAGGCGATCGCGGAGATCGTCGTTCACCTTGATGGTGGTGGTCATACTTTGAGTATACCGCGCTCTCCGCGGGACGTCCCGGTTCAGGCGACGAGCACCGCATAGCCGGCGGCGCGCAGCGCGGCGAGCGCCTCGGCATCCGCTCCCGCATCCGTGATCACGGTCGGGAAGAGCTCGACACCGCCGACCGTCGAGAAGGCCTCGACGCCGAGTTTGCTGCCGTCGGTGACCACGACCGCGCGCCGGGCGCGTTCTGCCATCATGCGGTTGACGGCGGCCTCGCGTTCGTCCTGCGTGGTGGCACCCGCGGCGGCATCCATCCCGTTCACGCCGATGAAGGCGATGTCGAGGCGCACCCCGCGCAGCAGCTGTTCGACGAACGGACCGACGAGCTCGTAGCTGCGCGAGTGGATGACGCCCCCGGTGACGACGACCTTGATGTCGGGCCGCGTGGCGAGCTGTGCAGCGATGTTCACGGCATTCGTGACGACGGTGATGCCGCCGTTGCCGGACAGGTCGTCTCGGGCGGCGAGTGCAGCCGCGATCGCCGTGGTCGTGGTGCCGCCGGACAGCCCGACCACCATGCCGGGGGCGACGAGGCCCGCCGCGGTCTGCGCGATGCTGTCCTTCTCCTGCGTGCGCAGGTGGCTCTTGTAGCGGATCGGCAGCTCGTAGGCGACGGCCTGTGCCACCGCACCACCGTGCGTACGGGTGAGCAGCCGCTGCTCGGCGAGCGTGTCGAGGTCGCGGCGGGTCGTGGCCGACGAGGCTCCGAACTGCTCCACGAGATCCTCGACGGTGACCTCGCCGCTCGCGGCCAGCAGGTCGAGGATCGCGTTCAGCCGCGCTGCCCGCTTCATCGCCGAGCGCCCTGCACGGTGTCGTCGATTCCCGTCGAGGTCGCAGAGTTCCCCGGATTCTCTGCGACCTGAGCGCGAATCTGCGACGGCGACGCGAACAGGCGGAGCATGCGGGCAGCCTCGACGGCGAGCGCGTCGCGCGCAGGTGCGAGGTACTTGCGCGAGTCGACCAGCCGCTCATCCGCGTCGAGCTTCTCCCGCACCGCACGGGTGAAGAAGCCGTTGAGGTGCGTGGAGACGTTGATCTTGGTCATCCCGGCGCGCACGGCATCCGCGATCACCGCATCCGCCACTCCCGAGGATCCGTGCAGCACGAGCGGAACCGGCAGCGCCGCATGGAGCCTGGCGATCAGGTCGAGGTCGAGCGACGCCGTGCGGTCGGTCATCGCGTGGGAGGAACCCACCGCCACCGCGAGCGCATCGACTCCGGTCGCCGCGACGAAGGCCCGCGCCTCATCGGGGTCGGTGCGCACACCCGGCGCGTGAGCGCCGTCCTTGCCCCCCACCTCACCCAGCTCGCCCTCGACGTAGACCCCGGCCGCGTGCGCCCGAGCGGCGACGGATGCCGTGAGCGCCACGTTGTCGTCATAGGGCAGCGCGCCGCCGTCGAACATGACCGACCCGAAGCCCAGTGCGATGGCCTCGTCGACCAGCTCGGGTCGTTCGGCGTGATCGAGGTGCACGGCGACCGGCGTCTGCGCGCGTCGCGCGACCGCGAGTGTGGCCAGTGCGATCGGCTCGAGCCCGCCGTGATAGTCGGCGCAGTTCTGCGAGATCTGCAGGATCACGGGCAGCTCGGCGAGAGCGGCGGCACGCACGAGTCCTTCGGCGGTCTCGAGGTGGATCACGTTGAACGCGCCGATCCCCGTGCCGGCAGCGGATGCGGCGGAGACGAGGTCGCGGGCGGAGACGAGGGTCACGAAGGGTCCTTCCGGAACGATTCAGGGTCGGGACGCGAGACGCGCAACTGCTGTTCGAGTGCCCGCCAGCGCGGGGAGATGTCGCCGGCGAGCGGGGCCAGCACCGCGGCGGCGGACCAGGCCGTGGCCCGTCGGAGGATCTGCTCGGGATCGCGCTCGCCCTCCGCGTACAGCACGGCGCACGCGGCCACACCGGCATCTCCGGCACCGGTGGGGTTGCCCGCAAGCGGCTCATCGAGGCGCGCGTGCACCAGGTCGGAGGCGGTGACGGCGAGCATGCCGTCGGCGCCCAGCGAGAGCAGCACGAGCTCGGCGCCGCGCGCGATCAGCGAACGGGCAGCCTCGACCGGATCGGTGATGCCGGTGGCTTCGATGAGTTCGGCCGCATTGGGCTTCAGCACGTCGGCTCCGGCATCCGCCGCGCGCAGGAGAGCGGGGCCCGAGGTGTCGGCGATGACCGGGATCCCCGCGTCCTTCCCCACCGCGATGAACATCGGAATCAGCGAGTCCGGGGCGCCCGGCGGCACACTGCCGGAGACGACGAGAACGCTCGCGGTCGGCAGCCGTTCGACGACCTCGGCGAGGAGGTCGGCCCACTCGCTGTCGGCCGGGTTGGCTCCGCGCTCGTTGATGATCGTGGTGTCGCCGGCGGACTCGTCGACCACGGCGATGCTGCGACGGGTCTCGGCGGCCACCGGCACGAGGGCATGCGGCACTGCGCTGGCGCCGAGTTCGGCGGCGAACTCCTCGCCGACGCGACCGCCTGCCGTGGTGACCGCGAGCACCTCCGCGCCTTCGGCGTATGCCACGCGGGCGACGTTGAGCCCCTTGCCGCCGGCGCGCGCGACTCCGGCATCCGCCCGGTGCGTGCCGCTCTCGACGAGCCGATCGATGTGCCAGGTGAGGTCGAGTGCGGGGTTGGGGGTGACGGTGAGGATCACGTGAGCTCCCTTGCACGCAGGGCGGCGCCGAGCAGACCGGCGTTGCCGGAGAGTTCGGCGGGGACGAGCGCGGGGATGCGGTGGAAGCTGAGCCGGTCCGCGAGGCGCCTTCGCAGTTCGTCGAAGAGCGCACCGCCGGCACGGGACAGACCGCCGCCGATGACCACGGCCTGCGGCGCGACGACCGCGGTGAGCTGCGCGAGCGACATCGTGAGGGCGTCGAGCGCCGAGTTCCAGATCTCTGCGGCGACCTCGTCACCGGCGGCCGCGCGGGCGATCACGTCTTTGGCCCCGTCGGGTGCGACGCCGGTCGCCTCCCGGTAGCGCCGCGCGATGGCCCCCGCCGAGGCCACGGCCTCCAGGCAGCCGCGTGCGCCGCAGGGGCAGATCGGCCCGTCGGCGATGGGCGAGTGCCCGATCTCGCCCGCGTAGCCGCCCGCGGTGTACGGCACACCGCCCACGAGCAGGGCGCCCGCGATGCCCGTGCCGATCACCAGCACGACGGCATCGGCGTAGTCGCGGGCGCCACCGAGGCGGCGCTCCGCCCAGCTCGCCGCGCGGACATCGTGATCGAACGCCACGGGCAGGCCCAGCCGGTCGGAGGCGAGGTCGCGCAGCGGTGAGTCGTGCCAACCGAGATTGCTCGCGAAGACGCCGACCCCGGCGTCGGCATCCACGATCCCCGGCACCACGAGTCCGGCCGCCTGCGGCACGACGTCGGGATGCGCCGCGCGGAGCTCGGCCGCCAGTACTTCGAGACGCTCGAGCAGCACCTGCGTGCGGTCGCCGTCGGCGATCGGCGTGGGCGTGCGACGGAGCCCGAGCGCGGTCCCATCGGCGTCGAACAGCGCCGACTTGATGTCGGTTCCGCCCACGTCGAACGCCAGCACCGGCGCGCCGACGCCGAGCGCGCGCACGTCGGAGAGCTTCTCTCCCGCCGCGTCACGCTCGACGTCGGGAACGGCCGCCGCCGCGTCAGGGTCGATCATCATCGGCTCCGGCCGTGAGTGGGGTCATGCATCCAGGATGACGGATCGCGTGAGGTTGCGCGGCTGATCCGGGTCCAGTCCGCGCTTCACCGCGCGGTCGAGGGCCGTGCGATGCAGCCGGACGAGGTCGGCGAGCGGGTCGATCGCCCGCTGCTCGAAACGGGCACCGGTCGCCGCCACCTCGCCGGCGAGTCCCTCCGGCGCTTCGCCGAACTGCCACGTGACCCTTCCGGGAGCCGCGATGGCGATCGGGCCGTGGCGGTAGTCCATCGACGGATAGGCCTCGGTCCACGACTGCGAAGACTCCCGCAGTTTGAGGGCGGCTTCGTGGGCGAGACCGATCGTCCAACCGCGTCCGAGGAACGTGTACTGCTCGGCGTCGCGCAGCTCGTCATCGCCGGGCTCCGCCAGCACGGCCTCGGCATCGGCGATGGCCGCGGTCAGGTCTTCGCCGAGCGAGGCACGGAACAGGGCGAGGGCTGTCGTCGCGAAACGGGTCTGCACCACGGACTGCTCGTCGGCGAACGGCAGCAGTACCGCCTCGTCGACGAGCGACGCGAGCGGCGAGGTCGGGTCGCCGATGACCCCGATGGTGTGGATGCGCCCCTTGACGCGCTCGACGAGCTCGAGCACCTCGCTGGTCGTGCCGGACCGGGTCAACGCGACGACGGCGTCGTATCCGCGGTCGATGAAGGCCTCGGAGGCCGCGAACGCGTCGGTCTCGCCGTGGCCTGCGGTCTCGCGGAGCGCGGCATACGACTGCGCCATGAACCACGATGTGCCACAGCCGACGACCGCGACCCGCGCACCCGTGGCGGGGAGCATGCCCTGCTCGGCCGTGAGGTCGGCAGCTCGTGCCCACATCTGCGGCTGGGAATGGAGTTCTTCGCGCATGTGCGCGCCGGGAAGCGACTCAGTCATCGGGGTGCCTTTCTGGCGAGATGTTGCGTACTTGTGATCGTTTGAAGCCGAAATCAATCATAGTATGGCGTCAAAGAAGAGCAACCCCCGCATACCCTTGATTTGTTTGTTCCCCTGACAAATAATCGGACAAGTTCCACCGCCTCGTCGTCGATTCCGATCGTCGCCGAGAACCCCCGAGCCCCGGCTTGAACGATCGCGGATGCCACCCGGCGAAGCGATCACCACGCACTGTCGCGTGAGATGTGCTTGCGACTGTGCACCACACCCCCTTCCCGAAGCGGCCTGCCGCCGAGGGACGGACACTCACAGTGAGGAATGCAATACACATGAAGAAGTCACTGCGGTTCGGCGCCGCCGCCATTGCGGCCGTCGCCACGCTCTCGCTCGCTTCGTGCGGGTTCGGCGGATCGTCCGGAGACGGCGGAGGCGAAGAGGGCTCAGCGACCCTCGACCTCCTCGTCCCCAGCTACTCCGACGCCACCAAGGCGAACTGGGAGACCGTGATCGACGGGTTCGAGAAGGCCAACCCCGACATCAAGGTCAAGCTCGAGGTGCAGTCGTGGGACAACCTCGAGAAGGTCGTCTCCACCAAGATCCAGGCGGGCGAGGCTCCCGACATCTACAACGGCGGACCCTTCGCGGGCTTCGTCGGCGACGAACTGCTCTACCCGACGGAAGACGTCGTCTCCAAGGAGACCTTCTCCGATTTCCAGGAGTCGTTCCTGAAGAACGCCGAGATCGACGGCACCGCGTACGCGCTGCCGATGATCGCGTCGGCCCGCGCCCTGTTCGTCAACAACGCGCTGCTCGACCAGGCCGGCGTCGAGGCGCCGACCGACTGGGACTCGCTCCTGGATGCCGCGACCAAGGTCTCGGCTCTCGGCGGCGGCGTCGCCGGCTACGGCATGCCGCTCGGATCCGAAGAGGCTCAGGCCGAGGCGGCCGTGTGGCTGTGGGGCGGCGGCGGATCGTTCGGCGATGAGTCCGAGATCACGATCGACACCCCGGAGAACCTCGTCGGTGCCGAGCAGATCAAGAAGATGATCGACGCCGGTGCGACCCAGGCCGACCCCGGTTCGACGCAGCGCTCGCCCCTGATGGACATCTTCATCCAGGGCAAGATCGGCATGCAGGTCGGCCTCCCGCCGACGGTCGGCCAGATCGCCGACGGCAACCCCGACCTGGACTACTCCATCGTCCCGATCCCGACCAAGGACGGCTCGCCGTTCACGCTCGGCGTCATGGACCAGCTGATGGCCTTCGAGAACGACGGCGACAAGCAGGAGGCGATCACCAAGTTCTTCGACTACTACTACTCGGCCGACGTATACGTGCCGTGGGTGCAGGCCGAAGGCTTCCTGCCCGTCACCAAGTCCGGTGCCGAGCAGCTCGCAGGCGAAGAGGCCCTCAAGCCGTTCCTCGACGTGCTGCCCGACGCCCAGTTCTACCCGTCGACGAACCCGAAGTGGTCCGCCGCCGACGGTGCGTTCAAGTCGCTGTTCGGCCAGCTGCAGTCGAAGCCGGCACAGGATGTGCTGACCGAGATCCAGGCGCAGGTCGACGCGGGCTGAGCCCGCTGACGGAGAGGTTCGGGTACCCGAATGAGCCAGAAGACAGAGTCCTCGAACCTCGCGGGGGCGGCCACCACCGGCCGCCCCCGCCCCCGGAAGACCCCGGATGCCGTGCGCGGCAGGCCGGGCGGAAAGGACCTGCTCCAGGCTCTGCCCTGGATCGCACCCGCACTCCTCCTCATCATCGGCGTGGTGTTCTTCCCCGCCGGGGTGATGTTCTTCAACTCGACACGGGACATCTCGCTGTCGGGCCTCGACAAGGGATCGGTGGGCTTCGACAACTTCGTCACGGTCTTCACGTTCACCGAGTTCTGGCCGATCTTCTTCCGCACGATCGTGTGGGTCGTGTCGGTCGTGCTGTTCACCGTCGTCATCTCGCTCGGCCTCGCGCAGATCCTCAACAAGGCGTTCCCGGGACGCCAGCTCGTGCGCATGGCCGTCATCGTGCCGTGGGCGGCATCCGTCGTCATGACGACGATGGTGTTCTACTACAGCCTCGAGCCGTACTTCGGCATCTTCAACAAGTTCCTCTACGACATCGGGCTCTCGGATGACGCGGTCGGATACGGCTGGACCAAGAACCCCGCGACGGCCTTCACCTGGTCGATCGTGATCGCGATCTTCGTGTCGCTCCCGTTCACCACGTATACGATCCTCGCCGGACTCCAAGCTGTGCCGGCCGACGCGATCGAGGCAGCCAAGATGGACGGCGCGAGCCCGGCCCGCACCTACTGGTCGATCGTCCTGCCGCAGCTGCGCAGCGCCCTGGCCGTCGCGGTGCTCATCAACATCATCAACGTCTTCAACTCGCTGCCGATCCTGAAGGTGATGACCGGATCGATACCGGGCTACGACGCCGACACGATCATGACCCTCATCTTCAAGTACATCGAGCTGCAGAAGAAGGTCGATGTCGCGAGCGCCCTCTCGGTGGTCGCATTCCTCATCGTCATCGTGATCGTCGCGGCCTACGTGAAGATCGTCAAGCCCATGAAGGAGGTCTGATCATGACCGTGACCGAGACCGCCCTCGTGACCACCGCCGGCGACGGCGCCGCCCCGCGCATCCCGGGGCGCAAGCGCCGCTACACCGAGGACCAGGTGACGCTGCCCCGCGTGATCCTGCGCATGGCCGCCGGATTCCTGGTGCTCGCGATCTTCGTGCTGCCGTACCTGATCATGTTCTTCGGCTCCGTGAAGACGAAGCCGCAGATCCGGTCGGTGGATCCCACGTACCTGCCGACGGAGTGGCACTGGGAGAACTACATCACGATGTGGTCGACCCCCGAGACGCCACTGCCCTACAACCTGATCTCGACGATCGTGATCGCCGTGTTCGCGACGCTGCTCGTCCTGCTGGTGTCACTGCCCGCGGCGTACTACACGGCCCGGTTCAAGTTCCCCGGCCGCATGGTATTCCTGTTCCTCGTGATCATCACGCAGATGCTGCAGCCGGCGGTGCTCACCTCGGGCCTGTTCCGCCAGTTCACCGTGCTCGGGCTCGGCGACACCTGGACGGCGATGATCTTCATCAACGCGGCGTTCAACCTGTCGTTCGCCGTGTGGATCATGCACTCCTTCTTCGCCGGCATCCCCAAGGAGGTCGACGAGGCCGCGCAGATCGACGGCGCCGGGCGATTCACCGTGTTGTTCAAGATCAACCTGCCGCTCGTGTGGCCGGGGATCGTCACCGCGATCGTGTTCACGTTCGTCGCCTGCTGGAACGAGTTCGCGGCCTCCCTCGTGATCCTGTCGACCGACAAGAACCAGCCGCTGTCGGTCGCACTCACCAAGTTCGTCGGGCAGTACGAGACCAGCTGGCAGTACGTGTTCGGCGTCTCGATCGTCGCGATCCTGCCGGTGGTCATCCTGTTCATGCTCATCGAGAAGCGCCTGGTCGGCGGTCTGACCGCGGGCAGCGTCAAGTAGGCCGCGGTCGACGAAGGGCACGCGCGTTCAGTGATAGAAATCTCTGAGACGCGACGAAGGAGTCCCATGCCCCATCCACGCCCTGCGCTCGGCGCATCCGTGTTCGCCATCCTCGTGCTGGTGCTGAGTGGCTGCACCGCAGCCCAGCCCGAGGCCGACCCCACGCCGACGGCGACGGGCGAGACGATGGTCTCCGTGAGCGTGGACGGCCCCGAGATCTCCGGGACTGGGCCGACCGAGCCGTTCCCCGGCGTCGACTTCCCGCTTCGTGAGGGCATGCGCTCGGTGACGATCGACTTCACGTGCGACGGCGGCGGCCCGTTCCGCGTCGAGTTGGGTGACCCGATGACGCTCGGACAGGCGACACTCAACGGCACCTGCGACGGCACGACCGAGCTGGTGTGGCCGATCACCGAAGAGACGGGACCGACCCTCAACGTGTGGGTCACCAACGACGTCGCCTGGACCGCGACTCCGCACTTCTCCACCGCGGAGTTCGTCCGGGACGAGGCGATCACCTCCGAGTGCGATGCCTTCTCCGACATCTACAGCGCGTTCTCGAACGCCGACATCGGCCTCACCGAGTACCAGGCGTTCGACGAGGCGGAGTGGACGCGGCGGGTCGACGCGGCGACCGTCGACCTCGAGACGCTCACGGGCGCCTCGGAGACGACCATGTCCGACCCGTTCAGCGCCCTGCTCTCCTGGGTGCGCGGCGACGGCCGCACTCCCGGCTCACTGCTGAAGGACACGAGCCTGATCGATCCGATCAGCGACACCTGCAACACCAATCACAGCCCGCTGATCCTGATCGGCGAGTTCGGCGGCTGAGTCTTGTCTGCCACCTGTTTTGAAGGAGATCTCGTGGAATGAAGGACCGGATGCTCGAATCGGTCCTTCAGAACGGGAGAACCCCTTCAGGCTGTGTGCTGACGGTCAGGGCGGGGAGTGGATGCTGCAGAGGTGGATGCTGCGCGCAGCTGCAGCGGATTCCAGCGCACACCGAGGGCCGAGGTCAGGGCGGCCTGCGCGGCACCGGCGGCGAGCGATACCCGGGGGTCGGCGTAGCGGACCGGCACCTGCGTCGTCCCGCGGGCGGGATACTCGGTCTCGCGGCGCACCCGATCGAGGAAGCGCGGTCCGAGCTCGGTCGCCGGCCCGCCGATCACGACCTCGGTCGGGTCGAGAAGCGCGCCGATGAGTTTGACCGCCCTGGCGAGCGCACGGGCGCCCTCGTCGAGGTGCTCCTCGTCGGCCTTCACCGCGAGCGCCCGGATCTCGGGGGCATCCATGGCATCGGAGAAGTCGTCCCCGAGCATCGCGCCCAGAGCAGCCGCGGACTCCAGGCAGCCGCGTTGACCGCAGCGGCAGAGGCGGGCCGCCTCGCCGAACACCACCTGCACGTGGCCGATCTCTCCCGCGCGGTCCCGCGGGCCGGGCGCGAGCTCGCCGTCCAGCGTCACCGCCGCACCCACGCCGCCGCCGAGGTGGATGAAGAGCCGGTACCCGGAGGGTGACTCCTCCATCCCCGCTTCGGCGATCGCCTCGGCGTCGACGTCGTTGATGAGCAGCACGGGTGCGTCGAGGATGCGCTCGAACCGCTCGGCGAGGGGCACTCCCTCCCACTTCAACTGCACGCTCTCCAGCACCGAGCGGCCGTCGGTCGTGCCCGGCAACTGCACTCCCGCGGCGAGGAGTCTCGCTCCGAACTCCCCGGCGACAGCGGTCAGCGCCTCGTCGAGCGACCGATCGCGCTCCTCCACGCTGTACGTCACCCGCCGTGTCTCGAGCTCGGTGCCGTCGAGCGCGACGAGGGCGATGTGCGCGTGGAGCGGCTGGATCACCAGGACAAGGATCAGGTGGTGGCTCGCATCGACGCTGAGGGTGGTCGCGCGTTTGCCGCCGGTGCTCGCGGCCTGCTCCCCCTCGACGATCAGCCGATCCTCGATGAGCTCGGCGACCAGGGACGACGCGGTGGCCGCGGTCAGCCCGGTCGACCTCGCGATGCCTGCCCGCGTCTGGGTGCCCGGATTCCGGAAGACGAGCTGCAGCGCCCGGCGCAGGTTCGCACGCCGCACCGACGCCTGGGTGTCGAGGCTGTCATCCGCGTTGAGCATGTGTTCCCGTTTCCGAGCTCGTCGGTCGCGAGCTGTTGACAGATCGTGGCGCGATCCGTAGTCTCTCCCTAAGTTTATTCATTGAACTTAGTTGGTCAATGAACTTCAAAACTCCGGACGGGCGAGTGCTGCACACACCGTCGCCCGTCCGGCACCTCCTTCAGCGGCTCTCGGCCGCTTCGGTGTGGTGGCGGATCACCTCGGCCACCACGAAGTTGAACCACTTCTGCGCGAACTCCGGATCGAGATGGGCCTCCTCGGCCAGAGCTCGCAGGCGTGCGACCTGCTGCTCCTCCCGATTCGGGTCGGACGCCGGCATCTCGTGATCGGCCTTCAGATGCCCGACCTGCTGGGTCGCGCGGAAGCGCTCGGCCAGCATGAAGATCAGTGCGGCGTCGATGTTGTCGATGGTGGCGCGAAGTCGGAGCAGTTCGGCCTTCGGGTCCTCGGCGGCGGTCATGCCCCTACTCTAGAGCCGCGGAACACCCGGATTTCGACCTGCCGCACCGCTATCGTGAGCACATGAGCAACGAAGAGTCGCCTGCCTCCGCGCCCCTCGACGGTGCCGTGCCGAGTGCCGCTGTCGACGATGACGCGGTCAAGGACGACACCACGGCTTCCGCGCCCGGCCGCCGCCGCCCCGCACCGGCATCCGAAGTCCCCTCCGCCGAGGCCGCCCCTACCCGTGCGGTCGTGATCGAGCCGATGACCCCGAGCCGCTCCTTCTGGACGCGGATCGATCGCCCCTTCGTCTTCGGCTTCCTGGTGACCCTCGGCGGCCTCGGCGCCATCGTGATCGGCCTCGCTCTCACCAGCCTGTCGACCGTGCTCATCTACGTCGCCCTGGCGCTGTTCGGCGCGCTCGGCCTCGACCCCGCCGTGCGATTCCTGGAGCGTCGGGGTGTCTCGCGGGTGCTGTCGGTCGTCGTCGTGATCCTCAGCCTCATCGTCGTGGTGGCCCTCGTGCTGTGGATGATCCTCCCGGTCGTGATCGATCAGATCTCGAGCTTCGTCCGCTCCGTGCCCGACATGATCCGGGAGTTCACCCGCAGCGACCTCTACGCGACTCTCGAAGCCCAGTTCGGCGATCAGTTCCAGGACCTCGTCGCCGAGGTGCAGGCCTTCCTCTCCGACTTCGGCAACCTGGCGACGATCGGCGGCGGGGCACTCGCGGTCGGCGCCTCGATCGCCACCGGCATCTCCGGCGCCATCATCGTCCTGGTGCTGACGCTGTACTTCCTCGCGTCGCTCCCCGCGATGAAGCAGGGGCTGCTGCGTCTCGCCCCGGCCCGCGATCGTGCTCGCGCCGGAGACATCACCGACCAGATCACCGACTCGGTGGGCGGATACGTGATGGGCATGGTGGTGCTCGCGTTCTGCAACGCGACGCTGGCGTTCCTGCTCTACTTCTTCCTCGGGCTGCCGTTCCCCCCGTTGATGGCGGCGATCGCATTCTGCGTCACCCTCATCCCGCTGGTGGGCTCGGTGCTGTTCTGGATCCTCGGCACCTGCCTGGCCCTCTTCAGTAACCCGATCGCCGCACTCGTCTTCGCCGCGATCTATCTCGTCTACATGCAGATCGAGGCCTACGTGATCACCCCGCGCGTGATGAACCGGGCCGTCTCCGTCCCGGGCTCGCTCGTCGTGATCGGCGCCCTCGCGGGCGGCACCCTGCTGGGACTGCTCGGCGCGCTCGTGGCCGTGCCGGTCACGGCATCCATCCTCATCATCATCAAACAGGTCCTGGTGCCGAAGCAGGACGCCCGGGTCTGACCCACACTCCCGAGACGACGAAGCGCCCGGCCCCCTGAGGGGCCGGGCGCTTCTGTCGAGGTGACGACTCAGAGGTCGTTGTCCGCCAGCCACTGCTTGGCGATGTCGGATGCCGACTTCTGGTCGACCGTGCTCTGCACGTTCAGGGCGACGAGCTCTTCGGCAGTCAGCTTGGCACTGATCGCGTTGAGCACGTCGGAGACCTCGTCGGCGACGTCGCTCGAGACGATCGGCACCACGTTCGACGAGATGATCAGGTTCTCCGGGTCTTCCAGGGCGACGATGTCTTCGGTCTGGAATGCCGGGTCGGCGGTGTAGATGTCGGCGACCTGGATCTTGCCGGCGAGCAGCGACTCGAGAGTGGTCGGGCCGGTCGCCGAGAACTTCAGGTCGACTCCGTAGGTCTCCTTCGCCGCTGCGGGGCCGTACGGACGCTCCTCGAACTCGGGAGCCGCGCCGATCGTCACCTCCGACGTGACCTTGGCGAGGTCACCGATGGAGGTGACACCGTTCTCCTCCGCGAAGCTCTTCAGCACCGTGTAGGTGTCCTGATCGGAGGCCTCGGCGAAGTCGAGGGCGGTCAGGCCTTCGGGCAGGGCCTCCTTCAGCGCCTCGTAGACCTCGTCCGGCGCGGTGACGTCGACCTCGTCGTCCGAGATGTACTCCAGCAGGCTGCCGGTGTACTCCGGGAAGACGTCGATCGCCCCGGACTCGACATCGGGCATGTACGCATCGCGCTGGCCGATGCTGAACTGCTCGTCGACGTCGAAGCCTGCGGCCTCGAGCGCCTGCGAGTAGATCTCGGCGATGATCTCGTTGGAGTAGTACGCCTGCGAGCCGATGACGATGGTCTTGTCACCCGAGCCCGCGTCGTCGGTGGGCGCGTCGAGCGGGTTGCTGCTGGTGCAGCCGGCGAGGACGAGCGCCGCGACGAGCGATACGCCACCGGCGAGGGCGAGTCGTGACTTGCGTGCTGTGAACATGGGACTTCCTCTTCTCTGGGACAAACGGATGGATGCTGTGGGTCGGTGTCAGGCGGCGGCCGGGGCCGCGGCCTTCAGGGCTGCGCGCGATCGACGCTTCCCCGGCGTGGCGCGCACGCCGGCCGGGACCGCGGCGCGCTGGACGATGGCGAGGAGCAGGTCGATGACCAGGGCGAGCACGGCCACGAGGATCGCTCCGGCGAGCACCTGGTCGAACTTGCGCAGCGGGATGCCCTGGATGATCGGTTGGCCGAGGCCGCCGAGGTTGATGTAGGCGGCGATCGTGACCGTGGCGATCACCTGGAGGAGCGCCGCTCGAATGCCGCCGACCAGCAGGGGCAGGCCGAGCGGAACCTCGACCTTCCAGAACACCTGCCATTCGGTCATGCCCATCGCCCTCGCGGAGTCGAGCACCCGACGGTCGATGGCCTCGAGGCCCGTATACGCGCCCGCGAGGAGGGAGGGGATGGCGAGGAGCACGAAGGTGATGATGGCGGCTTCGGGAACGCGGAGCACACCGAGCAGCAGCACCAACAGCACCATGAGACCGAACGAGGGAATCGCGCGGGCGGCGCCCGAGACGGCGACGGCGACCTCGCGGCCCCGGCCCGTGTGTCCGATGAGCCAGCCGAGCGGCAGCGCGATGACGGCGGCGATCAGCACCGAGATCAGCGTGAAGTACATGTGCTGACCGAACAGGATCGGCAGCGCATACGGGCCCTCCCACCGGTCGGGGGAGAAGAGCCAGGCGAACGCATCCGCGAAGACGTTCATGCGGCGGTCCTCAGGGTGAGCGGCTGCCGGGAGGACGGTGTCTTCGCCGCGCGCGTCCACGGCATCAGCGCGCGGCCGAGCAACAGGAGCAGCAGGTCGATGACGAGCGCGATCACCACGACCGCCACGACGCCGGAGAACACCTCGGGGAGGATACGGCGCTGCAGACCGTCGGTGAACAGGTAGCCGAGGTTCTGCACCCCGACCAGGATGCCGACCGTGGCGAGGGAGATGGTGCTGACCGCCGCCACTCGCAGACCGGCGAGCACGACGGGACCCGCCAGCGGGAAGTCGACCGTCCAGAACCGACGGAATCCGCCGTAGCCCATCGCGGTGGCCGACTGCCGAATCGCGGGGTCGACCGAGTCCAGGCCGTCCGAGACGGCGCGCACCAGGATCGCGATGGCGTAGATCGTGAGTCCGATCACCAGGTTCACCGGACTCCTGGCGGAGTACCCCGCGACGGACGGAAGGAGGATCAGCAGCGCGAGCGACGGGATCGTGTACAGCAGCCCGGTCAGGACGATCACCGGTCCCTTCACCAGCTGGTAGCGCCAGGCGAGCCAGCCCAACGGCAGCGACAGGACGAATCCGAGCACGATCGCGATCACGCTCTGCTGCAGGTGGATCACGGCGAGCTCGAGGATGAGGCCGAGATTGTCGACGACCCAGTTCACGGGGCGCCCTTCGTCACGCTCTCCTCGCTCAGCAGCGCGTCGGTCACGGCATCCGGAACGTCGATGATCGAGCCCTGCGTGCGGCCGTCGGCGTCGACCACCACGGTGCCGCGGGGCGTCTGCTTGAGGTGCAGCGCCCGCTTGCCGCGGTCGGCGCCGATGAAGGCCGCCACGAAGTCGTCTACCGGGTTCTCGATGATCTCGCTCGGGCTGCCCACCTGCACGATGCGCGCGCCCTTGTCGAGGATGACGACCTGGTCGCCGAGCAGGAAGGCCTCGTCGATGTCGTGCGTGACGAACACGACCGTCTTGTCGAGTTCGCGCTGCAGCCGCAGGGTCTCCTGCTGCAGGTCGGCCCGCACGATGGGGTCGACCGCACCGAAGGGCTCGTCCATGAGCAGGATGTTCGGGTCGGCGGCGAGCCCGCGGGCCACGCCGACGCGCTGCTGCTGACCGCCCGAGAGCTGGCTCGGGTAGCGCTCGGCCAGCGCCTGGTCGAGCCCGACCGTGTCGAGCAGCTCGCGCGCCCGCTGGTGGGCAGCGGCCCTCTTCACCCCGGTGAGCCGCAGGACGGTGGCCACGTTGTCGATGACCGTGAAGTGCGGCATGAGCCCGGAGTTCTGCATGACGTAGCCGATGCGTCGGCGCAGGGCCACCGGGTCGCCGCCGAGCACGCTCTCGCCGTCGATCTCGACATCGCCGGAGGTGGGCTCGACCATGCGGTTGATCATGCGCAGCAGCGTGGTCTTGCCGCAGCCGGACGAGCCGACGAACACGGTGGTCTTGCGCGAGGGCAGCACCAGGCTGAAGTCGTCGACGGCGAGGGTGCCGTCGGGGAACCGCTTCGTGACGTTGCGGAACTCGATCATGGGCTGGTCTCCAGTAGGTCGATCGATGCGAGGGCGGGCGGGGCTACGGGCCGACCTCGACGCGGGGGTCGAAGGCCACGTATCCCGAGAAGTCCTTGCCCACGCGGTCGAACGCCGAGGGGTAGGGGTTCGGATACGACCAGGCGTAGTCGGTGTGGAGCTCACCCTCGGTCTGCACCGAGAAGTACTGCGCGGCGCCCTTCCACGGACAGGTGTACGCCGTGGGGCTCTCGACGAGCGCGCCGGAAGCGACGGATGCGGGTGGGAAGTACCAGTTCCCCTCGATGCGGACGAGTTCGCTCTCGTCGGCCTCGGCGATGACGGTTCCTGCGAGTACAGCCTTCATGGTCCTGCCTCCTCGGATGTGGGTTCGAGCGTATAAGACGGTGGCGACATCGGCCCGGCGGTTGCGCACGGGCCGTCAATGTGAGAAACAATCCGGATGCTGTTCGGTGTGCTTCCTCGAACGGATTGCCGCCGTGCGGATCAGGCGGAATCGCGGCCGTACTCCTCCAGCAGGCGCAGCCAGATCTCGCTCACGGTCGGGTATGACGGCACCGCGTGCCAGAGGCGGGCGATCGGCACCTCGCCCACGATGGCCACGGTCGCGGCGTGCACGAGCTCCGCCACCTCGGGACCGACGAACGTCGCGCCCAGCACGACGTCGCGCTCGGTGTCGATCACGAGGCGCGCCTGGCCCTCGAAGCCGTCTTCGTAGAGGCTCGCGCCGGCGACCCAGCCCAGGTCGTAGTCGACGACTTTCACCTCTTTCCCCGCCTCGCGCGCAGCGGCCTCGGTGAGTCCGACCGAGGCGACCTCGGGGATCGAGAACGTGACCTGCGGGACGGCGGCCTGATCCGCGGTGGCGACATGGCGGCCCCACGGTGCATCGTCGACGTCGTCACCCTTCGCGCGCGCGACGATCACGTCGCCGGCGGCGCGCGCCTGATACTTGCCCTGATGCGTGAGCAGCACGCGACCGTTCACGTCGCCGACCGCGTACAGCCAGTCGGAGCCGGGGACCCGCAGGGTGTCGTCCGTCGCGATCCAGCCACCGGGCTCGAGGCCGACGACGTCGAGCCCGATGTCTCCGCTTCGCGCTGAGCGACCGGTCGCGGCGAGCACCTCGGTGGCGGTGATCTCCTCGCCCCCGTCGAGGGTGATGGTGACGCCCGTGTCACCACGGCGGACCGACGTGGTGCCGGTTCCGGTGCGCACGTCGACGCCGAGTTCCTTCAGCCCCGCGGCCACCCGCTCGCCCGCGAATGGCTCCATCCCGCCGAGCAGTCCGCTGCGGGCGATCACGGTCACGGTCGAGCCGAGCGCGGCGTACGCGGTCGCCATCTCGACGGCCACCACGCCTCCGCCGATCACGGCCAGGCTCTCCGGCAGCTCCTCGGCGCTGGTCGCCTCGCGGCTCGTCCACGGGGAGGCCTCGCGGAGCCCGTCGATGGGCGGGATGACGGCATCCGATCCGGTGCTGATCGCGACCGCGTGCCGGGCCCGCAGCACGCGCTCGGTGCCATCGGCATCCGTCACCGTCACCTCGCGCTCGCCCGTGAGCCTGCCGTGGCCGCGGGCCAGGTCGATGCCGGCCGAATCGAGCCACTTCACCTGCCCATCATCCGACCAGTTGCTGGTGAACGAGTCGCGGCGGTCGAAGACGGCCCGCACGTCGAGCTTGCCGGTCACGGCCTGAGAGGCGCCGGCCACGTGCTGCGCCGCGCGGAGGGCCTGCGCCGAACGCAGCAGCGCCTTCGACGGCATGCACGCCCAGTACGAGCACTCACCTCCGACGAGCTCGCTCTCCACGATGATCGCGGTGAGCCCACCCTGCACGGCGCGGTCGGCGACGTTCTCGCCGACAGGACCTCCGCCCAGGACGATCAGGTCGTATTCGTCGGTCTTCTCCGCAGCAGTCATGCGTCGCACCTCTCGTCGTCCGGTTCCGTCGTCCGGTTCCGTCGCCCAGTCTCGCTGAAGAGCAACGCCGAGTCACGGGTGACTTGTTCCCGACGGCGTGGCGTGCGAGTCCGAGGACCGGGCTGCCGGACCCGACGGGCGCCGCCGGGTTCACTTGTCGGACCGATTCACGGATGTCGGACGGATACCCGGCGTGTCGTCCGACATCCGTGCATCGGTCCGACGGATGGACCGGCGCGGGAGCGGATGCCGGGCGGGAGCGGATGCCGGGCGGGAGCGGATGCCGGGCGGGAGCGGATGCCGGACGAGTGCGGATGCTGCTGCGGCGTGCGAGTCAGGCGGGGACGGGCTCCCGGCCCGGACGGGTGTCGGCGAAGGCACGCGGGTAGGCGCGACGCAGGGCGACGACGACGAGGGTGGCCGCGGTCACCTTGATCAGGTCTCCGGGGAGGAAGGCCAGGCTCGACAGCGCGGTGAGGTCGAGGGGAACGCCGGTCACGAGCGCCTGCACCGGGATGCCGAACGCGTAGACGACGAGAACGCCCCCGACGAGGGCGGACAGTGCGCTCCGCCACCAGGTGAAGCGCCCGGTCCGCAGGAGGAGACCGATCACGACGACGCCGACGATCCAGCCGATCATGTAACCCACGGTCGGTCCGACGAAGACACCGAGGCCACCGCGGCCTCCGGCCAGTACCGGGAGCCCCACCGCGGCGAGCGCCAGCACGACCGCGATCGACCAGGGAGCGACGCGCGGGCCGAGCACGAGACCGGCGAGCATGACACCGAGCGTCTGCCCCGTGATCGGCACCCCGCCCGGCAGCGGCACGACGACCGTGCCGAGCACGATGATGAGGGCGGCGAACACGGCCACCCGGCCGAGGGTCGCACTGGTGTCACGAGGGGATTCGGTCATCGTTCATCCTTCCTGAACGGTGTTCACCTGAACACCGTTCATCAGAGTACGGACGCGCCCCGCTCCGCGCAAATCACCCGGCGGCGGGAACCAGCACGACCTTCCCCTGCTGGCGACGATGCCCGATGGCGTCATGTGCGGCCGCTGCATCCTCGAGGCGATACTCGTCGACGGGCGGAGAGGTGCGCCCCGCGGCCAGGGCGGCGAGCGCTCGCGCCTCGAGCGCGCGCAGATCGGAGAGCGCACGCCCGAGAGGAACGGTGACGGTGAGAGACCCCCGGACGATGTCGTCCGAATCGAGGCGGAGGACCTCTCCGCTCGACCATCCGATGATCACGACGCGTGCACCGCGTCCGAGACTCTCGAGGCCCGCTCGGCCCACTGCTCCGCCGACCCCGTCGAGCAGCACCGACGGCCGCTCTCCGTCGAGGATCTCGATCATCCGCTCCGGCCACGAGCCGTCGTTCGCATCGAGCGGCACGAGCCTGCCCCGCGCGCGCTTCCCCCCGAGACCGAGGCGCTCGACCACGTCGCGCTTGGCCGGGCCTCCGTGGAGCGCGACGACCGTGGCGCCTTCGGACAACGCGAGTTGGACGAGTTGACTGCCGAGACCGCCCGATGCTCCGGGGATGACGACGATGTCGGTGGAGCGAATCGGCGCGGCGTCCCAGACGAGCTGGGCCGTCCGGCCCGTGCCGATGGTCGCGACCGCCTCCGAGAACGTCACACCCTCGGGGATCGGATGGAGCGCCGAAGCCGCTGCGAGGGCGAACTCGGCGTACCCGCCGCTGCGGAAGCCGACGTGGGCGACGACGCGCTCTCCCCCGAGACCCGCATCGACACCCGCCCCGACGGCATCGATGACGCCCGCGATCTCGCGCCCGGGCGTCATGGGCAGCGTCGGCCGCGGCATCGACGGCGGCACCGCATCACGCCGGATGTCGAGGTCGACGGCGTGCACACCTGCCGCGGCGACGCGCACGCGCACCTCTCCCTCTGCGGGCACAGGCAGCGGCACCTCCTCGATCCTCAGCACCTCGGATGCTCCGAACTCACGCTGCACGATCGCTCGCATGGTCTCCCTCTCCTGCTCTTCGGTGATCCCCGCATCCACGCTCATGCGGCCGCCCCCTCTTCATCGACGGATCCGACACGGATCCGCGGCGCGAGGACCGCCGCCGCGAAGGCGACGACCGCCGCCAGCACGAACACCCCGAGGAACGGATCCGCGGCAGCGAGCGCGGTGAACAACGTTCCGGTGATGGCCAGAGCCATGGCACTGCCGAACGAGTCGGCGACGGTCATCGCGCCGCTGTTGAAGCCCTGATTCTCCGGCGTCGACATCGCGAGCGTGAGGGCGCTGGTGCGCGGACTCATCAACCCCATCCCCATCCCCGCGATGACCCAGGCGACCGCGACCATCAGGGCGTCCCAGCGGAAGCCCGCGGTCGCAACCGTCAGCAGGATGCCGGCCAGTACGAGGATCGTCCCCAGCCGCACGGCCGTGACGCTCGAGAGCCGCACACCCATCCGCCCCTGGACGGTCGCGGCGAGAGACCAGGCGAGCGCGCCGCCGGTGAGAGAGAGTCCCGCGAGCGTCGGCGAGAGCTCATAGCGATCGGTCAGCAGATAGGGCACGTAGACCTGTGCGCCGAAGAACCCGGCGGCCGCCACCCCGCGGACGAGGATGACCGAGGGCAGCCCTCGCCGGGCGCGAAGGGTGCCGCGCGGGACCAGTGGGCGCACCGCGATGAGGGCAACCACCACGGCCATGAGCGCCAGCACCGGCCCGACCCCGGGGATGTCGCCGACCAGGTTCAGCGCGAGCACGGCGACGGCGGCCAGCACCGACCAGCCGAGCCTCCCGAACGCCCAGGGCGTCGACGCATCGCCGTCGTTCGCGAGCCCGCGCAGGGCGGGGATGACCATGAGCAGCGCCACGAGCACGAGGATGACGACACCGAGGAAGACCCAGTGCCAGCTCCAGAGCTCGGTCACCGCTCCCGCAACCGTCGGACCGATGAGCGAGGGGATGACCCAGGCGGCCGCGAACCCGGCGAAGATCGCCGGGTGCAGCGCCTGCGGGTAGACACGGGCGACCACGACGTAGAGCGCGACCATGAGCCCTCCGCTGCCGAGCCCCTGCGCGAACCTGCCCGCCACGAGGACCTCCATGCTCGGCGCGAGCCCCGCGACGAGCAGCCCGAACACGAACATCGCGACGGCCGTGTAGAGCGGCGCCACCGGGCCACGACGATCGGCCCAGTTCCCCGCGATCACCATGCCGATGACCCCGGTGGCGAGGGGTCCGGCGAATGCGAGCGCATACAGCCGCTCGCCGCCGAGATCGGCGCTCACCGTCGGCATGACCGTGGTCACGGCGAGCGACTCGAACGCCCCGAGGAACACGAGCGCGCACGCACCGATGGTGATCCAGACGTACTCGCTGTTCAGGATGCGCGGTGCGGGTGCGGCCGGCGCGGGCGTCTGCCCGGTCTCTGTGGTCATGGAGACGACGCTAGAACCTCAAGTGAGGTCGAGGTCAAGCGCGGGCTTCGCGAGTGCGACTGCGGGGCTTCAGCGCACGGGCAGGAAGTGCGTCGGCGTCGGGACCTGTGCCTCATGACGGATGCCGAGGGGCGCGCCCGTGCGCTCGTCGAGGTCGAGCAGCGTGATCGTGTCGGAGCGCTGTCCGGCGACAAGCATCTTGCCCTCGTGGATCAGGTGGTGCCGCGGCCAGTCCACTCCCGCATCGGCGAGGGCCACGGACTCCAGAGCCTCGCCCCCGCCGCGCACCCGCAACGCCGCGATGGTGTTGCTTCCGCGCAGGGCCGTGTAGAGGAAGTGCCCGTCACGAGTGCGGGCGAGCTCGGCCGGGAAGTCCGTGCCCACCTCGGCGATCGGGCTCGCCATGGTCACCGACACGACACTCCAGGTGCCGTTCGCCGCGCGAGCGAGCGTGAACACCTCGCACGAGTACTCCGTCACGACGTGCAGGTGTCCACTGGGGTGCACGACCATGTGCCGCGGTCCGGTTCCGAGGGGCAGCACGACCTCGTGATCGAGGGTAAGACCGGTGCCGCTCTGCCGCCAGAACCGCACGAGGTCGAATCCGAGGTCGGTCGTGGCGATGCGGCCTTCGGGAAGGAACACGGCGGCGTGGGCGCGCGAGACGCGGTCGCCGCCGACCGCATACGGGTCGACCGCCGCGACGCCGTCGCCGGGAGGGGTCGCGGCCGGAGCATCCGGGTCGACGTCGTCACCGAACAGGGCCGCGCGGAGAGCTGCGGCGGCATCCGGCTTCGCGGGCAGGATGCGCCCCTCCGGATCGAGGTCGAACCGCACCACGCGGCCGTCACCGTAGCAGCTGGCGACCAGCGCCGAGCCGTTCGGGGCGACCGCCACGTGGCAGACGGTGTCGCCGACCACCGCGGGCGGACCCAGCGGAGTGAGCGCCGATTCGCCGGTGCGCGAGAAGGCCTGCACGGCGGAGTCGCCCTCGAGCGACGCGTAGACGACGTCGAGGGACGGATGCTGCGCCAGCCACGACGGCGAGGGCGTCTCCACGACGGCACCGCGGTAGGCGAGCGTGCTGGCCTCACGGCCCTCATCCCCCGCGAGCAGGCCGATGCCCTCGGCCTGCCCATCCATGCCGGGGCCGTAGCCGCCGAGCCAGAATCGCGTCATGGAGCGCCGGGTCAGTCGAGCAGGCCGTGGCGGACGACGACCTGGTCGCGCTCGGGGCCGACCCCGATCACCGAGATGCGGGTGTTGCTCATCTTCTCGAGCGCGAGCACGTAGTCCTGCGCGTTCTTCGGCAGGTCGTCGAAGGTGCGCGCGACCGAGATGTCTTCGCTCCAGCCGGGGAAGTACTCCAGGATCGGCTTCGCGTGGTGGAAGTCGGTCTGGTTGACCGGCACCTCGTCGAACCGCTCACCGTCGACGTCGTAGGCCACGCACACCGGGATCTGCTCGAGACCGGTGAGGATGTCGAGCTTGGTGAGCACCAGGTCGGTGATGCCGTTGATGCGGGTCGCGTAGCGGGTGATGGGCGCGTCGTACCAGCCCACGCGGCGCGGACGGCCGGTCGTGGTGCCGAACTCGAAGCCCTGCTTGCGCAGCCACTCGCCCTGCTCGTCGAACAGCTCGGTCGGGAACGGGCCCGAGCCGACGCGGGTCGTGTACGCCTTGACGATGCCGACGATGCGGTCGAGCGCACCGGGGCCGACTCCTGCGCCGGTCGCAGCCCCGCCGGCCGTGGCCGAAGAGGAGGTGACGAACGGGTAGGTGCCGTGGTCGATGTCGAGCATGGTGGCCTGGCCGCCCTCGAACACGACGACCTCGCCGCGGTCGAGCGCCTGGGCGATCAGGTAACCGGTGTCGGCGACCATCGGCCGCAGCCGCTCGGCGTAGGAGAGCAGGTCTTCGACGACCTCGTCGGCGGTGATCGCGCGACGGTTGAAGATCTTCACCAGCAGGTGGTTCTTCTGGTCGAGTGCGCCCTCGACCTTCTGGCGCAGGATGTTCTCGTCGAACAGGTCCTGCACGCGGATGCCGACGCGGTTGATCTTGTCGGCGTAGGCCGGACCGATGCCGCGACCGGTCGTGCCGATCATGCGCTTGCCGAGGAAGCGCTCGGTGACCTTGTCGAGCGTGCGGTGGTACTGCGTGATGATGTGCGCGTTGGCGCTGACCTTGAGCCGCGACACGTCGATGCCACGCGCGGAGAGCGCCTCGAGCTCGAAGAACAGCACCTCGAGGTCGACGACCACGCCGTTGCCGATCACGGGCGTCACACCCGGAGAGAGGATGCCGGAGGGCAGCAGGTGCAGGGCGTACTTCTCGTCGCCGACGACGACGGTGTGCCCGGCGTTGTTGCCGCCGTTGAACTTCACCACCCAGTCGGTGCGCTCACCGAGAAGATCGGTGGCCTTGCCCTTTCCTTCGTCGCCCCACTGCACGCCGACGATAACGATTCCTGGCATGGGTATCCCCCTGGCTTTCGCCGGGTTCGCACCGGCTGATGAGCTGGCCCTCTTCGGGCGGTCCCATCCTATCGAAGGGTTCCCCGACGCCCTTCCGGCCGGGCGCCCGTCCGGAAGCAGGCACGAACGGTTCGGCCGCACCGGTGCATTAGGCGACGGAGTGCGCGAAGCTGAGGCATGCGAATCGTCCGCCTTCTGTGGCGCTACCCGGTGATCACGATCACCGTCGTCGTCTTCGCCGTGGTGCTGATCCTGCACTCCCTCGGTGCACAGGGGATCGGACGCTGGATCGCCACGGCCTACGTGGCCGCGGTCATCGTCTGGACCCTGATCGGGATGGTGCGCGACGTGCTGCGGGGTCAGGTCGGCCTCGACATCCTGGCCGTCGTGGCGATGGCTGCCACGCTCGCCGTCGGAGAGTACATCGCGTCGCTCATCATCGTGCTGATGCTCTCGGGCGGAGAAGCGCTCGAGGACTTCGCAGGTCGTCGTGCCAGACGGGATCTGTCCGCCCTGCTGGACCGCTCCCCGCGTGCGGCTCACGTGCTGCACCCGTCGCAGTCGGCGGATTCGGAGGAGGCCAGGGACATCCCCGTCGACGACGTGGTGGTGGGCGACCTCATCCTGGTACGCCCGTCGGAGATCGTGCCGGTCGATGGCGTGCTGCTCTCGGATGAGGGAACCTTCGACGAGTCCTCGCTCACGGGCGAGAGCATGCCGGTCACCCGTGAGGCGGGCGCGGAGGTGCTGTCGGGCTCGATCAACGGAACACGCGCGGTGCGGATGCGCGCTGCGCGTGTAGGAGCCGACAGCCAGTACCAGCAGATCGTCGCGCTCGTCCACGCCGCCGAGGACTCACACGCACCGGTCGTGCGCCTGGCCGATCGGTTCGCGATCCCGTTCACCGCCGTCTCGCTCGTGCTGGCCGGCGCCGCGTGGGCGCTGTCCGGCGACTCCACCCGCTTCGCCGAGGTGCTCGTGCTGGCGACGCCATGCCCGCTGCTGATCGCCGCACCCGTCGCCTTCCTCGGCGGTCTCTCTCGCGCAGCGAAAGCGGGAGTGATCATGAAGGGGGGCGCCGTGATCGAGCAGATCGCCCGTATCCGCTCGGCTGCCTTCGACAAGACCGGCACCCTCACGCGGGGCCGCCCCGAGCTCATCGACATCCGTCCGGCCCCCGGCTTCGAGCAGGACGAGATCCTGCAACTCGCCGCGTCCGCCGAACAGTACTCCTCGCACGTTCTCGCCGATGGCATCCGCCGTGCCGCCCTACAGCGCGGTCTCGCCCTCCACAGCGCCGAGGAGGCGCGCGAGGAGGCGACGAACGGGGTGGTCGCCCGGATCGCCGGGAAGGAGGTCGTCGTGGGGAAGCCCGCGTACGTCGCCTCCCTCGCCCCCGACACGGTCCGGGCCGTGCTCGACACCAGCGAAGCCGCCGCGTACGTCGCGGTCGACCGACGCTTCGCCGGCGCGCTGGTCCTCGCCGATCACCCCCGTCCGGAAGCGGCCGCCGTCGTCACCTGGTTGCGCACGCACGGCGTCTCCCGCCTGGCCGTGCTGACGGGCGACGTGCGCCCCACGGCGGAGTCCGTCGCTCGACAGGTGGGCATCGACGAGGTTCATGCCGAGCTGCTGCCGCCCGAGAAGGTCCGCCTCGCTGCCGAGATCGAGCCGCGTCCGGTGATGATGGTCGGCGACGGGGTCAACGACGCCCCGGTGCTCGCCGCCTCCGACGTCGGCATCGCGATGGGAGCCAAGGGCGCCACCGCCGCCGGAGACGCCGCCGATGTCGTCATCCTCGTCGACTCGTTGGCCAAGGTGGTCGATGCCGTGTCCATCGGTCGGCACACGCTGCGTGTCGCCCTCACCGCGATCTGGATCGGGATCGCCCTGAGCGTGGGGCTCATGCTCGTCGCGATGACCGGCATCATTCCGGCGGTCGTCGGTGCGCTGGTCCAGGAGCTGGTCGACCTCGCGACGATCCTCTATGCGCTGCGCGCGCTCAGCGGGCCGTCGGCCGCACTTCCCTCGCTGTTGGATGCCGATGAGACGGTGGCAACCCGCAGTTCCTGAGTCGGCAGTCCGGCGCGTCGGCGAGTCGTCTGAAATCCGATGGCAGTTGGCACTTCGGGTGGTCGACCGATGTCGGAGGCCACTGCGAGGATCGGAGGATGTCACGAGCCACATCCGGCGACCCCGGGATCCGCACCGACGCCGGGGCACCGAAGGCACAGGGGCCGCTCGTGCTCATCGCCGCGCTGGTCACGGTGGTGCTCTGGGCCTCCGCCTTCATCGGCATCCGCGGAGCAGGGCCGCACTACGACCCGGGCGCACTGGCCCTGCTGCGGATGGCGGTGGGCACAGTCGTGCTGACCCTCATCGCGCTGCGGCACGGCATCCGTCTTCCCGAGCGCCGCTACTGGCTGCTCATCGCGGTGTGGGGCGTCGGCTGGTTCTGCGTCTACAACCTCGCCCTGAACAGCGCAGAGCTCACCCTCGACGCCGGCACCGCCGCGATGGTCGTCAACCTCGCACCCCTCATGGTCGTGGTCTTCAGCGGCCTGTTCCTGCGGGAGGGCTTCCCGAAGCCGCTCGTGATCGGGGCACCGATCGCGTTCCTCGGTGTCGTCCTGATCGGCATGAACTCCTCCACCAGCGCGGGACCAGACATCACGGGGCTACTGCTCGCCCTCCTCGCCGCGGTCATGTACGCCGGATGCACGCTCGTGCAGAAGCGCCTGCTCACCTCGGGCGTCGACCCGACCACGCTGACCTGGCTCGGTGCCATCGCCGGCACCGTCGCACTGCTCCCGTGGGTCGGGAAGCTCGTCGACGCCCTGCAGACCGCACCCCTGGATGCGACGCTGTGGGTCGTCTACCTCGGCATCTTCCCGACCGCGATCGCCTTCACGACCTGGGCCTACGTGCTGCAGCGCAGCACCGCGGGGCAGACCTCCGCGACCACCTATGTGGTGCCGGCGATCGCCATCCTGATGTCGTGGGCGATCCTCGGCGAGGTGCCCACGCCGCTGATGTTCCTCGGCGGCGCGCTGTGCCTGCTCGGCGTGCTCATCACCCGGCTGCGGTGGCGCCGGCGGGTGTGATGCTGGCGAACAGCGGGATGGGGAACGTCGCGGTGGCCTGGCCCGTGCAGAACGCCCGACGTGAGCATCGCCTTTGCTAGCAGGGCGGTCGTCGTTGCACTATGATGAAGACATCATGATCAGCCCGTTGCCGAAAGGCGCGGGCTGATTTTCTTTCTGGGGGAGAGTCATGGTCGAGTACGCGAAAAACTGGTTGTCCGTGGAACAGCAGGTCGAGCGTCTCACCGAGCACGGCCTCCAGATACCGGATGGGAATCGCGCTGCGAAGATCTTGGCAGCGATCGGCTATTACCGCCTCACCGGCTACCTCTATCCGTTCCGGATGTCCGAGGAGTATGTCGATGACGAGGATCGCACACGCGTACGCGTCCTCAGCCGCTACCGTCCGGGCACGCGGCTATCCCATGCCGAGGAGCTCATCGACTTCGACCGACAACTCCGGCTCCTCGTTCTTGACGGAATCGAGCGCATCGAGGTGGCTGTCCGGATGCGCCTCGGCTACGTTTTGGGAAGAGCATCCGCCTTCGCCTACGAAGATCCGACCCGGTTCACTGCGGCTTTCATCACGGACGGCACTGACATCCGCGACCCGAACTCGAGTACGCATGTGCAGTGGCTGCAACGGGTCCGTTCTCGGCAAGCTAGCTCGGACGAGAAGTTCGTCGAACACTTCCGACAGAAGTACGACGACAGAATGCCCGTCTGGGCACTCACCGAGATCCTCGAACTCGGCCACCTCTCGGTTCTCTATCGGGGGATGAATCAGGTGGACGCTGAAGAGGTCGCTCTCGCTTTTGGCGTCCCAACGAAAAGGCTGATGGCGAGTTGGCTCGCCAGCCTCAACTACATGCGGAATGTTGCGGCTCACCACGCACGGTTGTTCAACCGGAAGCTCCAGAACGCGCCGTCGCGGCCAAAGACTGGCCAGATCCCTGCGCTCGACCATCTACGCAATTCCGAGCACCCCAAACAGGTCTATGGCACGTACAACGCACTGGCAGTGATCGCGTATCTACTCCCAGCGATAGACCCGGATACCGGCTGGACCACGCGAGTCGCGGCTCTGTTTCGCGACTTCCCAGCCTCCGAGTCGCTCACGATCGAGTCACTCGGTGCACCTGGCGACTGGGGCGCCCTCGAGCTCTGGCAAGGGTGAGCCCAGGCGGGTCATCCCGTCGGGCAGGCAATGTGCGCGACTGCATGCGCTGTGATGCGCTCAGCGCCCGGTGATGACTCCGCGCGCGATGCCGAGCTCGGCGAGCCGCGAGGCCGCTAGAGTCCGCTTGAGCTCGAGCGACTCCCCGATCTCGGCAGCCAGGCGCGGCCGCGTGCGGATCAGCGCATCGATCGTGGTGAGCGGCAGCACGACCACGGTCAGGATCTCTCCCGCCACCGTCACGGCCTGCGTGCGCTCGCGGGTGAGGGCGGTCTGCCCGATGAGATCGCCCTTCTCCGCGGCGGCGAAATCCACACGGCCGTCATCGACCTCGAGGGCGAGCACCGCACGGCCCGACAGCACCACGCGCACCTCGTCCGGCACGATGCCGCTGGGCAGCACGATCTCGCCGACGCCGTAGCGCTCCAGCCGGGCATCCGAGAGGATCGCCTCGATGTCGTCGTCGCGCAGGTGCAGGGTCGGCGCGATCTCCTGCATCGCCTCGACCAGGCGCTGCGGCTCGGCGAGCGGATCGGTCGAGTCGCCGTCGAGCGCGAAACTGCGGCGTCGCGCGGCGTACCAGAGCCAGGAGAGGTACATCGACAGCGCTCGAGACGCATCGGCCGGCCCCGCGACGGGGATCGACACGGAGTAGGCGCCGGCTCCCGAGTAGTCGACCGTCGCCCGTTGCCGCTGCAGCCGCATCGGCAACGAGTCCGCCACCTCGACGAGCAGCGCCATCACCTCATGTGGCGGGTCGTCGGTCGAGAAGGTCACGGCGGCCTCGGCCGAGTACGGCCCCTCCGGCTCGCTCAGGTTCGTGAACGACGCCCCCGAGAGCGAGGAGTTCGGCACGATCTGGATGCCGGAGCCCGTGTCGATGTGCACCGCGCGCCAGTTCACCTCGACGACCCGGCCCCGAACCCCCGCGGCATCCAGCCAATCGCCGATCTTGAACGGCTGCTCGAACAGCAGCAGCAGACCCGAGATCACACCGCCCACCGCGTTCTGCAGGGCGAGACCGATCACGATCGACCCGACGCCGAGGGCGGTGAACAGCCCGCCCACGTCGGCATCCCACACCCACGAGAACAGCAGCGCGAGTCCGACGCCGACCAGGACGAGTCGGCCGATCTCCACGAAGATCGACGGGATGCGCTCGCGCCACGAACCCGGCTTCGCGTTGGCGAACAGGGCCACGTTGAACGCCGACAGCACGAGCAGGATCACGAGGAACCCGAACACCGTCGCCACCACGCGCGTCCACACCTGATCCGCCGGCGACTGGATCGCGAAGATCAGCAGGGCGAACAGCGCACCGACCGGGATGACCCAGTTGCGCAGCATCCGCAGCGGCTTCGCGACCGGGTTCCCCCGGCGGGTCAGCGCGCCGATCAACTCGGTGAGGACGACCAGCAGCACGGGCACACCGACGGCGAGCGTGAGTACCCACCAGCCCCACCCGCCCGTGAACACGTCGCCCATGATCAGACCACCTTCCACACGGTCTCGGTCCTGCCCTGCGTCTCCACCGTCCCCGCTTCGACGTAGGTGACCAGCTCCTGGGTGCGGTCGCGCACGGTCTGGCTCACGTAGATGCCGGGTTCGCCGCTGACCGAGCGCACCCGGTAGGCGAGGTTCACGGCGTCACCCCACAGGTCGTAGGCGAGGCTGGTGCGCGCGACGAGACCGCTGGTCACGGTGCCGGTGTCGACACCGGCACGCAACGAGATCTGGGTGCCGTTCTGCGCGTTGAAGCGCTCGATCACCCCGAGCAGGTTGCGGGCGAAGTCGACGGTGCGGCGGATGTTGTCGACCCGGGGCACGATCAGCCCCGACGACGCGAGGTAGCCGCCGCGCAGCGTGCGCACCTTCTCGACGCCCGCCTTCTCGGCTGCCTCGTCGAACCCGCGCATCAGCGTGTTGAGGAGGCCGATCTCCTCCTCTGCGCTCATGTCGCGCGTGAGGTCATCGAACCCGACCAGCTCGGCGAACACGACAGACACGTTCTCGTGCGCCTCGGTGATCGCCTCGTCACCCTGCTTGTACTTGGTCGCAACGCTCGCCGGCATCAACGTGTGCAGCAGCTTCTCGTTCTCCTTCTGCTGCTCCTCGATCAGTTCCTGTTTGATGCGCAGACTCGAGGCCATGTCGTTGAAGGCGTTGCCGAGGTCGCCGAACTCGTCGCGCGAGCTCTGCGGCACCTGCACGTCGAGGTCGCCCTCGGCGACACGATGCACGGCGCCGACGAGCCGGTGGATCGGGCGGGTGAACACCTGCGCGAGCAGCAGCGAGAGCAGCGAGACGCCGAGCATGATGCCGAGCAGCGACAACAGGACGTTGCGGGTGAAGACGTTCACCGGTTCGAAGGCCTCCGCGGTGTCGATCCGCGCGATCACCACCCAGTCGAGACCTTCGATCTCGAGCGGAGCGTACGCGGTGACACTCTCACCGCCGATGAAGTCCCGCCCGACGACCGTGCCGCTGCGGCCGGCCTGTGCCTCCTGCACGGCCTTGGTGTCGACCGGCTGCAGCAGGACCGTGCCCTTGATGGCGCCGATGCGGTCGACGATCGTGGGCGCCATCCCTCCGCTGATGAGGCGCTTGACGTAGTCCTCGGGGTCTTCGACGAGCCGCCGAGCGGTGCTGCGCATCAGGTCGTCGCGTCCGACGAGGTAGACCTCGCCGGTGTTGCCGAGGCCCTGCGCCTTCCACTGCTCCTTGCCCGTCATCACGTCGTTGATCGTGTCGATGGAGATCTGGAACGCCATCGCCCCGGTGATGCCACTGTCGTTGCCGACCGGAGAGACGACCCACATCGCGGGGACGTTGAGGGAGGGGATCCAGCGATCGAAGTCCGTGAGGACGACGGTGTTGACGGAGTTGGTCGCGATCGCCTCGGAGTATGCCTTCGACAGGACGGATTCGCGGTAGGGACCGGTCAGCAGGTTTGTACCGAGCTCGACCCCCTTGTAGGCGGAGTAGGTGACATCGCCGTCGAGGTTGAGCAGCAGGGCGTCCTCGTAGCCGGCCTCTTGCACCAGGCGCGTGAAGTAGTCGCCGTACCTTCCGGTCGCAGCCGAGTAGCTCGTGCCGTCGCCGCTGTCGGTGAGATCGAGCTGCGCGTCGTAGTCGGCGTCGAAGTCCTGGTTACCCGTGACGTACTCCGACTGCACGTACTGCCCGGCACTGGTCTCCGGGATGAATGCCGTATCGCCGTACTCTTCGCCCGACCGCCCCTCGAGCTCGGGGATGAAGACGTCCTGGTAATAGGACTCCACCGCGTCGCGCCGGCTCTCGTCGAGCTCCACGTCGGCGAGGTCGGCGAAGCCCGCATTGACCGCCGTCGACATGTTCTGCGCGCTGAGGTTCCGCGAGTGCAGGGAGGCATCGCGACGAACGCTCTCCATGAACGTCGTGACCTCGGCCGCCCGCATCGAGCGGATCGTGATGAGCTGATCCACCGCCGAGTCGTGCAGGGATTGGCGCCCGTTGATGAAGCCGATGGCTCCCACGATCACGGATGACACGAGGCTCACCGCCAGCAGCATGATGAGGAGTTTCGACTGGATGCTGAGGCCGGCTCGCCGGAACCGCCCCTTCTTCACCACACCCGCATCGACCGTGCCGTTACCGCTGTCGCTCATCTGCCCCTCCGCCATGCGCGCACCTGCGTGATCGGTCCGACGATATCGATATATCGGTCCCGCGGTCTATGGAAACCTGCCACTACAGTTGCGACCGGAGGCGAACATGACGACGACCTGGTGGCCCTACCTGCGCATCGCCGCAGCCGTTCTGGCTGTCGCCGCGATCGTGGCGCAGCTCATCCGCTCCCTCGAGATCGCGGGAGCGGCGACGACCGAGTGGGGCGCGCACCTGCCCACCGTCATCGCGAACTTCTTCAGCTTCTTCACGATCGAGTCGAACGTGCTGGCCGCGGTCGCGCTCGCGTGCGGTGGGATCTGGGCCCTGAGGCAGCGGAGCACGATGACGGCCGAGCCCCGCTGGCTGGCGGTCCTGCTGATGTGCGCGAGCACCTACATGATCGTCACGGGAGTCGTCTACAACCTGCTGCTGCGCGGCATCGAGCTGCCGCAGGGTTCCACCGTCGGATGGTCCAACGAAGTGCTGCACGTCGTCATCCCGATCATCATGCTGGCCGACGTCCTCTTCGCGCCGCGGCGTCGGGCTCTCGGATGGGGCGCCGTCGGCATCGCCGCGATCTTCCCGATCGTCTGGGTGGTCTACACCCTGATCCGCGCGAACCTGGTGATCGCACCGGCGTCGGGGACACCGTACTGGTACCCGTACCCGTTCCTCGACCCCCGACTGAGCGGCGGCTTCGTCGGGGTTTCTCTCTACGTGCTCCTGATCGCCGCGATCATCATCGGCGCCGCCGCCCTCGTGGTCTGGGTCGGCCGTCGTCGCGCGACCGTGTCGGACTCGACGGCCGACGCCACCGTGCCGCCCGCCGACCTCGCGCTCTGACGTCGCGCTCTGACGCCGCGCGTGAGGCGGAGATCTCGCCGTAGGGCGGAGGTTTCGTCCGGAAACCTCCGCCCTACGGGGAGAATCCCACCCCACACCCCGCATGCACGGG
This sequence comes from Microbacterium sp. B19(2022), assembly GCF_012030385.1. Classification (NCBI taxonomy): domain Bacteria; kingdom Bacillati; phylum Actinomycetota; class Actinomycetes; order Micrococcales; family Microbacteriaceae; genus Microbacterium; species Microbacterium sp. B19(2022). Next base: position 124,016 of record NZ_JAAUVO010000003.1, read on the forward strand.
AGGGGCGAGCGGACGGTCAGACGGTGGCGAGAGCCTCGCGGTCGTCGTCGCGCGGCTGCCCCGCGATGAGGCGCGCCGGCTCGACGGCATCCGGATCCACATCGAGGTACCGCTCGAGGGAGTCGTCGAGCTCTTCGAGCCACGGCGTGTGGTGCACGACCGCGAGCGTGCCGGTCATGACCGACTCGTAGACGCGGTCGCGGTAGCCCATGATGTCGTCCTGCTTGTCGTGCTTCCACGCGAGGAAGATCTCGACGACCCGGTCGATGTCGAACTCCGGGTAGTCGGTGAGCTCCAGCAGGTCGCGGATGTAGTCGGCTTGGAAGCGGATCTCCGCAGCCGCCGAGTCGATCTGCCCGAATCGCGCGCGCCACTCGGCGATGGATGCGGCGCGCTCGGCCTCATCCGGCAGCACGATGCGGCCGAGGATCAGGTCGCGCACGAACCAGGCCTGCACGTCGAACATGTTGAACGTGAACCACTGGTCCTGCGCGCCGAGGTAGGTGAGGCGCGGATTGCCCTGCCAGACCACGCCGCGGTAGAGGCCGTCGGGGTAGACGTTGTTCGGCGACGACAGAGCCAGGTCGTCGGGGAGGAACGGGTACTTGTGCAGGTACCCGGTGCACATGATCACGGCATCCACACGCTTCGAGGTGCCGTCGGCGAAGAACACGACGTCGCCCTCGAACCGCTCGACGACCGGGCGCTCCTCGATGCCGTCGGGCCAGTCGTAGCCCATCGGCGCCGAGCGGAAGCTCGCCGTCACCGAGCGCGCGCCCATCTTGAACGCCTGGCTGCCGATGTCCTCCGCCGAGTAGCTCGCGCCGATCACGAGCACGTCCTTGTCGGCGAACGCCTCGGCGCCACGGAAGTCATGGGCGTGGCTGATGTAGCCGGGGAAGGTCTCGATACCGGCGAAGTCCGGCATGTTCGGGAAGGAGAAGTGCCCGCTGGCGACGATGACGCGGTCGAACTCCTCCACGGTCGACTCGCCGGTGGGCAGATTCTCGCTGGTGAGCGTGAAGATCTCGCGCTCGCTGTCGAACTCGATCCAGCGCACCACGGTCTGGAAGCGGATCAGGTCGCGCACGTCGCTCTTCTCCAGGCGGCCGGCGATGTAGTTCCACAGCACCGGACGCGGCGGGTAGGAGGAGATGGGACGGCCGAAGTGCTCGTCGAAGCTGTAATCCGCGAACTCCAGCGCTTCCTTCGGGCCGTTCGACCACAGGTTGCGGTACATGCTGGAGTGCACCGGCTCGCCGAACTCGTCGAGTCCCGTGCGCCAGGTGAAGTTCCACTGTCCGCCCCAGTCGGCCTGCTTCTCGAAGCAGACCAGCTCGGGGATGTCCGCCCCCGCGCGGCCCGCGGACTCGAAGGCCCGCAGTTGCGCCATACCCGAGGGGCCGGCGCCGATGATCGCTACTCGTTCTCTGCTCGTCACGTATCGTCCTCATACTCTTCAGTCATGTATCGGTCAGCGGCCGCATCCGAGCGAGGAACAGGTCTGTCCCGGTGGGAGCGAAAAGCTCGACCTGCCCGGAAAGCGGCTGCCCTTCGACGGTATCAGTGTCGGTCGCGGGTGCCGGCGGGTGGGGGCACGCCCGGGGCGGAGATCTCGACGTGGGGCGGAGCGTTCGCGATGAGAGCTCCGCGCGACGGGGAGAATCCCGCCCCACAGGCGCAGCTATTACGCTGGTCCGCGGGGGGACGCGCCGCGCTCCTCAGGAGGAGAGAGCATGCATGACCTGAACGCCGCATCCCCGTATCCGGCCGCGCCTCCGCCCCCGCCCGCACCCGCGCGCACACCCGACCCGGCACCCGCGTCGGCACCGGCCGCGGCACCGGCGAACGGCGCTCCGACGGATGCCGAGATGGCCAGGGCCACCGAGGTCCTGCGCATCATCTCCACCTCCTACTCGGCCAAGATGGTCGGCCAGGAGCGGCTGCGCACGAGCCTGCTCGTCTCGCTCATCGCCGGCGGCCACATCCTGCTCGAGAGCGTGCCCGGGCTCGCCAAGACCACGGCTGCCAGCACCCTCGCCGACACCGTGAAGGCGCAGTTCAAGCGCATCCAGTGCACCCCCGACCTGCTGCCGAGCGACATCACCGGCAACCAGATCTACGACGCGGCGACGGGCTCTTTCCGCACCGTGCTCGGTCCGGTGCACGCGAACTTCGTGCTGCTGGACGAGATCAACCGCTCCAGCGCCAAGACGCAGAGCGCGATGCTCGAGGCGATGCAGGAGCACCAGACCACGATCGGCGGCGAGATCCACCACCTGCCGAAGCCGTTCCTCGTGATCGCGACGCAGAACCCCATCGAGCAGGAGGGCACGTATGAACTGCCCGAGGCGCAGATGGACCGCTTCCTGCTCAAGGAGATCGTCGAATACCCGAGCCCGGCAGAAGAGCTCGAGGTTCTCAGCCGCATCGACTCGGGCGTGCTCGACCCGGACCGGCACGTGACCAGCGCCGTGAGCCTCGACGACGTGCGCCTGCTGCAAGACGTCGCGAGCCGCATCTACGTCGACCCCGCGATCCGCAACTACATCGTGTCGATCGCCTACGTCACCCGGAACCCGGCGCCGTACATCGGCGAGGAGCGCGCCCGCTTCATCAAGTACGGCGCGAGCCCGCGTGCGAGCATCGCCTTCCTGCAGGCGTCCAGGGCGCTGGCCCTGCTGAAGGGCCGCTCCCACGTGCTGCCCGAAGACATCCGCGAGCTGCGTCACCTGGTGCTCCGCCACCGCGTGCTGCTGACCTTCGAGGCGGATGCCGAGGGCGTCCGCAGCGAAGAGATCATCGACCAGATCTTCGCGTCGGTCCCCACGCCCTGACCCCTCCGATGGCCAGCCTGATCACGCAGGTGAAGAGCAAGCTCTTCATCCACTCGACACGCAAGTCGCTGCACGCGCTCGACGGCGCCTACGCGTCGCTCCTGCACGGGCGCAGCCTCGACTTCGAAGACCTGCGTAAGTACGAGTACGGCGATCAGGTACGCGACATCGACTGGCGGGCGACCGCGCGGCTGGGCACCCCGCTCGTCAAACGCTCCCGCGCGACCCGCATGCACACGGTGCTGTTCGTGGTCGACACGGGCCGCTCGATGTCGGCCCTCGCCGCCGACGAGCGATCGAAGAAGGAGCTGGCGATCCTCGCGACGGGGGCGCTCGGCGTGCTCACGCTGCGCCACGGCGACGACTTCAGCACCGTCTACGGCGACGCGGCGAAGGTGCGGCGTCTCGCGCCCGGCCGCAGTGAGGGCGCGCTCGAACACGCCCTGCGCACGATCGACCGGGCGATCGACGACAGCTCGGCGCCCAGCGACCGCGACGCCCTGCTCTCGTTCGTGACCCGCACGATCTCGCGCCGGATGATCGTGGTCGTCATCACCGACGAGGCCCCCGTGACGAGTGAGACCGAGCGGATGCTGCGCCGCCTGCGCGTGCAGCACGACGTGCTCTGGCTCACCCTGCGCGACGCCGACCCGGTGCTGGACCACGCCACCGGACGCATCCGCAGCGATGCGGACAGCCGCTGGCAGGTGCCGGACTTCGTGCAGGGCGACCGTGCCATCGTGCAGGAGCTGACCGCGCAGCACGACGCCGACGCGGCGCACCGAGACGAGCTCCTCACCCGCCTCGAGATCAGCCACTCCTCCCTCGACGGGCAGGACGACGCCGTCGCGCAGCTGCTGCAGTTGCTGAACCGGAGGTCGAATGCCCGGCTCTGAAGAGCTCTACCCGCCGGCGCAGTACGGCTGGGGATGGATGCTGCTCGCGATCGGCATCCTCGTTCTCCTGGTGCTCGGCGCCTGGCTGCTCATCGTGCTCACGCGGCCGCGGCGCACGCTCCCCGTGGATGAGGCCGCCGGGCATCCGCCGCTGATCATCGACGTGCTGTCGCAGCTGCGCACCGAGTACATGGGTCGCATCCAGCAGATCGAGAACGAGTACCGCGAGAGCCGACTCAGTGCCCGGCAAGCGAACCTCGAGCTGAGCCGCGTCGTCCGCACCTTCGTGAACGAGTACAGCGGCCTCGAGGCCCCGGTGCTCGCGCTCGACGACCTCGTGGCGCGGGGCGTGCATCCTGCCCTGATCGACGCCATGGGCAGGCACTACTACCCCAGCATCTTCCGTCCGGGGCCGGCCATCGATCCGATCGCGGGCGCCGAGGCCGCACGAACGGTGGTGCGGGCGTGGCACTAGCGAACGTGTGGATGCTGGTCGCCGCGGTCGCCGTCGTCATGGTCGCCGTCACGGTCGGCCTGATCCTCGGGCTGCGGCGGAGCGGAGGCGGTCGCGGCGGCGACACGGCGCGCGTCGCTCGCGCCGAGCGCCTGCGCGCACTGCCGACGTTCCGTCGAGCGCTGGCGCGGCGGGCTCTCGCGCTGTCGGGCATCCTGGCTCTGGGCGCGGTGACGGCTATCGTGGCGGGCGTCGTGGCCGCTCGACCGATGTCGGCCCAGACCATCCAGCCGGTCAACACGAGCCGCGACATCATGCTGTGCCTCGACGTCTCCGGCTCGATGTCCGAGGTCGACGTCGAGGTGCTGACGGTCTTCGAAGAGCTGCTCGACGACTTCGAGGGCGAGCGGATCGGGCTGACGATCTTCAACAGCTCCCCGGTGCAGATCTTCCCGCTGACCGACGACTACGACTTCATCCGCGAGCACCTGGAGAGCATGACCCGGAGCTTCGACTACGTCGACCAGATCCCCGAACACTGGGTCGGCACCCTCAACGGCGACGGCGCCTCCCTGATCGGAGACGGCCTCGCCGCCTGCACGATGGGGTTCGACCGTCCGGGCGACGATCGTTCGCGGTCGGTGATCTTCGCGACCGACAATGAGGTCAACGGTGCCTCCATCGTCACGCTCGACGAGGCGGCGGCGTATGCGGCCTCGAAGGAGGTGCGGGTGTTCGCCCTGAACCCGGTGCAGGGCAAGGATGCCGACGTCAGCGCGGAGCTCACCGCCGCGGCTGAGGCCACCGGCGGGGCCGCGTTCGGCCTGCGCGACACGACGACGGTCTCCGACATCGTCGAGCAGGTGCAGGAGCAGGAGGCGACCGAGCTGCGCGGCGAGGCGCAGGTGGTCTGGACCGACGCACCGAATCTCTGGATCGCGGTGCTCTCGGTCTGTCTCCTCGGCTTCGTCGTGGTGCTGTGGAGGGTGCGACTGTGATCTTCCAGCCCGTGCTGAACCCGCTGCTGATCCTGCTGCTGATCGCCCCGATCGCCGCACTCGCGATCTGGGTCCTGGTGCGACCTCCCCGGTCCGCCGGCGGGGCCCCTGCCGATACGCGCACGGTCGCCGGACACCGCGCACTGTGGGCGATGCGCCTGGTGCTGGTGCTCGCGTGCGCCGCGCTGCTGCTGCGCCCCGGCATCCCGGGAGGCGCGACGCAGACGCTCGCGACCGATACCGACATCGTGCTCGTCGTCGACACGACCGCGAGCATCGTCGCCGAGGACTGGGGCGACGACGAGCCGCGGCTCGACGGCATCCGTGACGACGTGCGTGCGCTCGTCGAGGAGTACCCGGGAGCGCGCTTCGCCCTCATCACCTCGGATGCAGCGGCCGAACTGCGGATGCCGCTGACCACCGACACCACGGCGCTCATGGGATCGCTGGAGGTGCTGCGCCCCGAGGTGACGAGTCAGTCGCGAGGCAGCTCGATCGGCATCGCGGCGCCACTGCTGACCGAGACCCTCACCTCGGCCGCGGAGTCGTCACCCGACCGCTCGCGGATGGTGTTCTACTTCGGCGACGGCGAGCAGACGGTCGACAGCGAGCCCGAGTCGTTCAGCTCGAGCGAGAAGTACACCGACGCAGGGGCCGTGTTCGGCTACGGCACGGCGGAGGGCGGGCCGATGCGCATCACCACGGGCGGGCTCGCCGAGGGCGGCGCCGAGTACATCCAGTACGAGGGGGCAGATGCGCTCTCGGTGATCGACGAGACGAACCTGGAGGCCATCGCCGACCAGCTCGGCGTGGAGTACGAGCATCGGACCGCAGAGGCCGACCCCGTGCTGCCGGAGGCGCCGGCCACCACGACCAACTACGCCGAGTCGGGAGAAGTCGGCAACGTGATGGAGCTGTACTGGGTCGCGGCGCTGATCATCCTCCTCATCCTGGGCATCGAGCTCACGCGCGCGACGATGCTCATCGCGAAGCTCCGGCAGCTGCGCCCGACGCGGCAGCGGCATCCCGGCGGCTCCGGGCAGTAGCACCGATCGCCTCACGCTCGACTCGACCACCGGGGCCGTGCGCGATCCGGTATGAAGGTGCGGGATCCGTGGCGCTCCCGTCCTCCGGTCCGTATCGTTTTACCTGCCACGGGCTACCTGTCCGGGCATAGGTTCGTCGTCGCGGATCGACCGTGTCGCAGGCTCGTGGGGAAGCCGACTCGGTGGGAACGCGCGGCGATGTCATGTCGGCCTGAAGGTCGACATCAAATCACTGGGGAACAACACATGGGGAACATCCTTGCGCTGAAGCGCGCCCGGAAAGCGGCCATCGGCGCCGCCGTCGGGGCCCTGGTCGCCGCCGGCCTGGTCTCATCCGGTGGCGGAGCGGCGATGGCGGCAGAGACCTCACCGCCACCACTGCTGCAACGTGACGACAACGTCGTCACGTCAGATCCGATTCCGACCGTCCAGATCGACAACGGCTACGTCTGGGCGCAGACGACGATCGGGTCCACGGTCTACGCCGTCGGCAAGTTCGACAACGCGCGCGAACCGAAGGCCGCACCGGGCGCGGCACTCACGGCGCGTTCGAACGTGCTCGCCTACGACATCGACACCGGCGCACTGCTGCCGTTCGCACCCACGGTCAACGGCGTGATCAAGGCCGTCGCGGCATCGCCCGACGGCAGCCGCATCTACATCGGCGGCTCCTTCAACGCCGTCAACGGCAAAGACCGGTGGAACATCGCCGCGCTCGACGCCGCGACCGGCGAGCTGGTGCCGGGCTTCGTGCCCTCGATCGGCGGATCGGGCGTCTATTCACTGGCGACTTCCGGATCGAGCGTCTACGCCGGCGGGCTCTTCACGCAGGGCAACGGCACCGCACGCAAGAACCTCGCCGCCTTCGAAGCCTCGAACGGCGCCCTCCTGCCCTGGGCACCCACGACCGACCAGCAGGTCGACGCCATGGTCATGGACCCGGCCGGGAAAGACACCATCATCGGCGGACGCTTCTCGCAGATCAGCGGCAACACCGCGATGCGGGGTCTCGGCGCGGTCTGGAAGGGCAGCGGCGTCGTGGACACGAACTGGCAAGCCCCCCAGACGATCAAGAACGGAGCGACCGCGACTTCCGCGGGGCAAGCCGGGATCTTCGGTCTCGCCACCGACGCGACCGGCGTCTACGGCACCGCCTGGGCTTTCGAGGTGGGCGAGACGGTCAACCTGGAAGGCGCGTTCGCCGCCGAGGCCGGCACCGGCAAGATCCGCTGGGTCGCCGACTGCCTCGGGGACCACTACGGCGTCTACTCCACGGGCAAGGTGGTCTACACCACGAGCCACACCCACGCCTGCGGGACTGTCGGCCTGCACCCGGAGCAGCCGAAGACCACGCACCGCTACTCCGAAGCCTTCACGGCCGACGCGCGCGGAACACTCGGACACCAGCCTGCGGCTCCCAAGTACAAGGACTGGGCGGGCACGCCCGCTCCCTCGGCCTACGCGTGGTCGCCGGACTGGGCCGTCGGCGTGACCTCGGGACTGGGTCAGGCGGGCCTGTCGATCACCGGAACCGGGAACATGATCTCCATCGGCGGCGAGTTCCGTTCCGTCAACAACGGACAGTTCGAGGGCATCGTCCGCTTCTCGACCACGCCTCCCGGCGGAGCGAAGGACAAGCCGCGCCTCTCCGGCGACGACTGGGTCGGCTCCGCAACACGAACCACCGACGATGCGAAGCGCGTCACCGTCACCATTCCCGCCAACTGGGATCGTGACGATCTCACGCTGACCTATGAGCTCTACCGGTCGGGCACCTCGACGCCCGTTGCGACCACGACGGCGGATGCGACCTGGTGGAAGCGTCCGGACGTCGTGCTCACCGACACGGCGGCCCCGACCGGTCCGCTGCCGCAGTACACGGTCGTCGCGAAGGACGCCTCCGGGAACACCGCCACGAGCGGCGCCGCCACCGTCGCGCCGCCGACCGGCACCATCGCGCTGGTCTCGAAGTTCAGCGGCAAGGCCGTCGGAGTCTCCGGCACCGCATCCCCCACGGTGCAGCAGCCCGTCACGGGAGCGGCATCACAGCAGTGGACCACCGTTCCGAAACCGGACGGCAAGTTCCAACTGAAGAACGTGGCCACCGGGGCCTGCCTCGCGGTGTCCTTGAGCAAGGTCTTGTCGGGAAACGCGCAGGTGCTGCAGTGGGCCTGTGCCGACAGTGCCAACTTCCTCTGGAGCCTCAAGGACGTCGGCAACGGCTACGGTCAGCTCGTCGCCGGCCACTCCGGCAAGTGCCTCACGCTCAGTGGCGGCACCGCAGACGGCGCGAACTACGTCCAGACCGACTGCGGCGCGACCACCGGCGCGGACAACCTCAAGTTCCTCCTGCGCCCCGCCGGCACCGTCGCGCTGGTCGCGAAGGACAGCGGCAAGGCCCTCGGAGTCTCCGGCTCCGCCTCCCCCGCAGTCCAGCAGCCCGTCACGAAAGCCGCATCCCAGCAGTGGACCATCGTGCCGAAGCCGTACGGCAAGGTCCAGCTCAAGAACGTGGCGACAGGAGCGTGCCTCGCCGTGTCGTTGAGCGCCAAGGTTTTGTCGGGACACGCGCAGGTGCTGCAGTGGGACTGCTCCGACCAGGCGCACCTCCTGTGGAGCCTGAAGGACCTGGGCAACGGTTACAGCCAGCTCGTCGCCAGCCACTCCGGCCAGTGCCTCACGTTGCTCGGCGGCAACACCGCAGACGGTGCGAACTACATCCAGAACGACTGCACCGCCACACCGTCGACGTTCTCGCAGTTCACCCTGCCCACCGCAGGCTAGGGCGCACGGACAGAGAGCCGACCTCGGGGATACCTGAGGTCGGCTCTGTTGTTCCCTGGATAGGATGTTCAGCGCTTCCCGTGCCGATTCGAGGACCGCTCGTCTGCCGCAGAACGGGGCGCGAGTGGCGAGGAGGTGGAGCGTGACGCACGCTTCGACACGCCCCGTCACCGAAGCGCACCGCACACCCCTCGCGAACGAGGCGGCGGCAGCATTGCTCCGCTCGAACCGTCGCCGGCGCAGCATCCGCCGGTGGGTCGCGATCGGAACCATCCCGCTCACCCTCGCGGCGCTGCTCTTCGTGGGCAAGCTGCTGAGCATGTACGCGTTCGCTCACCAGGCGATCACCGCCTACGTGGTCGACGACTTCGCAGGCTCCGAAGCCTCGGCGCGCGGACAGGACTTCCTCAACTGGTTCGAACAGTACAAGGCGCCGTTCAACATCGGCACCGCCCTCGGCGCGGCCGAGCAGCTGCCCGAGGCCAGGGCCGAGCTCGAAGAGGCACTCGACCTCGCCACCGGACTGGAGGTGTGCGGGGTGCGGATCAACCTCGCGCTCGTCGTCGAGCGGATGGGCGACGCCGCGCGTGCCGACGGCGACGGTGCCGCCGCCGCCGAGTTCTACGGCGAGGCGCTGACCATCACGGTCGAAACGCCGGAGGAATGCCACAGCGAAGAGGCGCAGCAGCAATCCTCCGACCCGCAGCGCGACATGTCCGACACCCTCGACGGCACCGAGGATCGGCTCAAGCAGAAGCAGCAGGAGCAACAGCAGGAGCCACAGGAACCCGAGCAGCAGCCCGGTGAAGAAGAGCAGCCTTCCGAGGGCAAACTCGACGAACTCGAGGGCAAGCTCGAACAGGGCACGCAGGAGCGGGATCAGCAGCAGGGCGACGAGCCCGGCGGCACGGGAACGGACAAGCCGTGGTGAGCGATCACGAGCAGCAGCGGGCCCGCTACCTCGCCGGGGCCGAAGGGGCACCTCCCGTCCCCCCGCCCGGCGGTTATCACGGTGCGCGACGCCAGGCCTCGGCTCCCACTCGCGAATCCGCCGTCGCCCCGCCCGCGCCCCTGACGCCCGCGGAGCCGAAGCAACCCGCGAACGCCCTCGGATGGATCGCCCTCGCCATCGCCGTCCTGTTCGCGCTGACCCTGCTCGGCACGCTGGTCGCCGGCGGCACGGACGTGCTCTACGGCGTCACGATGCTCACCGCGCAGCTCGTGGTGGTCGGCACGGTCGTCGCCGCCCTGTTCTCGCCGCGGGCACGCAAGCTGGGGGCGATCGCGCTGATCGTGACGGTCCTGTTCAACGTCGCGACCGTCGGCGGCATGAGCGCCCTGCAGACGTCGGCCGCCGGCAGCTACGAGGGCGCCAAGACCGCAGATCAGAAGCACGCGGAGGCGTACCCCGGCATCAAGGGCACCGATCCGCAGGAGACGCTCGGGCAGCAGTCTCTGGAAGAGGTGCGCGCACAGTCCGAGGAGCTCTTCGCCGACATCCGGACGAGGCTCACCCAGGAATTCGGATACACGTGGGTTGCCGTCGGTGACGAGGATCTGCGCCCCGAACGCAACGGCTACGGCGGCGAATCGATGCTCGTCGAGTACACCTCCGCGGCGTGGGCGACCGAGCAGCCTGTGCAGGGCTACGCGCGCAAGCAAGAGGTGATGGCCGCGATCGACGACGTGGTCGTGCAGCACGGGCTGTGGAACCTCTACTCCTTCAACGACCCGACCGGGTCGGGGATCGACCCGTCGATGATCGCGAAGCTCTACGGCAGCGACGATCCCCGCACGCAGCACACGTGGGAGTACTACACCGAGAACTACCCCGATCCGATGCGGTTCTACGCCAACATCTACGACCTGTCGAACGACCAGGACGGCGGATTCCTCGCCGCGCGCGAAGCGCAGGCCGCCCGCTCCGGAGAACCGCTCGAGGGTCTGCAGCTCGTCGTGATCGCCAGCGGTGTGCTCGGCGAAGACGACCGTGCCGAGTTCGAGACGAAACTGCAGGAGTACCCCGGCTTCGAGTGACCGTCCGGAGCATGCGTGACGTCGGCGCATGCCCCACCCGCGCAGGATGAGCCGCGTCCCGACGGCGCCGCGGCGCGTGCCACACTCAGGCATCCCCTCGAAGGAGGACGCATGGACGCGCTCGTCTCCGCGAACCTGATTTGGACGATCCTGGCCCTCGCGGCCCTCGCCATCAATGTGATCGCACTGATCTACATCCCCCGCGACCGCAAGCCCACGGCTGCGATGGCGTGGCTGCTGCTCGTGTTCCTCGTGCCTTTCGTCGGCATGGGCCTGTACCTGCTGATCGGCAACTTTCGGCTGCCGAAGAAGCGTCGCGACGAGCAGCAGCGCATCACCGCGATGATCGCCGCGGCGGCCGTCGACCATCCCGACGCACAGGCGCCGCGGTGGCTCCAACGCGTGGCTCAGCAGAACCACGCGCTCACGGGACTCCCGGTGGTCGGCGATTCGTCGGCCGAGCTGATCGACGACTACCAGGGATCGATCGACGCCATGGCCGCCGCGATCGACACGGCCGAGCGGTACGTGCACGTCGAGTTCTACATCGCCGCACGAGACGCCACGACCCAGGGGTTCTTCCTCGCGATGGAGAGGGCGGTCGCCCGCGGTGTCTCCGTGCGCCTGCTGGCGGACTACATCGCCTCCCGCAAGATCCCGAAGTCCGAGGAGACGTTCGCCGAGCTCGACCGGATCGGTGTGACCTGGTCGTGGATGCTGCCGGTGCGGCCGTTCAAGGGCCAGTACCAGCGGCCCGACCTGCGCAACCACCGCAAACTCGTCGTCGTGGACGGGAGGGTCGGGTTCGTCGGCTCGCAGAACCTCATCTCGCGCGACTACAACGCGGAGAAGAACATCAAGCGCGGGCTGATGTGGCAGGAGCTGATCGCGCGGGTCGAGGGTCCGGTCGTCGCCCAGGTCGACGCCGTGTTCCTGTCCGACTGGCTGATCGAGACCGGAGAGGATCTGTCGGCCGTCGAACGAGTCCCGGCATCCGCCGTGCCGACGCCCGCGGGCGCCGACCTCCACTGCCAGATGGTGCCCAGCGGTCCGGCGTACGGCACCGAGAACAATCTGCGGATGTTCCTCTCCCTGATCCACGGCGCCACCGAGAAAGTCATCCTCACCAGCCCGTACTTCGTGCCCGACGAGGCCATGATCTACGCAATCACCACGGCCTGCCAGCGCGGGCTCGACGTGCAGCTGTTCGTCTCCGAACTCGGCGACCAGGGCATGGTCTACCACGCACAGCGCTCCTACTACGAGACACTGCTGCGCGCGGGCGTGCGCATCTTCCTGTATCCGGCGCCGTACATCCTGCACGCGAAGCACTTCTCGATCGACGACGACGTCGCCGTGATCGGCTCGAGCAACATGGACATCCGCTCGTTCAGTCTGAACTCGGAGATGTCGCTGCTGGTTCGCGGCGAGTCGTTCGTGGCGCAGATGCGCGACGTCGAGCAGAAGTACCGCACCGCGGGGCGGGAGCTGACGCTGGACGAGTGGCTGCGCGAGCCTGCGAAGTCGACGTTCCTCGACGGAGTGTTCCGGCTGACGTCGGCGCTGAACTGAGACGACCCGCTCAGGAACCGAGCGTCAGCAGCATCCGGGCGAGCACGTACCGAGCATGCCCGCGGGAGGTGCGCGGGTCGTAGCCCAGGGTCTCGACGAGAGCCGTCATCCGCTCCTGCACGCTGGAGTGATGACGACCCAGGCGCAGGGCTGCGGCGCGCACGCTCTGCTCCTCGGCGACGGCGTCGAGCAGCTCGCGACTGCGGTCGTCGAGGGCGGCGAGCGCGGCGGCATCCGGATGGAGGGGCCCCTGCTCCGCGGCGTCCGCGACGAGCAGCAGGGCTCCGAGGTCGGCGACATCGACGATCGGCTCGGCGGGACTGGTCAGCCGTACCGCCACCAGCGCGGAAGCCCACGACCGCGGAAGGTGCTCTCCCGGTCCCGCGGTTCCCAGACCGAGGCGCAGCCCTTCGCAGTCGGGCCAGGCGCTCACGGCATCCGTCTCGGCATCCAGGATCGTTGCGCGGGTCAGGCCGTGACGGGTGGCGACCACGGCAGACGGATGCTGCGGCAGGGGCGCGGGATCGGGCGGTGAGGCGACCAGGCGCAGCGTGCTCGCGCCGAGCCGGAGCCGAGGCAGCGCGGCAGCCCGCTCGTCCGACCCCGCGTAGGAGCTGATCGCGAGTTCGACCGCGCTCTCCGGACCGACCGAGCGGCGTGCGCGGATGATGCCGAGGGCGAGGGCGAGACGTTCCAGGATCATGGCGTCGTTGGTGTGCGCGGCACCCTCGCGTTCGATCCACGCGATCGCTCCCGGCCCGCTCTCGCGCACCGGCCAGGCATGCGAGGGCTCGATCGGGTCGATGCGCACACCATCGGCCCGCACCCGCACGATCTGCCGTCCGTCGCGCTGGCCGACTGTCGCGCCGCTGAGCACAGCGGCCCCGCGCAGCATGCTCTCCACGCCGACCGATCGGGCGACGAGGGCGTCGAAGTACGTGACGACCTTGAGCGTCTCACTGGCATCCGGGTCGAGGGCGGTGAGCCGCCCCAGCAGATCTTGCATGTCGGGCTCCATCGCGCACGGGGATTCCACCCTACGGGGTCGGTGCGGCCCCGCAGGGTGGGATCGGACTCAGGAGAGCAGGCGGTTCACCCAGTTGTCGCGAGCGGCGAGCATGGCCTGCGCGACGGCGGTGTGCGGGGCGAACATGTCGAAGCCGTGGAAGCCGCCGGCCCAGACGTGCAGCTCGGCCTGGACCCCGGCTTCCCAGAGCTTCGTGGCGTAGGCGACATCCTCGTCGCGGAACACCTCGGCGCTCCCGCAGTCGATGAACGCGGGCGGCAGACCGCTGAGGTCGGTGGCCCTGGCCGGGGCGGCGTAGATCGAGACGTCGTCGGTGCCCTTGCGGTCGCCCAGGAGGGCCGTCCATCCCGTGACGTTCGACCCGCGGTCCCAGATGCCGATGCCGTCGATCTGGTGGGTCGAGACCGACTCGTCGCGGTCATCGAGCATCGGGTAGATGAGCAGCTGCCCGATCAGCTCAGGGCCTTGCCGGTCACGGGCCAGCAGAGCGGTGCCGGCAGCCAGACCGCCGCCCGCGCTCCCGCCGCCGATCATGAGGCGTGACAGGTCGATGCCGAGCTCCCCCGCGTTCTCGGCCGCCCACAGCAGCGCGGCGTAGCAGTCCTCCACCGGGTACGGATCGGGGAACTCGGGGGCGAGCCGGTACTCGACCGTGATGATCACGCCGTTGAACCGCTCGGCCCAGTCGAGGAAGCCGACGACCCCGAGCCAGCGGTTGCCGATGATCATCCCGCCGCCGTGGGTGTGGAAGAAGCCGGGACCGGTGCCGGTCCTGCCTTCTTTCTCGATCACGGAGACGACGATCGCGTCCCCCTCGTGGCCGGGGATCGACACGTCGCGGTACGTGAAGCCGCGCTCGGCGAGCGCGGCGAAGATCTCGTCCTCGCCACCGACCGGCGACTGGCGCAGGAACGGGATCATCTCCGGCGTGAGCGTGGACGGCATCTGGTCGCCCACGAGGGCGAGAGCCGCTTCGAGCTCGGGGTCGAAGGGCGGGCGTGCCAGGGTCGTGTCAGTCATCAGAACTCCTTTGTCCTCGGCCGCCATCGCGGCGGCGTCCCGCCAGCCTCGTGCACGCCGCATCCGAGGGTAACCCGCCGGTCGGGGCGGATCCGACGCCTCCCGTCCGCCGGGTGGCGGGGGCGCGGTTCCGCCGGTGGCGGACTCCCTTGAAGGGTCGTGCCGCCCCGGATAGCCTGGCGCCAGAGGGAAGGAATGCGCATGATCCGAGAACTCGATGAACAGCAGTCCTACGACCTGTTGAGCACCACCACGATCGGACGCATCGGCTTCGTCCATGACGGGCGGGTGCAGATCCACCCGGTGAACTTCGCGGTCTCCGGGCACGAGTTGGTTCTGCGAACGTCACCCGACGGCCTGCTGGCCGATCTGACGCGCGATCCGGTCGACGTCTCGTTCGAGGTGGACTATCACGATCCGATCGGGAGCACGGCGTGGAGCGTCCTGCTGCACGGCAGCCTCTCCCGAGCGGCCGAAGAAGTGGCGGCCGACATCACCGCTCGAGTGCACCCCTGGGCGGGTGAGGATCGCAGTCTCCCTCTTGTCCTGCACATCGACAGCATCTCCGGTCGCAGCGTGCGCCGAGAGCCGGCACACCCGAAGATCTGAGACGCGGCGGCGGGGTCTGCCGTGGCGCGCGCTCTCACGCCAACGCCAGCCCCGCGGCGAGCGCGAAGCCCAGCACGGTCGCGAGCCCCGTCGATTCCTTCGCCTTGGACTGCGCCTCGGGGACCATCGAGTCGACGAGCATCACCAGCAGCGCTCCGGCCGCGAAGCCGCTCGATGCGGATCGGAAGGCGTCGCCCGTCACGCTGGCCAGCGCGAACCCCGCGACGGTCGCCGCCGCACAGATCACGGCCACCCCCGCCCAGAGCAGCAGCACCCGCGACTTCGCCATGCCCCCCTCGAGCAGGTCGGCGGCCGACCCGATCGACTCGGGCAGGTTCGACACGAGGATGGCCACCACGAGCGCGATGCTCACCGGCTCTCCCGATGCCAGGCCGATGCCGAGCACGAGCTGCTCGGGAATCCCGTCGAGCAGGGCACCGACCGCGAGCTGGCCTCCACCCGCCTGCGACTTGGTCTTCGCGGCACGGGCATCGAGGATGCGATCGGCGATGTAGTAGCTGATGGCGCCGGCCGCGACGCCGACCACCAGCGGGACGGGACCGGCGAGGTCGAGCCCTTCTTCCCAGAGCTCGAAAGCGATCGAGGCCATGAGGGCACCGGCGCCGAATCCGAGGACGATGCCGAGCCACCGCGGGGGCCATTTCCGGAGCAGGGCCAGCACCGCGCCGATGAACAGTGGCGCTGCCGCCACCACACCCCACAGGACTGCTTCGCCCATGCCGCACCTCCGTGGGGCCTACTCTCCCACCTCCTGCTGCGTCTCCCTGGCTCGACCCACCAGGGGAGAAGGCGGTGAATAGGATGACAGCAGCGGGCGGCGACGGAGCGAGGCGGGATGAGCGACAGACCCAAAGAGGTGCTGCGCGTCCCCGCGTTCGCCCTCTTCTGGTCGTCCTCGACCCTCGGCGCGTTCACCGGGGCGGTGACCGCGATCGCGTTCCAGGTCCTGATCGTGACGACGCTGGACGCCACTCCGTTCGAGATCGGCCTGCTCAACGCGGCCAACGTCGTGCCCTACCTGCTCTTCGGCCTGGTGGTCGGCGCACTGATGGACAGATGGCGGCGCAAGCCGGCGATGGTCTTCGCGAGCATCGGCCGTGCGCTGACGCTGGCGCTCGTGCCCGTGCTGTGGCTCACGGGGACTCTGACCGTCTGGTCGTTCGGCGCCCTGTTCCTGCTCTACGGCGCGCTCACCCTCATCGCGGACTCGGCCGCGCAGCCGATGCTCCCCCGCCTCGTGCCCCGGCATCAGCTCGTGGCCGCGAATGCGCGCCTCGGCCAGGCAGGCACGGTCGCCCAGACCACGGGCCCCGCCGTCGGCGGTGCCCTCGTCGGCTGGCTGGGCGCTCCGTTCGCGATCCTGATCGACGCCGTCGCGTACGTCGTGAGCGCGGTGCTGTTGAGTCGGATCCGTGTCGAGGAGGCGAAGGCGCAGCGCCGGACCGATGGCCGCCACCTCGGACACGACATCATGGAGGGCCTGCGCTGGACGTACTCCCACCGCACGCTCGCCCCGATGGCCGCATCGATCAACGTCTGGTTCCTCGGCAACAGCATCGCGCTGACCGCATTCGCCCCCTATGCGCTGAGAGAACTCGGACTGAGTCCGCTGATGTTCGGCATCGTCCTCGCGATGGGCGGCGTCGGCGGATTCGCCGGCGCTCTCCTCGCCCCGGCGGCGGGAAGACGATTCGGCGTCGGCGGCGCCGTGCTCACCGGACGCATCCTGTCGGCGGTCGCCTGGACCGCGATCGTCGTCCTCCCGCTCTCGGACATCGCCTCTCTCGCCATCATCGCCATCCCCCTCGGAGTCGGGCAGCTCCTGTTCGGGTTGGGTATGGGTCTGGAGGATCCCAACGAGATGGGCTACCGCCAGGCCGCAGCCCCCGACCACATGCAAGGGCGGCTGAACGCGTCGATCCGCACGGTCAACCGCGTCACCTTCCTCGTCGGCGCACTGCTCGCGGGCGGCCTCGCCACCGCTTTCGGCTACCGCGTGACGATCGCGGTGGCCGTGGTGGTGTTCACGGTCGCCGCGCTGATCGTTCTGTTCTCCCCGCTGCGCACGGCACGCCATGAGGATGTCGCCCCGCCGGAGTAGTCGGTCGGCCCGACCCCCTCGTGCCGACCAAATGGTATTCTGATGGCATGAAGGCAACCATGGATAAGGCAGGAAGAATCGTGATCCCTGCACCGCTCCGTGAGCGCGTGGGGCTGATCCCGGGCCCGGTCGACCTGATCCTCGACGGCAATGGCATCCGAATCGAGATCGAGGCGCCGGACAACCTCATCGAGAAGGATGGGCGCCTCGTCATCGCGTCGTCTGGCACCACTCTCACGCCCGAAGACATCCGCGAGCTGCGCCTTGCCGACCAGCGCTGACCTTCTTCTCGACACGAGCGCGGCGGTCGCTCTCCTCGTCGAAGACAACACCGCGCACCTCGCTGTCCAGACCGCCTGCGCCGGCGCAGTCCTCGGACTCGCGGGCCACGCTTCGACTGAGACCTACTCCGTTCTCACGCGCCTCCCCGGCCCGAATCGTCTGACTCCGCCCGCCGCGGCTCGCGCGATCCGGACTGCGTTCCCCCGGTCGGTCTCCCTCCCAGAAGAGACTGCGCGGACCGCCGTCGACGTTCTCGCCGATGCCGGGGTCTCCGGTGGAGCGGTGTACGACGGATTGGTCGCGCTCTGCGCTCGCACAGCCGGCGTGACGCTCCTCAGTTGCGACCGCCGCGCCATGGTTACATACGCAGCCCTCGGCGTGGCTGTCGCCGTCGTCTGACGCGGCACGGGGCGACACGCCGCACGCGGATAGACTGGAAAGCATGTCCAAGGTCCTCCAGTCCCTGCCCGTCGGCGAGCGCGTCGGCATCGCCTTCTCCGGAGGACTCGACACCTCCGTCGCCGTCGCGTGGATGCGCGAGAAGGGCGCCGTGCCCTTCACGTACACCGGCGACCTCGGCCAGTACGACGAAGACGACATCGCCTCGATCCCGGGCCGTGCGCTGGAGTACGGCGCCGAGGCCTCGCGGCTGATCGATTGCAAGACCGCCCTGGTCGAAGAGGGCCTGGTCGCCCTCTCCTGCGGCGCCTTCCACATCCGCTCCGGCGGCAAGACCTACTTCAACACCACGCCCCTCGGGCGCGCGGTCACCGGAACGCTGCTGGTGCGCGCCATGAAGGAGGACGGCGTCGACATCTGGGGCGACGGCTCCACCTACAAGGGCAACGACATCGAGCGGTTCTACCGCTACGGTCTGCTCGCCAACCCGCGCCTGCGCATCTACAAGCCGTGGCTCGACGCCGACTTCGTCACCGAGCTCGGCGGCCGCAAGGAGATGAGCGACTGGCTCGTCGCCCGCGACTTCCCGTACCGCGACTCGGCCGAGAAGGCCTACTCGACCGACGCGAACATCTGGGGCGCGACGCACGAGGCGAAGACCCTCGAGCACCTCGACGTCTCGCTCGAGACCGTCGACCCGATCATGGGCGTGAAGTTCTGGGACCCGTCGGTCGCGATCGAGACCGAAGACGTCACAGTCACGTTCGAGGCGGGCCGCCCCGTCGCGATCAACGGCGTCGAGTACAGCGACCCGGTCGCCCTCGTCATGGAGGCGAACACGATCGGCGGACGCCACGGCCTCGGCATGAGCGACCAGATCGAGAACCGCATCATCGAGGCGAAGTCGCGCGGCATCTACGAGGCTCCCGCCATGTCGCTGCTGTTCATCGCCTACGAGCGCCTCGTCAACGGCATCCTGAACGAGGACACCCTCGCCACCTACCACGAGCAGGGTCGCCGCCTCGGCCGCCTGATGTACGAGGGCCGCTGGCTCGAGCCGCAGTCGCTCATGCTGCGCGAGTCGATCCAGCGCTGGGTCGGCCTCACGATCTCGGGCACCGTCACGATCCGTCTGCGCCGTGGCGACGACTGGACCATCCTCGACACGGTCTCGCCGAACCTGTCTTACGGCCCCGAGAAGCTGTCGATGGAGCGCGTCGGCGACGCCGCCTTCGGGCCGGTCGACCGTATCGGTCAGCTCACGATGCGCAACCTCGACATCGCCGACTCGCGGGCCCGCCTCGAGCAGTACGCGGGCCTGGGCCTCGTGGGCGGTGCGACCGGCGAGCTGGTCGGCCGGGTGACCGCCGGCGAGTCCGCCGAGATCACCGAGTCGGTCCACGGCTCCATCTCCGAAGCCGACGAGAACCTGGCGGATGCGGTCGACACCGCGTCCGAGGGCGCGGCCTTCGACTCCGGCACCGACTGACGCTGTTCTGCCGACGTCGGGAGCCTGTGCTGCCGACGTCGGAGAGGTGCACCCGCTAGGCGGGTGAGTCGCGGACGCTGCGCCGTTCATCGGCGCCGTCGAGCTCCTCGGCGCGGTCGATGATGCTCGGCAGCACCTCGTCGAAGAGCGTCACGATCGCCGCGCGGGTCTCGGCCGCGTCGCGCTGCCGGATGGCCTCGCGGACAGCGACGGTGGATTTCTCGACCGCCACCCAGTCGAACGAACCCCGCGCGTGCTGCGAGAAGCGGCGGATCTGCGGCCCGAGGAACTCGATGACGGTCACCCGCGTGGAGTTGCCCTCGATGCGGGCGAACCCGTTCGCGATGGTACGCAGCGCTCCACCGAACTCGACGACATCCTGCTCCACGACCGCGGCGGACATGTCCTCGGTGAGATCGACGAGATACGTGACGTCGTCAGCCTGGATCAGCGGCATCGCATGGCGCACCGAGCCGATCCAGATGTCGCCGAAGAGTGCGAGCGCGTCTCGGATGCGGTCGAGGTCGAGGGGAGCCACCCGCGTGTAGCGGTTGCGCTGCATCTCGACGAGTCCTCCCTCGGCGAGTCGCGCCAGCGCATGCCGCACGGGCGTCTTCGACGTCCCGAGATCCGCCGCCAGCTCGTAGTCGCGGATCGGTTCGCCCGGTCGCAGCTCGCCACTGACGATCGCGTCCCGCAGTCGCTGATAGACGTCTTCACTCACTGAACGCCGTTCCAGCGCTCCATCCATGCCCACCAAAATCACACCCTCCTTCGACCACTGTGGCTCCCCCACCACTCGATGCGGCCGACATCGGCGGCCGACGGCACTCTCGTGCCGAGCCTCCGCATCGCCCCTGATTCGCGCGTAGCGCAACGGGTAACATAACACATGCGCCTGAATAGATGATCCATGAGCACTCGGACGGATATGATGCGAATGCGCGACCCTGAAACGCGCACTGGGGCTCGGTGGGACTGAGTTCCACCTGTCTACCCGAAAGAGTTCTCGACGATGATGACCGATTCGCAGGAGTCCGCCGTATCCACCCGCCCGTCACTGGGTGCCCGGATCGGACGCATCTCCTTCCTCGTGGTGGCCGCGATCGTCGTGATCGCCGTGGCCGCCGCGTTCTTCGTGACGTGGACGATCCAGCGTTCGTTCCCGCAGACCGCGGGCACCGTCGAACTCGACGGCTTGAAGGCCGAGGTCACGGTGCAGCGCGACGAGCGCGGGATCCCGACGATCACCGCCGACTCGACCGACGACCTGTTCTACGCCGAAGGCTTCGTGCACGCGCAGGACCGGTTCTTCGAGATGGACTTCCGCCGACACGTCACCGCGGGGCGGGTCGCCGAGATGTTCGGAGAATCCCAGGCGGCCACCGATGCGTTCCTGCGCACACTCGGCTGGCGCACCGTCGCCGAAGCCGAGGTCGAGGCGATGGACGACACCACCCGCGGCTACTACGAGGCCTATGCCGACGGGGTCAACGCCTACCTCGCCACCCGGTCGGGCGCAGAGCTCTCGCTCGAATATGCCGTTCTCGGAATCCAGAACCCGGACTACGCTCCGGAGCCGTGGGAGCCCGCGGATTCGGTCGCCTGGCTCAAGGCCATGGCCTGGGATCTGCGCGGCAACATCGAGGATGAGACCGAGCGTTCCCTCCTGGCCGCCGAGCTGGATGCCGGTACGGACGACGACGCGGGCGAGTCGGTCGACACCGGCGAGATGCTCGCGAAGCTCTACCCCGGCTACCCGTTCGACGAGAATCCGGTGATCGTTCCGAAGATCTCGACGGTGCCCGCACTCGACACCGGTGCCGAACCCGCCGCATACACGCCCTCCGAATCGGACGACGAGATCCAGCAGGCGACCACCACGATCGAGTGGGAGGAGACCTCGAACGTGATCGAGGCGGCGAGCGAGCTCGTCGGCGACGTCGGCGAGGGCATCGGATCGAACTCCTGGGTGGTCTCCGGCGACCTCACCGAGACGGGGATGCCGCTGCTCGCGAACGACCCGCACCTCGGCGCCTCACTGCCATCGGTCTGGTACCAGGTGCAGCTGAAGTGCTCGACCGTGAACGACGCCTGCCCGTTCGACGTGGGCGGCTTCTCGTTCTCCGGGCTTCCCGGCATCGTGATCGGCCACAACCAGCACGTCGCCTGGGGGTTCACCAACCTCACCACCGACGTCACCGACCTCTACGTCGAGCGGGTCGTCGGCGACGAGTACTGGCGCGACGGGGCGCTGGTCCCGCTCGAGCAGAGCACCGAGACGATCAAGGTCGCCGGCGGCGACGACATCGAGCTGACGATCCGCTCCACCGTGCACGGACCCATCATCTCGGGGCTCACCGACGACTTCACCGCGATCGCCGATGACCCGGAGCCGGCGCTGGCCGAAGGCACGGAGGCGCCCGCTGCCCCGCCCGCCGGTCAGGACGACGCCGAGTACGCCGTGAGCCTGCGCTGGACCGCGCTCGACCCCGGCACGACCGCGACCGCGATCTTCGCCCTCTCCACCGCGCAGAACTTCGACGACTTCCGCTACGCCGCATCCCTCTTCGATGTGCCGGCACAGAACCTCATCTACGCCGACACCGAGGGCAACATCGGCTACCAGACCCCGGGGCGCCTCCCGATCCGCGGTGCCGACGACGGATGGATGCCGCAGCCGGGATGGGACAGCAGCTACGACTGGACGGGCTACATCCCGTTCGACGAACTGCCGGTCTCGTACAACCCGAGTTCGGGGTACATCGTCACCGCGAACAACGCGATCGTCACCGACGACTACGCGTACTTCCTCTCCCGCGACTGGGACTACGGGTATCGCGCGGCGCGCATCGCCCACCTGATCGAACGACGCGCGGCCGCCGCTCCGCTGACCGCCCAGGACATGCGTGACATCCAGATGGACGACGAGATGTGGATCGGCACGCAGCTGGCGACCGCCATGGCCGACGTCGACGTGAGTCGAGCGGACGTCCAGGCAGCCGTTGACCTCCTGCTCCCGTGGGACGGCCAGAACGCGGCCTCCTCGCCCGCCGCGGCCTACGCGAACGTGCTCTGGTCGAACCTCGTGCAGAACATCTTCGGCGAGCGCGAGCAGCCCCTGCCCATCGACGGGCAGGGACGCTTGTTCACGGTCGTCGCCGACATGCTCGAGGACCCCTCCGATCCGCTCTGGAACAACCCGGAGATCGATGTCGACGGGATGGAGGCCATGCTGGCGTTGTCCGCCGAAGAGGCCTACGACGAGCTCGTCACCCTGCAGGGAGACGTCCCGACGCGCTGGAACTGGGGCGACCTGCACGCGATCACCCTCACCAGCGACACCCTCGGCACCTCGGGGATCGCGCCGGTCGAGGCCCTCTTCAACCGCGGGCCGTACCCGGTGAGCGGCGGGGCCTCCGTGGTGAACGCGACCGGGTGGGAACTCGGCGTCTCGTACGCCACCACCACGGTGCCGTCGATGCGCATGGTGATCGATCTCTCCGACTTCGACGCCTCGACCTGGAACCACCTCACCGGCGCTTCGGGTCACGCCTTCCATGAGCACTACACCGACCAGACGGCCGATTGGGCCGTCGGGCTCCAGCAGCCCTGGGCGTACTCGGGGAAGGCCGTCGGAGCGTCGACCATCGACACACTGATCCTGTCGCCGACCGGCTGATCCGCGGGGCTGCGCCGTCCTGAAGGGACGGCGCAGGTTGCTCCGATACCGTGGGTAGGTGCCATCCAGTTACCTCGCCCCGAAGGGCACGACCGTCACGCTCCTCGAGTTCGAGCACGGCGGCGCCACGCTCATCGCCGAGACGTTCGGCGAAGGCCCGCACACCTACCTCCTGCTGCACGGCATCGGCATGGGTCGCAGCGTCTACCTCGACGTCGTGCAGCGGCTCGAGGGCCGAGTGATCGCGCTGGACCTGCCCGGCTTCGGCGAGGCACCAGAGCCGACGCGCACGCTCACCATGGAGCGTCACGCCGACCTCGTCGCCGCCTACCTGCAGCACGTGGACTCGGGCCCGGTGGTCGCGATCGGGCACTCGATGGGCAGCCAGATCGCGGCGGAGCTCGCCGCGCGGCATCCATCCCTCGTGGAGGGTGTCGTGCTGGCCGGGCCCACGGTGAACAAGGCGGCGCGCAACATCGCGGCGCAGGCCCGCTACCTCCTGACCGATCTCGTCGGCGAACGGCCGCTGGTGATCTGGCGCGGCGCGCGGGAGTACCTGCGCGGAGGCCCGCACCTGATCCGCAAGATCCGTGCCACCGTCGTGCACGAGCCCGAGGACGCCTTCGTGCGCATCGAGTGCCCGGTGCTGGTGCTGCGCGGTGAAGACGACCCGCTCGCGCCGATGAGCTGGTGCCGGGAGATCCTCGACGCGATCCCCGGCGCCGCGCTCGAGGTCATCCCCGACCACGGACACGGCACCCTCATCAGCGACTCCGAGCCCGCAGCCCGCCTGATCCACGAGTTCGCCGCCCGCCTCTAAGGCTCGGTCTCACGGGCTCAGCCGGCGGCGGGCGGGGTCTGCTTCGACTCGGCGAGCTCGTCCACGACGAGGCCGCGCTGCTCGATGGTGCCGTTGCGGTAGGCCTGTCGCCCGACCATGTGCGCAGACAGCGGAGCCGTCGCGAACTGCATGAGCACGACGGGCGCGACGAGCACGAACCCCAGCAGGATGCCGCCGATCGACCGCTGCGACAGGGCGATCGCGATGCAGATCAGCAGCAGTCCGAGCACCTGCGGCTTGGTCGCCGCGTGCAGCCGGGACGGCACGTCGCGGAAGCGCAGCAGCCCGACCGCCGCCGACAGGCACAGCAGCGCCCCGAGCAGGATCAGCACGAGCACAGCCACGTCGATGACGGGGTCGGGGATCACGAGACCGAGGATGTTCATGAGGTCGTGTTGTCCCTTCTCGCGACGAACCGGGCGACGGAGATCGAGCCGAACACCCCGATCGCGGCGATGATGAGGAGCACGGGGATGTTGCGGGTGTGACCGTTGATGGCCATCTCCGCCCCGAGCACGCACATGACCTCGGTCAGGAGCACATCGGAGGCGACGGCGCGGTCGAGGATCGACGGACCTCGGACGATTCGGATCAGCGTGAGGATCGCGGCGATACCGAAGACCACCATGATCAGCATCAGCAGGATGTTCATCGGGCACCGCCCTTCGTCGCTCCGGTCAGGCCGGCGCGCTGGTCGGCCTTGAGCGCGCGGTACTGGGCGGGGTCGCCCAGCGCCCGGACGACCCGTCGCTCCCAGCGGAGCACTCCGGCGCGCTGCTTCTCGACGTCGGCGCGGTTCCTCACGCCGATCACGTGCAGGTAGAGGATGCGCCGGTCGCGGTCGGTCTCGACCACCAGCGAGCCGGGGACCAGCGACGACACGACGGCGACGTGGGTCATGACCAGATCGTCGGCGTAACGCAGCGGCACCGCGATGATCGCTGTGCCCGGCTGGCGGCGGAAGTCGAACACCTGCAGGGTCACCGAGATGGCTCCGCTGAGCACTGCGAACAGGAACTGCACCACGAACAGGGCGGCATAGCCGAGGTTGATCCGGCCGGAGAGCTCGACGGTCGGCAGCCGGAACACGCGGGTCACGAAGATCGCGACGACGAGTCCGGAGAGGAACGACAGCACGGTGAACTGCGCCCACAGCAGCATCCACAGCACGACGAGCCAGGCGAGGAACGGCAGCTGGACCCGGATGTCGCGCCAGAGGTGGCGCTTGGTCTGACGTCTCATCCGCCCACCTCCTCTTCCAGTTGGACGAGGCTGACGGGCTGCAGCAGAGCGGCGCCGATGCGGTCGCAGAGCGCGTACAGGGGTCCGGCGAAGATCGTGAGCGAGACGGTGACGGCGACCATGCCGGCCGTGGCGATCGTCATGATCTTCGGGATGCGACGTCGCTCCTGCTGCTCGTCGGCGGCCGGGGCGTTGCCGAGGTACGAGATGCGACCCTCGGTCTCGGTGGAGTCCTCCTCCTCGCGCCAGAACGCGAGGTTCCAGGCGCGCATGAGTGCGTACAGGGTGAGCAGGGAGGTGACGATGCCGCCGAAGATCAGCACGATCATGATCGGTGTGCCGACGGATGCTGCCGCCTCGAAGAGCGCGAACTTGCCGATGAACCCGGAGAACGGGGGGAGTCCGCCCAGGTTGATCGCGGGCACGAAGTAGAGCACGGCGATCACCGGCGCGACCTTGAGCAGCCCCTTGACCCGCAGGATCGACGTGCTGCCGGCTCGACGTTCCACGAGACCGACGGCGAGGAACAGGGTCGTCTGCACGACGATGTGGTGGACGATGTAGTACACGGTCGCCCCGATCGCGGCGGGTGTCGCTATCGCGAGCCCGAAGATCATGTAACCGACGTGGCTGACCAGTGTGAACGACAGGATTCGTTTGAGTTCCGCCTGCGCCACGGCACCGAGCACACCGACGATCATGGTCGCGAGCGCGATGATCAGCAGCACCGTGTCGATGCTGTTCGAGGCGAAGAGCTGGGTCTCGGTGCGGATCAGGGCGTAGACGCCGACCTTGGTCAGCAGGCCCGCGAACACCGCCGTGACGGGGGCGGGAGCGGTCGGGTACGAGTCGGGCAGCCAGAAGGACACCGGGAAGATGGCGGCCTTGATGCCGAAGGCGACCACCAGCATCAGGTGCAGCACCAGCTGCGTCTCCTGTGGAAGCTCCGACATGCGCTCGGCGATCTGAGCCATGTTGACCGTGCCGAGTGCGCCGTAGATCATGGCGATCGACGCGAGGAACAGGATCGACGAGACCAGCGAGACGACGATGTAGACGGCGCCGGTACGGATGCGGGACTCGGTGCTCCCGAGGGTGATCAGCACGTAAGAGGCGACGAGCAGGATCTCGAAGCCGACGTAGAGGTTGAACAGGTCGCCGGCGATGAAGGCGTTGAAGATACCGGCCGCGAGGATCAGGTACGAGGGGTTGAAGATCGAGATCGGGGTCTCGTCGGTGCCGTCGGCGGCGCCCTGACCGATGGAGAAGAGGAGGACGGCGAGGAGCACGATGCTCGAGATGAGCACGAGGAGTGCGGCGAGCCGGTCCACGTAGAGCACGATGCCGAAGGGCACAGGCCAGCCGCCGACCGAGACGGCGAGCGGGTCGCCGGAATCCACCACGACCAGGAGCACGGCGGCGATCACCGAGACCGCGGCGAGTGTGGCCACGGTCACGACGACCTGGAGCCGCGCGTTCCTGCCGAACACGAGGGTGATGGCGGCGCCGAGGAGCGGGAGCCCGACGAGGAGCGGGACGAGAGCGGTCATGGCCGGCCCTCCTCGTTCTCGTCGTGGTCGTCGGGTTCATCGGGGCGCGCGTCGTCGCCCTCGGTTGAGCGCGACGAGGGTTCGTCTCCCCACCCGGTCGGCGCATCGAACGGGGCGTCGTCGTGGATGGAGGGGTGGTCGCGCATGTGCAGCACCGTGATCGGTGCGGTCTGCACGCCGACGAAGTCGGTGGTCGCCTCGTCCTCGTCCGTCTCGGACTCGTCGTCCATGAGGTCTTCGTCGGCGTCGGTGCGCTCGCGGAGCGCGATGTCGGCCTCGTCGTCCTCGACGGTGTCGGCCTGGCCCAGCTGCCAGGAACGATAGATCAGGGCGAGGAGGAAGGCCGAGACCGCGAAGGTGATCACGATGGCGGTCAGGGTGAGCGCCTGCGGGAGCGGGTCGCTCATCTCGCCCTCGGTGCCGAAGAACGGCGCATTGCCCGGAACGCCCATCACGGTCAGCAGCAGCAGGTTCGTGGCGTTGCCGAGCAGCAGGAAGCCGATCAGCACGCGGGTGAGGCTGCGCTCCAGCATCGCGTACACGCCGCACGCGAAGAGGATGGCCATGATGACGATGAGGGTGAGCGAGACATCCATCAGCTGCTCCCCCGTCCGCGCGAGAGGAAGCCTTCAGGACCGGGGGTCGAGCGCAGCGCCGCCTGCCTGTCGACCTCGGCGCCGAGGCTGCGCAGCACGTCGAGCACGAGCCCGATCACGACGAGGTAGACACCCACGTCGAAGATGGTCGAGGTGACGAACTCCATGTGACCGATACCGGGGATCTCCCATTCCCAGAACGTGCTCGTCAGAGGCGCGAGCCCGAAGAAGAGCGGGACGACGGCCGTGCCGACGGCGAGGATGAGGCCGGTGCCGAGCAGCCGGCCGGCATCCGTCGGAGCAGCAGCGCCGAGCTCCCAGCGACCACCGGCGATGTAGCGCATGACCAGCGCCATGCCGGCGACGAGCCCGCCGGCGAAGCCGCCGCCCGGCAGGTTGTGCCCGGCGAACAGCAGGAAGATCGACACCACGATGATCGTGTGGAAGAGGATGCGGACGATCACCTCGAGCAGGATCGACCTGTTCTCGGGTTTCATCTTCTGACCGCCGACGAGCCACGCCCGCGGGCTGCTCTCGTTGTCGGAGTTCTGGAACCGGATGCCCTCGGTCGTCTCGACGAGCGGACGGCTGCGCGCGGCCCTCCGCGTCGCCTTCGGCAGGTTCTTGGTGGCGGCGAGCAGGTCGGCTCGGTGCGTGACGAACACCAGCGAGGCCACGCCGGTCGCGGCGAGCACGAGCACCGACAGCTCGCCCATCGTGTCCCAGCCACGCAGGTCGACCAGGGCCACGTTGACGACGTTCTTGCCGTGACCGATCTCGTACGCGAGCTGCGGGAACGCCTCCGAGATCGGATCGGCGATGCGGGATTGGGTGGCGACCACCGCCACGAAGGCCATCGTGACGCCGACGCCGATCGCCAGCAGCGCCCGGGGGACACGCCCCACGGAGGCGTTGTGCTCCCCCATCCGGGCGGGGAGGCGGCGGAGCACCAGCGCGAACGTGACCATGGTGACGGTCTCGACGAGGATCTGCGTCAGTGCCAGGTCGGGAGCGCCGCTCGTCGCGAACAGCACGACCATGCCGAGGCCGGTGACCGAGACCAGGACGACGCCGGTGTAGCGCTTCTGGGCGCGGACCGCGAACACCCCGGCGATCGCCATGATCGGGGCGACGACGATCTGCGCGGGCGTGTGCCAGGCGGAGAGGTTGTACCGATCGATGTCGCTGGCGATGAGCGCCGTGACCTCGGCGGCGACGAAGACCACGAAGATGGTGCCGACGTAGACCGGCAGCGAGCCGCGCTGCGTGAGAGTGGTGCTGAGCACGGAGAGCCGGTCGATACCGCGCATCACCAGGAAGTAAACATCGGCAGCGGTGAAGCGCAGGAGGCGGGGCTTGCGGTCCCAGCCGGTCCTGCGGGTGAGCAGGAAGAGGCCGATGCCGAGCAGGATGGACACGATCGAGATGCCCAGCGCGGGCTCGAGGCCGTGCCACAGCGCGAGGTGCCCTGGACCTTCGACGGCTTCGCCCGCGTGATCGAGCCCGGGTGTCGCGGTGACGGCGTAGCCCTGCAGCGCCACGTCGAGCGCGGGGGCCCCGATCCCCGCAGCGAGAGTGACGCCGGCGAGGATAATCGGCGCCGACAGGAAGCCGACAGGCGGATCGGGCCAGGCGGTGTCGGGCAGCTGGCCCTGCTCGTCGCGCTTCTTCCAGAAAGCTCCCCAGAGGAATCGTGCTCCATATGCCGCGGTGAGCATAGAACCGAGGACGACGCCGATGAGCGCCACCAGCCCCCACGGAGAGCCACCCAGGGCGTCATCGAGCAGAGCCGTGAGCGTGGACTCCTTGGCGACGAAACCGATGGTCGGCGCGATGCCCGCCATCGATGCCACCGAGATGAATGCCGCCGTCGCCATGACCGGAGCCTGCCGCCCGACGCCGGAGAGCTCGGTGATGTCACGGGTCGACAGCTGGCGGTCGATGACGCCGACGATCAGGAACAAGGCCGACTTGAACAGGGCGTGGCCGATCACGAGCGCGAGCCCTGCCAGCGCCGCCGCCTGCGTGCCGTAGCCGACGACGATCGCGAAGAATCCGAGCTGGCTGACCGTGCCGAAGGCGAGGATGCGCTTGAGGTCGGTCTCCCGCAGCGCCTGGATGCCGCCGATCAGCATCGTGAGGATGCCGAGGGTGATGACGATCGGGCGCCAGGGCGCGCTGAAAGCGAAGATCGGCGCGAACCGGGCGATCAAGTAGATGCCGGCTTTGACCATCGCGGCCGCGTGCAGGTACGCGCTGACCGGGGTGGGCGCCGCCATCGCTCCGGGAAGCCAGAAGTGGAACGGGAACAGGGCCGACTTGCTGATCGCGCCGATCAGGAGCATCACGATCGCGGCATCCACCGCGGGGCCCGTCGGGGCGATCTCGAGGATCTCCCGGATGCTCGACGTGCCGGTGTCGACGACGAGGACCACGACGCCCACGAACATCACGAGTCCACCGAGAGTGGTCACGAGCAGCGCCTGCAGTGCCGCACGTCGGCTGGCGGCACGGCGGCGATAGTGGCCGATGAGGAGGTACGAGAGGATGCTCGTCACCTCCCAGAACATGACGAGCATGACGAGGTCGTCGGTCAGCACGAGGCCGTACATCGCGCCGGCGAAGCCGAGGAGGACACCCGCGAACTGCCCGACCCCGGCCGAGTCCTCGTAGAAGTACCACCGGCAGTAGAGGAGCACGAGGGCGCCGACACCCGTGACGATCAGCGTGAGCACCCAGCCGAGCACGTCCATGTTCATGGAGAGGTTCAGCCCGAGCTGCGGAATCCACTCGACCGACTCGAACGGAACGGGGCCGTCGAGCACCTGCGGCGTCAGGACGAGCGCGTGCACGAAGGCCGCTGCGGGGACGAGTGCGGCGATGGCGAAGGCCTGAGCTCCGAGCCATCGCACCAGAACGGGCATCAACAGCGACCCGAGCAGGAACACGGCGAGGAGCGTCAGCATATACGCGGCTCCCTCGGGGGTCGTCGGCCTTGAGGCCAGGCGGGGGGGGTGTCGCCATTAGTTTACCCGGGCGAAAAGGCCGTCCGGTCCGCGGGTTGCACGATCGTGCAAGAGTGGTCGCATGCGGCGGGTCTGGGTGCGGGAGCTGGCCGGGTGGTTCGGCGCCCTGTCGCTCGCAGTCATCACCGCCGCACAGGTCGCATCATCGGCGCGATCGGAGTTGCTGTTCCGCGACGGAGATTCCCTGATCGTGGGGATGTTCGCGCGGTCGCTCCTTTCCGGTGAACCGCTGGATTGGGCGATGTCGAGCGTGCTCTTCCTTCCCGAATCCGCCGTGTTCTCGGGGCTCGACCTGCTCGTACCGCTCGACGTGAACGGCCTGCTCGCGGTGAATGCCGTGATCAACATGCTCGCCTTCTACGGTGCGCTTCGGCTCGTCGCGGGTCGCCGGAAGGACGGCGGAGCACCCGTCGCGTGGGCGCTCCTCGGGCTCGCGGTGTTCTGCACCATCGCCGTGACCGAGCTCTCTGCATCGCGCGATGCCCTCGAGCTCGCCTCCCTGCAGCTCACGACGACCTACTACTCGGCCACCGTGGTCGCGGTCGTGCTCTCGGTCGGGCTGGTGCGACGCGCGCTCGACCGCGAATCGATGAGCCTCGGTCTTCCGGTCGCGCTCGGCGCCACCGCGGCCGTGTCGACGCTGTCGAATCCGCTGTATGCGGCGTGGGCGACGGTTCCGATCGCGGTGCTGCTCGCGATTCTGACCATCCGATCGCGGCAGCGCTTCCGGCTGGCGCTACTGCTCGGTGTGCTCCTGGGCGGCACGGCACTCGGCACCCTCGGACGCATTCCCTTTCGGGCATGGATCGCCAACACGGGCGCCGGCTACGTGCAGCCGGCGCGATGGGCCGAGTCGCTCGGGTACTACGGCGGGCTCGTGGCAGACCGCCTCTCGACCCCCGGCGGGGTGTTCGGCTGCCTGATCGTGCTGGCACTCCTCGTGCTCGCGGTGGTCCGCACGACACGAGCCGCGAGTGAGGGCTCGCGCTTCGTCGCCGCCATTTCCTGGCTCACGCCCGTTCTCGTCGTGATCGGCGCCATCGCCCTCGGCACCCACGCGGCCCGTTACCTGCAGCCCGTCGCGTTCGCGCCCGTTCTCGCCCTGGTCGCCCTGCCGCGCGCGGGGTGGATGCCGCTCCGCGCACGGTCGCTCATCGCGCTGGTCGCCGCGGCGCTGCTCGCGGTCGGCGGCATCCTGAGCATCCCTCGACTCGCTGCGGCCGCCGAGGCCAGCGACCCCGACCTCACCTGCGTCACCGACTGGGTCGGTGCCTCCGGCCGCACCGGAGCCGGTCAGTTCTGGACCGTGCGCCTGCCGAAGCTGCACCTCGACGACCCGGCGCAGCTCGTGCAGGTCGATCACGAACTGCGCGGCTATGCCTGGTTGGTGAACCGTGACGATTTCGGAGTCGGCGAGGTCACGTTCCTCGTGGAGGATGCCCAGTCGATCCCGTGGAACCTGCCCGCGCCGGCCATCCCCGACGAGGTGATCGACTGCGGCCGCTACCGCATCCTCGATCTCGGTGACACGGCGCTTCCGCTCGGCCCGCAGCGCAGCTGACCGCGGCCCCGGAGCCGCGTCGGGGGACGGATCTCAGCGTGCGGCCGGGCCGGTCGTGGTGCCGGCGCGGAAACGGCAGGTGAGATGCTGCGTGATCCCCGGCTCGCCTCGCAGCATGCGCGCGACCTGCTCTCCCGCGGCACGGCCCTTCTCGACGGCCGGCTGCACGCTCGTGGTGAGGGTGAGGTCGCCGAGGCCGTCCAGCGCGATGCCGTCGAAGCCCGCGACGGAGAGGTCCTCCGGGACGCGGAGTCCCAGCTCTTCGGCCGCCCGGATGACGCCGACGGCCAGCAGGTCGCTCTGTGCGAGCACTGCGGTCGGCCGGGTGGCGGGGTCCGCGAGCAGCATCCGGCCGACCCGCACGCCTTCGTCGATGAGGCTGCCGGATGCCGAGATCGCGGGGGCGTCGGGGAACACCTCACGGGTGCCCGCCAACCGGTGGACCGTGACGTCGACCGTCGCGTTGGCGAGGCGCTCCGGGGTGACCGCTGCGCACTCGCGGTCGCTGTCGAGCGGCAGGGTGACCAGCGCGACATCGCGGTGGCCGAGGTCGCGCACGTGCTTCGCGATGTCGGCGGAGGCTGCCGCGTTGTCGAGTGTGACCCGCGGGATGGCCTCTCCGGCGTCCCCTTCGATCACGACGACCGGGAGGCCGCGGCCGACGACCACCTCGAGGGATGCCCGGGTGCGTCCGGAGCATCCGATCAGCACGACGGCATCGACGGGTGCATCGGCGATCGCCGTGCCCTCCCCCGGCTCGTCGCGCATCAGCAGTATGCCGGCGCTGAGTTCGGCGAGTCCGTCGGTGAGGCCGTCCATCATGGCCGTCGTCACGGGGTCGAGGAAGGCCGCACGCAGGTGTCCTTCGAGCACGACGGCGACGATGCCGCTGCGACCGCGTCGCAGGGAGGCGGCGCGGGGGTCCGGTCCGGCGTAGCCGAGTTCGGCGGCGGCGGCGAGTACGCGCTCGCGGGTCGCGGGTGCCACCTTCGCCTTGCCGCTGAAGACGACCGAGGCGGTGGACGTCGCCACACCCGCCTCGCGTGCGACGTCGGCGATCGTGGGCCGACGCGGCGTCTCCTGACTGCTCATGCTTCGAGGATAGCTCGCTTCCGTTCCCCCGGGTCGAATCGATTCGATAGGCTGTCCGGCATGGAAGCAGCCCTGACCCGTTCGCAGTTCGTCCGCTGGCGCGCCGCGATCTTCGCCATCTTCCTGGCGAGCGGCCTCTCGATCGCGACCTGGGCGTCGCGCGTGCCGGGGATCAAGCAGGCGCTCGAGCTCGACAACGCGCAGGTCGGGATGCTGCTGCTCGGCATGGGTGTCGCCTCGATCATCGGCATCTCGACGAGTCCCGCGGTGATGGCGCGCACCGGCGCCCGCCGCGGCATGCTGGCGGCGATGCTCATGTTCGCGCTGGGCATCGCACTCGTGGGCCTCGGCGCCACCGTGTTCGGCTCGGTGACCGTCGTCCTCATCGGCATGGCGCTGTTCGGATTCGGCAACGGCTGCGTCGACGTGATGATGAACGTCGAGGCCACCGCGATCGAGCAGCAGATGGGCCGCACGATCCTCCCCGTCTTCCACGCCTTCTTCAGCTTCGGAACCGTCATCGGCGCCGGCATCGGCGCCCTCGCCGCCCACCTCGCGATCGACGTCGCGACACATGCGGTGACCATGGGCGTGCTGATCGCCGTGATCGCGGTGGTCTGCTTCTTCCAGGTGCCGGTGCGTGAGGCCGCGCTCGACCCGGAGGATCACGTCAAGCCGCCGTTCCGTGCGCGCATGCACACCGCGCTCGAGGCCTGGCGCGAACCCCGCACCTACCTGATCGGCGTCGTCATGCTCGGCATGTCGTTCGCCGAGGGCGGCGCCAACGACTGGATCGCGCTCGGCACCGAACAGGGTCATGGTTTCGCCGAGGGCACGGGAGCCGTGTCGCTCGCCGTGTTCTCCATCGGGATGACGACGGTGCGCCTGTTCGGCGGCCCCCTCGTCGACCGATTCGGACGCGTCCTGGTGCTGCGGATCCTCGCGGTCGCCGCGGCATCGGGGATCCTGCTGTTCATCCTCGCGCCCACCTTCCCGCTCGTGCTCGTCGGCGCGGCGCTCTGGGGCATCGGGGCCTCCCTCGGCTTCCCTCTCGGCATGTCCGCCGCCGCAGACGACCCGGCCAAGGCGGCGGCTCGCGTGAGCGCGGCCGCCACGATCGGCTACATCTCGTTCCTCGGCGGCCCGCCCGTGCTCGGCGTCATCAGCGAACACATCGGCCTGCTGAACACCCTGTTCATCCTGGTGGCCCTGGTCGTCATGTCCGGACTGTTCTCGGGCGCGGCCCGCCCGCTGCGCGACGACGAGAAGACCCCGGCGGCGAGCGCGGAGCAGCGCTGAGCGCTCAGTCCTCGCGGCCGCGCACGATCGCGGCCGCGTGCGAGCGGCTGCGCGCACCGAGCTTGGTCAGCACGTTCGACACGTGCGTCTTGACCGTGGGCACCGAGATGCGCAGGCGCGCCGCGAGCTGCGCATTCGACCAGCCCTGCAGGATGCCGTCGAGGACCTCCCGTTCGCGGACGGTCAGGTCGGGCTGCTCCGTCGCACTCGATGCCGGTGGCGGTGCCGCCACGCCCTGGGCCACGGCGGCGAGCGCGCGTCGCGTCACCCGAGGGTCCAACGCACCCTCTCCGGCAGCGACGGAGCGCACCGCCTGAACGAGCGCGGGGGCATCGACCGTCTTGAGGAGGAAGCCGACGGCACCCGCGCGTATCGCCCCGAGGACGAGCTCATCCTCATCGAAGCTGGTCAGCACGAGCACGTCGCCGAGTCCTCGTTCGACGATCTCCCGTGTGGCGGAGACGCCGTCCCTGCCGGGCATCCGCAGATCCATGAGCACCACGTCGGGTCGCAGGGCCGCCGCGTTGCGCACGGCGACGTCGCCGTCCGCCGCCTCGCCGACCACGGTGATCCCGTGCGCCTCGAGCATGATCCGCAATCCCGCTCTGATGGCGCCGTGGTCGTCGGCGAGCAGTACGGTTGGCGCGCTCATACGCGCACCTCGAGCGGAAGCCGGCCCTCGACGGACCACCCGTCCGGGACGGGGCCCGCCGAGAAGAATCCGCCGAGCGCTCCCACGCGCTCCCGCAGCATCTGCAGACCCCACCCTTCGCCTCCGTGCGCGGCTGCCGCGCTGGCCACACCTCCGCGGGACCGGACCCTCACCTGCACCTCGGCGTTCCGCTCCACGATCTCGATGTCGACCTCGGCGCCGCCCGCGTGCCGGATGCAGTTCGTCAGGGCTTCCCGCACGATGCGGACGACGGCCTGCTCTGCGGCGGCTCCGAGCTCGGGCTCGTCCGCGGCGTCGAAACGGACCACGAGCCCCGCGCGCTCGGCCTCTCGCACGATGCCGTCGAGATCGGCCCAGCGCGGGGTGGGGACGAGGGCGCCGTCGCCGCGACGGAGCACCGAGATCATCGACCGCAGGGCGCCATGGGCGTCCAGGCCCGCATCGCGCACGGCCTGCAGCGCTTCTCGGTCCTTCGTCTGGTCGGGTGCCGTGGAGAGGGCGGCTTCGGCTCGGATCGCCATCGCCATCACGTGCCCGGCCACCACGTCGTGCAGCTCGCGCGCCATCGCCTCGCGCTCGCGCTGCACGGCTTCGGCGCGGTCCCGTTCGGCGACGGCCGCCGCGTCCTCCGCGCGCTGACGGTGCAGCTCGGCCAGCTCCTGCGCCTGTGAGACCGCGACCGCCCACCAGTAGTCCGTGCCGAAGATCGCACCGAACTGCACCCCGATGAGGACGGCGACCGCGAAGGGCATGTCGGTGAAGAGCCAGGCGACGACGAAGAGGATGACCGTCGCGGCGCTGAGGAGCACCAGAAGAGCGCGCCGGCGACGCGGGCCCGAGAGGAACACCGTCGTCCACAGCACGTCGAGCAGCACGAAGAGCGTCCCGATGCCGCCGACCGTGAGGAGGTCGGCGACGAAGAGGATCGTCACGAGTCCGAGCACGGTCATCGGCAGACGTCGCTTGACGAGCGCGAGCGCACACGCCGGAAGAGCGAAGGCGAGCGCCCACCACGGCGACACCGATCCCGACAGGAGGGAGAACGAGCCCCAGACACCGCGGAATCCGAGCGCGGCCATCACGACGGCGAGGAGCGCCATCCCGGCCGGGTCAGCCCACCCGCGGTGCCGGCGATACCAGGCGCCGATACCGTCGTCGACCTGCTCGTGCATGACCTCATGCAACCACGGCGGGGGTGCGGTCGCATCCGTCGAAGGGATGAGGGGCCCGCGGCGAACGATACTTTCGCCCGATCCCCCGCCTCGCCCGCTCGGGCGACAGTGGAGCCATGGAACTCTTCGGCGGGCTCCCGCTCCCCCTCTCCCTCGCGCTGCTGGCGCTGATCGACGGGCTCAGCGTCGGCACACTCCTCATCCCGGTCTTCCTCCTGCTGCACCCCGGGCGCGTGCGTGCCGGACGCATCCTCCTCTACCTCGTGACGATCGCGGCGTTCTACCTCGTCGTCGGCCTCCTCTTCCTGTGGGGGCTGGTGAACCTCGTCGACGTGGCCTCGGACTTCCTCGCCTCACCGACCGGCCTGGTCGTCCGACTCCTCGTCGGAGCCGCACTCCTCATCACCGCGTTCGTGATGCCGACCGGCGACAAGCAGTCGAAGGAAACTCCCGTGGGGGCGGGGACTCCGTCCGTCGCGGCTGCGCCCCAGGTCTCTCCATGGACAGGGATGCCCGGGCGCGACACCCCTGCTCCGGCGACGCTGACACCACCTCCGCCCTCCCCTGCCGCAGACCAGGCCGAAGCGACGGCGGCTCCTCGCCCCGGCCGCATCACACGCTGGCGTGAGCGCCTGCTCGATCCGCGTACCCGTGGCGCCGCCGTCATGGCCGTCGCGATCGCCGCCGGGGTGGTGGAGGTCGCCACGATGCTGCCGTACATCGTCGCGATGACGATGCTTGCGGATGCCGCGGTCGACACCCCGCTGCGTGTGCTGTCACTCGCGGGATACTGCGCCCTGATGATCCTGCCGGCGATCGTCCTGCTCGTCCTGCGCATCGTCGCCGCTCCCCTCGTTCAGCGCCCGCTCGAACGCTTCGCCGCCTGGATGGAGCGCACGGGCGCGGAGAACACCGCCTGGATCATCGGCATCATCGGGTTCCTCATCGCCCGCTCCGCGGCCACCGAGCTCGGAATCTTCGAGGCGCTCGGCGGGTTCCTCGGCAACTGATCGCCACGCACCCCGAGGCGGCGAACAACAGGACTCCGACGAAGTAGGCTCGACGGGTGCGTCTCGTCATCGCCCGCTGCTCGGTCGACTACACCGGTCGGCTCAATGCCCATCTCCCGCTCGCCACGCGTCTGCTCGTGCACAAGGGAGACGGGAGTCTGCTCGTGCACTCCGACGGCGGAAGTTACAAGCCGCTGAACTGGATGAGCCCGCCCTGCTCGCTGTCGAGCGAGGAACCGGGCGAGGAGGAGGCGAGCGCCGGCGTCGTCGAGGTGTGGCGCGTCACCCACAAGAAGACGGGCGATGCACTGCGCGTGCAGATCTACGAGATCATCCACGACACCTCCCACGAGCTGGGCCTCGATCCGGGACTCCAGAAGGACGGCGTCGAGGCCGACCTGCAGCGGCTGCTCGCCGAGCAGGTGGAGCGCATCTCCGAGGGCGCCACCCTGGTGCGCCGCGAGTACCCGACGGCCATCGGCCCGGTCGACCTGCTGGTGCGGGATGCCGACGGCGCCGCGATCGCGGTGGAGATCAAGCGCCGCGGCGACATCGACGGCGTCGAGCAGCTGACCCGTTACCTCGAACTGCTCGGCCGCGACCCGCACCTCTCCCCCGTGCAGGGAGTATTCGCGGCACAGGAGATCAAGCCCCAGGCCCGTGTGCTCGCCGAGGACCGCGGCATCCGCTGCCTGGTGCTCGACTACGACGACATGAAGGGCATCGAGTCGGGCATCCCCCGGCTGTTCTGAGCCTCTGCCGTCTGATCCCCGCACGGATCAGCGAGCCGCCATCAGCCGCGGAGCCGGACCCTCGAGTCGCGCGACCGCGATCTTCACCTCGGTCATCTCGAGCTCGACGAGACGGAGCCGCTGATCGACCCGGTCGAACCGTTCATTGATCCGCTTGAACCGTTCATCGACCCGTTCGAAGCGGCGGTCGATGCGATCGAACCGCAGTTCGAGCTTCACATCCTGCGCTTCGAAGCGTGCGTCCATCCGAGCGATCATCCAGCCGAACCCGCTGACGATCGCGACCAGAGTCGCCGCTGCTGTCGCCAGCATCGTGATGACTTCTACCGACACGTACATGCCCCCATTCTGACCTGCAACTCCGCTCTTGTCGCGACCTTACATGAGGATATTTCGCCCTCACATAAGGTGTGAGCAAGCTTTTTCGGAGCACAGCTGTGCAGGAGGAATGGCCCTCGCCGCCGGGCCCATAGGCTGGAGGCATGCCCCACTCCCCCTATTCGTGCGTGCTGTGGGACGTCGACGGCACGATCATCGATGCGTCCGTCGGCATCCTCCGCCGGCTGAACGTCGCCCTCACCCATTTCGGCCATCCGGCGCCGACGCGTGAGGAACTGGTGCACTGGATCGGGCCGCCCATGTTCCAGTCGTTCCAGGACCAGGCGGGGATGACGCCCGAGGAGTCCCGCGAGGCGGTCACCTTCTATCGCACGCTCGGCAAGGCCGACGGCTACACCACCGATGTGGCGACGTACCCCGGCGTCACCGACCTCATCCACGAACTGGCGGCGGCGGGCATCCCGCAGGCGACGGCCAGCTCGAAGCCGGAGCACCAGGTCGACGCACTCGTCGACCACTTCGGCCTCCGCACCTCGTTCCAGACGACCGTCGGCGCGACACCCGATGAAGCGACCCTCGCGTCCAAGACCGACATCGTCGCCGAGGCTCTGCGCCGGCTGCGCGAGCTCGGCGCCGACACGTCACGACCGGTACTCATCGGCGACCGGCACCACGATGTCGAGGGCGGCAAGGCCAACGGCGTCCCCGTGATCTTCGTCGGGTGGGGGTTCAGCGACGCGCACGAGGGCGACGACGCGGAGTTCCGCGTGACGAGCGTGGCCGAACTGCGCGCTCTCCTGATCGACTGACGCCGGCACCGGCGACCCGCGCGCATCCGGCGGTCGCCGTGTCGGCGCACCGGAGCACACCGCCAGAAGCACAGAACTCCCCGCCGGATGACGCCGTCATGGCGCTCCGGTCGGGGAGTCCTGTGTATCGCCCGTCTCAGACGGGGCGGATGTTCTCTGCCTGCAGGCCCTTCGGGCCCTGTGCCACGTCGAACTCGACTCGCTGGTTCTCTTCGAGAGACCGGTAGCCGGACGATTCGATGGCGGAGTAATGTGCGAAGACGTCAGCGCCTCCGTCGTCGGGGGAGATGAAGCCGAAGCCCTTCTCCGAGTTGAACCACTTAACCGTGCCCTGGGTGCTCATGTACTGCCTGTTCTGCTGATGAAGAAGCCGACGCAGGGATGCCCCGACACCGCTAACGCTAGTGGAGGAGACCCCGAGGGGAATAGCCGCGGCAAGAAGGTAATCCAAATGTTGCACGAGCGGCACATGGCCGTCATGCGGCGGGTTCCCGGGGGCGCGCGAGCGGATGACGCCCAGAAAATGGTGTGGCCCTCACCGCGGGGGGAGCGATGAGGGCCGAAGACGACCGGAGGGTGCGTCAAGAACAGCCTAACTCCTTTTCGGAGCGCGTGTCCCCCTTTTGGGGGACAAATCCGAAAATCGGTGTGCAGGACCCGATAGCGACCCCCTCGAGCAGTCCATTGGGGACTGAACTACTCGAGGGGGCCCAATCGCATGCACGGATCGTCTTGCCCCTGGGGTGGGCCGTCCGTCTCCTGGGGAGAGACGGAGACGATCAATCCCCTTGTGCACGCACCTTCACCATAGGGGAGTGCGCACGGTCCCGTCACGGACCTCCTCCGGGTGAGATCGACCCACGTCGGGCACTGCTCCCGGTGCCCGAAAGGACGCGGAGGTAGCCTGATGCGGTGACGCTGCTCAACAAGGACATGACGCTCTGCATCTCGCTGTCGGCGCGGCCGAGCAACAACGGGACGCGCTTCCACAACCACCTCTACGAGGCGCTCGGACTCAACTGGATCTACAAGGCCTTCGCTCCGACCAACCTCGCGCAGGCCATCGCCGGCGTGCGCGGACTCGGCATCCGCGGCTGCGCGATCTCCATGCCGTACAAGGAGGACGTGATCGCGCTGGTCGATCGGATGGACCCCTCGGCGACGGCGATCGATTCGGTCAACACGATCGTGAACGACGCGGGCGTGCTCACGGCGTACAACACCGACTACTCCGCGATCGCGCAGCTGATCACGCGCAACGAGCTGGATCCCGCAGCCTCCGTACTGCTTCGCGGCTCCGGCGGCATGGCCAAGGCCACCGCAGCCGCCTTCCGCGACGCCGGCTTCACCGACGTCACGATCGTCGCGCGGAACGAGTCGAACGGGCGCGCACTCGCCGACCTGTACGACTTCGCCTGGGCGGCGGAAGTCGGCGATGCGACGGCGGACATCCTCGTCAATGTCACTCCGATCGGGATGGCCGGTGGCGCAGAGGAGCACACGCTCGCGTTCTCGGAGGCGGCGATCGGGGCGGCATCCGTCGTCTTCGACGTCGTCGCGCTGCCCGCGGAGACACCCCTGATCATCGCAGGCCGCGCGGCAGGCAAGACCCTGATCACCGGGGCCGAGGTCGCGACTCTGCAGGCTCTCGAGCAGTTCGTGCTCTACACCGGCATCCGCCCGAGTGTGGAGCAGGTGCAGGCGGCTGAGGAGTTCATGCGCACCGGAACCGCGTGATCGGGAGCCCGATACATCGGTACCCTTGGCGCATGAGCGCCCCTCGCACCGCACGAAGGACCACCATCCGGCGAACACCTGCCGCCCTGGCGACGGCGGCGATCGTCGCGCTGGTGCTGGCGGCCTGCACCGGTGGGGGAGAAGAGCCCACCCCCGACGACAGCCAGGGTTTTCCCGACGACGGCTGCACGCACATCACCGTGGCGACCTCGTCGGAGAAGGTCAACATGCTCGACGAGCTGGCGACCGCGTTCAAGGACTCTCCGGAGCACGACAAGCTCGACACCTGCGCCACCGTGCGTCCGACGAACGTCTCATCCGGCAACGCCGCCCGCTACCTGACATCCGGCGAGGACTGGCCGAGCGACGACCGTGCACTGTGGCCCACCCTGTGGTCGCCCGCATCCACCGTCTGGACCGACCGTGTCGCGGCGGCCGCCTCGCAGAACCTCGTCGGCACACCCGCATCCTTCACCCGCACCCCCGTCGTGTTCGGCATGCCCGAGCCGATGGCCAAGGCGCTCGGCTGGCCGGACAAGCCGATCAGCATCACCGACCTCGAGGGCCTGTGCCAGGACCCCGACGGCTGGGGGAGCGTGGGCAAGGACATCTGGGGCGCCTTCAAGATCTCGAAGACGAACCCGAACACCTCGACCACCGGGCTGTCGACCATCCTGATGCAGTCGTACGAGGCGTCGGGCAAGGCGGAGGGGCTGACCTCGGCGGATGTGGATGCCGCAGCCGACTTCTCCCGCGTGTTCGAGGAGTGCGTGATCCACTACGGCGACACCACGGGCAACGTGCTGTCGACGCTGTACGACGAGACGCAGAACGGCGCCAACGGCTCGGCCTACGTGTCGGCGGTCGCACTCGAGGAGACCTCGCTGCTCAACTACAACAAGGGCAACCCCGACTCGCACACCGTGCAGCCGGGAGAGACCCTGGTCCCGCCGAAGACCAAGCTGGTCGCCGTGTACCCGGAGGGCGGTTCGATGTGGTCGGACAACCCCGTCACCGTGCTCGGTGCCGACTGGGTGACGCCGGAGCAGCGCACGGCGGGTGAGGCCTTCGCCGCGTTCCTGCAGACCGAGGCCGCGCAGACGATCCTTCCCGAGTACGGTTTCCGTCCGCTCGACGAATCGGTCCCGCTGGGCGACCTGTTCACCGCGAACTTCGGTGTCGATCCCGCACAGCCCACCGTGACGCTGCCGAAGCCCGAGGTCGACGTGATCTCCACCGCGATCGACCAGTGGACGCAGGTTCGCAAGCCCTCATCCGTGCTCGAGCTCATCGACATCTCCGGCTCGATGGACGAGCCGATCGGCGACGGACGCTCCCGGCTCGACGGGGCGATCCAGGGCGCACAGTCGACGCTCGACCATTTCCGCTCCACCGACGAGGTCGGCGTCTGGGCGTTCACCACCGGCGTCTCCTCCGACGAGGGCGAGAGCATCCAGGTGCTTCGCGGGGTCACGCCTCTGGGGGCCGACGGCGAGAAGCTCGACTCCTCCCTCGACGACCTCCGTTACGCCGAGCGCAACGGCACACCGCTGTACGACGCGGTGCTCACCGCGTACGAGGCCATGAGCGAGCGGGCAGAGCCCGGACGGATCAACGCGATCGTGGTGCTCTCGGACGGTGAGGACACGGACTCGACGACTTCACTCGACTCGCTGATCGCGAAGATCGGCAAGAGCACGAAGGAGGGCGGCACCGACGCCCCGGTGCGGATCTTCCCGATCGCCTACAGCGCGGCGGCTGACACCTCGGTGCTGCAGCGGATCGCCGATGCCACCGGGGGCCAGATGTTCGACGCGTCGGACGCCGAGCGCATCGACCTCGTCTTCGCCTCCGTGATCAACAACTTCTGAGGTGGGCATGATCATCGTCGCGGCATCCGACCTGAGCGGGGTCACCGACACTGTCGCCGGCGCTCTGCAATCGGGGAACGTCTACGTGGCCCCCGAGGTGAAGGGCGGGGACTCTCTGACCGCCGCGCTCACCGATGTCCTTCCCGCTGACGGCTCGATCGCGGTCGTGGTGCTGCCGACGGATGCCGATCTCGGCGCGGCATTCGACCTCGAACTGCTCAACCGGATCACCAAGGAGGCCCCGCAGAAGACCGTGGTGCTCGCCATCGGGGACGACCTCCAAGCCGCGTCGACAGCCATCGAAAGCACAGAGGCGCTGCGGATCGCCAACGAGAACGAGGCAGCGGCGGGCGACACCCAGACCGCGCTCGTCGAGACCGTGCAGCAGATCGTCGAAGAGACCCCCTCCTCTCCGGGTGCGAGCGGCACCGGTGGAGGAGCGGACTGGTTGCTGCCCGTCGTGATCAGCGGCGCCGTCCTGCTCGCGGCCGGCGGCACGGCGATCGGACTGCTCGCCCGTCGCCGACGCACGCCGAAGACCGCGGCGGATCCGGTTCCTCCCGGCATCCGCCTGCGGGTGAACCGGCTGCGCGAGTTGCGGGTCGACTACGCGAACCTGTCGAACAGCCCGGTGGCCGCGGAGACGGCCGCGGGCATCGACGCGCTCGCCTCGCACGTCGAGCAGCTCTTCGTGCGACTCGACGCCAAGGCGGAGACCGGTCAGGTCGCTCTGGCCGAGGCGGAGTACTCCG
Source organism: Microbacterium sp. B19(2022) (assembly GCF_012030385.1). Lineage (NCBI taxonomy): Bacteria > Bacillati > Actinomycetota > Actinomycetes > Micrococcales > Microbacteriaceae > Microbacterium > Microbacterium sp. B19(2022). The sequence continues at coordinate 167,592 of NZ_JAAUVO010000003.1, forward strand.
ACAAACTCGCCCGTCTCGTCGCCGCGCTGGAGCCTGACTATCTGCTCGACCTGCTCACCCGGCCTGACCTGTGGGATGCTCCGGAGGAACGGATCGCCGAGGTGCGCGAGGCATTGGCGGCGGTGACGACGCAGATCGTCGACAACATCAAGCAGGTCAATGCCCGCAAGGGACTGCTGTTCCAGGTGTCGCTCGACTCGCTCATCGGGCGCTCCGAGCTGCGCGACTGGGAGCGGCAGTTCAAGAAGAACTCGGGGGAGTGATCCCGCCCGCGTTCCTGTCGTCGCCTCCCGCTCGACCCTCGGCGAGATAGGCGAGCCGGTGCAGCGTCTCGGCGTTGCGCCAGCGCAGCATCGGCGTGGTGAGGAACCGGGGGATGAGGGTGGCCGGCCCCTTCACGGGCTCCTCGTCGATGCGCACCTGACAGCCCGACGCCGTCGTGCGCGCGCGCAGCGTGACCTTGGCCTCGCCCATCGGCCAGCCGCGCGCGGTGAGCACCATCCGGTGCGGCGCATCCCACTCCTGCACCTCGGTCCTGTCGTCGAGCAGCGCCGGCCACACACCGAAGGAATGATGCAGCTGCGCGCCGACCTCGGGCCAGGAGGCGTCGACATCGCGCATGCGCGAGGCTCCGACCACCCATCCGGGATACAGCCAGCCGTTCGCAAGCACGCGGAACACATCTTCCGTGGTGCAGGTCAGGTCACGAGTGTTCGTCGCCATGATTCCTCCGTCCGCGATCATCCTGCACGCCCGGAGACGACCGCAGAAGACGCTTGACACGGGCGGCTGCACGTCTGTCAACCCGGTTGGCTGTGCCGCATCCCTCGACGAACGTGGGCCGACACGGACCGATGATCGGAGGACACCATGAAGGCACTCACCTGGCAGGGCAAGCGCAACGTGACCGTCGAGGAGGTCGCCGATCCGGTCATCCAAGAACCCACGGACGCCATCATCCGTGTCACCTCCTCCGCGATCTGCGGATCGGATCTGCACCTGTACGAGTTGCTCGGGCCGTTCCTCGATCGCGGAGACATCCTGGGCCATGAGCCGATGGGAGTCGTCGTCGAGGTCGGTGCGGGCGTCACGAAGCTGTCGGTCGGCGACCGCGTGGTGATCCCGTTCAACATCTCGTGCGGCGAGTGCTTCCTCTGCCGGCGCGGACTGCAGTCCCAGTGCGAGACCACGCAGGTGCGGGAGTACGGCAGCGGGGCGGCGCTGTTCGGGTACACGAAGCTCTACGGCCAGGTTCCGGGCGGACAGGCCGAGTATCTGCGGGTGCCACTCGCCGACTACAACCACATCCCGGTGGCGCCGGACCTGCCCGACGAGCGCTACCTCTTCCTCAGCGACATCCTCCCCACGGCCTGGCAGGGCGTCGAGTACGCGCAGGTTCCGGAGGGCGGGACGCTCGCCGTGATGGGCCTCGGACCGGTCGGGCAGTTCGTCTCGCGCATCGGACGGCATCGCGGGTATCGAGTGCTCGCGGTCGATCCGGTGCCGGAGCGGCGGGCGATGGCCGAGCGCCACGGCATCGAGACGTTCGACCTGACCGACACCGTCGTCGAGGAGCTGCGGGATCTGACCGAGGGGCGCGGCGCCGATTCGGTGGTGGATGCCGTGGGACTCGAGGCGCACGGCAACTCGGGAGTCGAGTTCCTGCAGAAGGCGGTCGGGCTGCTTCCCGACCCGGCCGCGCGCCAGGTGTTCGACAAGGCCGGGGTCGACCGGCTCGCCGCCGTCTACGCCTCGATCGATGTCGTGCGCCGGGGCGGAACCGTGTCGCTGAGCGGTGTGTACGCGGGGGACGCCGACATCATGCCCATGAAGACCCTCTTCGACAAGCAGATCACCCTGCGCATGGGGCAGTGCAACGTGAAGAACTGGGTCGACGACCTGCTGCCCCTCGTGGAGGATGCCGCCGATCCGCTGGGCGTCATGGACCTGACCACCCATCACGCACCGCTCGACGATGCGCCCGACCTCTATCGCACGTTCCAGAAGAAGGAGGACGGCTGCATCAAGGTCGTGCTGCATCCGTCGACCGTCTGAGGGGTCCCGCAGCGATCCCGGCGAAGCAACCCAGGTTGACACGGCGACCGCGAGCAACGTAGGTTGACAGACATGGAATCCCTCGATGTCGCACAGATCGCCGCGGACACGACAGACCCCCGTGCGGGACTGCGGGCGGTCGCCTCCCTGCGCACCCTCGCCGACGCCCTCGAACTGCGCCAGGTCGAAGCCGGATTGCGCTCCGGCATGAGCTGGCAGGCCATCGCCGATGCACTGGGCGTGACCAGGCAGGCTGTGCACAAGAAGCACTCGAAGCGGATCGATCCGACCATCGTCGTCCCCCGGAGGAACTCATGAGCCGGTTGATCGACGCCGCCGCCACCATGCACGCGCTGTCACTGGCCGCGATGGAGGAAGCCTCCCGCTTCGGCGTGCGTGATGCCGACATCGATCACCTCCTGCTCGCCCTGACGATCGACCCCGACACCGGTGGGCAGATCCTGCGAAGCATGGGCGCGGGCCTGAACGCGGCGCGTGCGGCCGTGACTGCCCAGCACGCGGCTCAGCTCGACCTCGTGGGCATCGCCTCCGACACGGACAGCACCGGTCGCATCGTGTTCCACGAGACCTCGGGCTACGAATGGACCGAACGGGCGATCGCGGTGTGGAAAGAGGCGTCGAGTGGAGGTCGCCGGGGTGACTCCGCAGCGGTGCTGCGTGCGCTCGTGGACGAGCCGAGCGGTCTCATCGAGGCGATCCTGCGACGACTCGACCTCGACCCGGATGCGCTGCGGACCCGCCTCGACGACGCGCGGCGATTCGGCCTCTCGCGGCGCCCGACATTCACCGAGAACACCTTCTCCGGCACGCGTGCGGTCTTCGTGCCCGCGTCAGTCGACGACGTGTGGGAACTGCTGTCGTCGGCGACCCGTATCCCCGAGTGGGACCATGTGGTCGACGAGGTCGACGCGCCCGCAGCACCCACGGGCCCCTGGGAGGCGAGGACGAGGACCACCGCTCGTGACGGCAAGCCGATTCCCGTCAAGGATCCCGTCCGGCGACAGCTGGTCCACCTCGATCGGTCCGAGGACCGGGCGTTCGTCACCTGGCGCTTCACGTATCCGGACTCCGACAACGGGGTCCCGCGAGTGGTGGCCTTCGCGCTCGAACATGCCGCAGGCGGAATGCAACTTCGGGTGACGCTCACATGGGAGACCGTCCCGCGCCGCCGCCGGGCCCTCCGTCGCGTCCGCCGCGCACTGCTGGGGCCGATCCTCCGGCTCCTCGTCTACATCCAGCTCACCCAGATCGAGAGCGGCATCACCCGCGTCTTCCGGTGAGGGACGGAGTCGGCGGATGCATCACCGCCCACACGAGGATGCATCCGCCGTGGTCGAATCCGATCAGCCCTTGGCGCCCTTACGCGGCTTGATGAACTCGGCTGGTGCGTTCTTCTCCCGCTTCGCAGCGCGCTTCTCCTTGAGCGATAGCTGCGGCGTCTTCTTGCTGTCGCGACCCTGGATGGACTTTCCGGACATGGTTACTCGCTTCCCCTTCGGTGGCTGGCGTAACCTCCGACCATAGCCAGCCTTCCAGGGAAGTCAAATTTCCCCCTGACCGGGAAATTTTTGCTAGGCTATGACGGCGAGAAATGCGTTGACACAACGCTGCGAACGGGACGACCCGGTCGTGGTCATCAGTCGGGGACGGCCCCACCTCGAAGGAGTCCGGCGATGTCACGCACGGAGCTTAAGCAGTTGATCGGACCGACGGACATCGTCCGCGTCGCACTCGGATGGGGCGCTTTCGCGGCTCTCCTCCTCCTCCACCCGGTGCTGGCGCCGCCCGTGCCCGGTCCGGTCCTCGTGATCGCCCTTGCGGCGATCATCGCGGTGATCCTCGTCTGCGCATTCGGCGTGGTGAAGCAGGCCGAGGCCCTCGCACATCGACTCGGCGACCCCTACGGCTCCCTCGTCCTGACGCTCTCGATCGTGCTGATCGAGGTCATCCTGATCTCGGCCGTCATGCTCGGACCGGGCGAGCATGCGACCATCGCCCGCGACTCGGTGATGGCCGTCGCGATGATCATCATGAACCTCGTCATCGGTCTGGCGCTCCTCCTCGGCGGGCTCCGCCACCGCGGCATGGCCCACAACCGCACCGGCACCTCGGCCTACCTGTCGATGCTGGTGGTGCTGGTCGCCCTCGCGTTCGGACTCCCTGCGCTCATCGGGACGGACGGTTCGTACACGACGGGGCAGGAGATCCCCATCATCGTGCTCACCCTCGTGCTCTACGCGTTCTTCCTCTACCGGCAGATGGGCGCACAGGCGAGCGACTTCACCGAGGTCGACCCGCGACTGCGGCAGACCGCGCAGCATCAGGACAAGTCGGAGGACACCGGCGGGATCCGGCAGGTGCTGGCCGAGCACCGCACGGAGGTCCTCGTCCGCCTCGCGCTGCTGGTGGTCACCGTCATCCCCATCGTGCTCCTGTCGCACGACATGGCGGCGCTGCTCGACGACGGACTGGGCCGCCTCGGCGCTCCGGTCGCCCTCGCCGGCGTGGTCATCGCGGGAATCGTGTTCCTGCCGGAGTCGATCACCGCGGTGCGCGCCGCTCTCGGTGGCGAAGCCCAGCGCGTGAACAACCTCGGCCTCGGAGCGCTGGTCTCCACCGTCGGCCTGACGATTCCTGCAGTCCTGATCATCGGGATGCTCACCGGTCAGACGGTCGTCCTGGCGGAGTCTCCGGCGAACCTGCTCATGCTCGGGGTCACGCTGCTGCTCTCCGTCACGACGTTCGCGGCGAAGCGGGTCACGGCCATGCACGGAGCAGCGCACCTGGTGACGTTCGCGGTCTACGTGATCGTCCTGTTCAGCTGACGGTTCGGATGCCTGCGGGCATGGGGGATCGCGATGTTCACGCTCCGTGGCGGCGAACCGTGACGCGAGAAACAGTTGCCTCAGGCAACTAAAGGCGTAGACTGACGGCATGACGGTCGCAGACGGTGTCGCAGGCATCCATGTCGCGCTCGTCCGGGTCGTCTCCGAGTGGACCGAGAGCGGCCTCCAGGCCTCGGTGGCGGAAGGCGTCGGCGTCGCGCTCGACCCCACCGGCATCCGCGCCGTCTATCTGATCGGCCTCAACGGCGGGGCGATGGGTTTCGGGCAGCTCGCCGAGCATGGATCGATATCGCGCCCGACCGCGTCGAAACTGGTCTCCCGCCTGGAGCTGCAGGGCATCGTCGACCGGGTACGCTCCGGACGCACGGTCGAGGTGCGACTGACCGATGCCGGAACGCAGGCCTACGCACGCCTCGTCGCCGCCGGGCATCGCATGGTCGACGACGCACTGGCCGGCTGGGATCCGCGTGAGGTCGAGCAGTTCCAGTCGCAGCTCTCGCGCTTCGTCGTCGCCCTGTCCCGCACGAGCATGCAGCCGTCTCACGACGTCTCCACCGACGTCGCCATCCCCCAGGAGGAAACATGACACGCACGTACATCGTCACCGGCGCCGCCTCCGGCATCGGTGCAGCCACCACCGAGCTGCTGCGCAAGCAGGGCCACACCGTGATCGGCGTCGACCTCGCCGGCACCGAGGTCGAAGGCGACCTGTCGACCCCCGATGGCCGCAGGGCGGCGGCGGATGCGGCCATCACGGCCGCCGGCGGCATGATCGACGCGGTGATCGCGTGTGCCGGCATCGCCGCGCCGGTCTCGAAGACGATGGCCATCAACTACTTCGGCGTGACCGAGTTCCTGGAAGCGCTTCAACCGACGTTGAGCCTGGCGGACCAGCCCCGCGCCGCCGTGGTCTCGTCCATGGCCTCCCTGCAGCCGGTGTCGGCCGAACTCGTCGACGCCGCGCTGAGCGGCGACGAGACGCTGGCACTGTCGATCGGCGACCAGCTCGCGACCACCCCGGAGGCCGGATTCCTGAACTACTCGTCGAGCAAGCGTGCTCTCTCGCGCTGGGTCCGGCGCGAGTCGGTGTCCGCGGCCTGGGCCGGCGCCGGCATCCCCCTCAATGCGGTTGCTCCCGGCACGGTCACCACGCCGATGACGGCAGGACTGCTCGGAAACCCGGAGGGCCTGGCGCAGGTCGACGCCGCGGTGCCGATGCCGCTCAACTACCACCAGCCGGCATCCTCTATCGCCGAGCTACTGGTGTGGTTGACGAGCCCTGCCAACACCCACATGGCCGGCCAGACCATCTACTGCGACGGCGGCGCCGATGCGGTACTGCGCGGCGACGACATCTGGTCTTGGAACGACACTCCGCGCGGCTGACGCGCAGGGGATGACCGGGCCCGATCCGCAGCGGATCGGGCCTTTCGCATTTCAGTGTCTCTGTTATTTTGAATGACTCAAAATAACGTGATACGGTCAGAGGGAACCGGACGGCCAGATCGTCCTTCCTGCGTCGACATCCGACGGTCTTCGGGAAGGCCCCTGGCCGCAGGACCGCGCGCCGTCCATCGGGGGCACTTCACCCCAGGGCTATTCGGCGTGCCCGCGCACGAGACCGAGTGCACCCGCATTCGACAGCGTCCGGCGAGACGAGAGGAAACGCTGATGGAAGAGACCCGAACCGGCTGGAAACCGAGCCCGGTGTTCAGCTCGATGCCGCACTCGATGGGCCGTGGCTCACGCGAAGACATCGTCTGGGAGGCGCTCGAACGCGTGAACGGAAAGCCGACGCCCACGATGGGCGCCATGCAGGCCGCCATGGGGAACGAGTCGCAGATCCGTCTCGTGCACGATGTGATCCGCGCCTACCTCGACGCACACGATCTCCGCGATCTCGCCGAGCTGGGCGCCCGTGCCGGGGGTGCCGCGTGAAGGTCCGGCCGGGGCAGGCCGACCTGACCCTGCATATCCGCTCGACGGACCTGTGCCGTACGCCGCCGAAGAACCCGGGAGCCGACCAGTTCATCGCCCATCTCGGCTCGACCGGCCTCGGCAGCGTCTCCTACATCGTCGGACGACGTGATCCCGAGACGCCCGAGTGGATCGTGCTCGACTACGCCGACGACGCGCATGAGCGAGTATGGCGACGAGCGCGTACGCACGCAGACGGCGTACTGTCCTACGCCCTCGTCGAGGACGACTCCTCTAGCGGGTACCTCACCGTCGCCTGAGGGGAAGGCCGTGGGGACTCCGGTCATCCCCCGAACACGACCACAGAACCGGCCCGCGACCTGGCGGCACGGAGCGCCACGGCGCCCAGCGCTCCGGTGGCGAGGATGCGCACCAGGGTCAGCACGTTCGAGACGAGGATCATCGCGCCTTGGTCGGTCACACTGCCGGACATGAAGGCGACCTCGAGCAGTGACCCGAGGACGACGACGGCGAGCGCGATCGCAGGGATGAGCCTCCAGGGGCTCGGCAGCACACTGCGGAGGACGCCGGCGACGATCGCACCGCTCAACCCCAACTTGACGAGGGCGTTCAGATAAAGCGGTGCCGCCGAGGTGATGCCGAATGAAGCGGTCAGCACCGGTAGAGCCACAGGAAGCCAGACCGCGAGGAGGAAGAGCGAGATGATCGCGACCCTCGGCAGGCGGAGGGTGTGGTCGTGGCGCACAGCTCCGATGCCGGCGGCGACGAGCGCGAGACTGAAGGCCAGTGTTGCCGCGGTCGAGACCCCGACGAGAGCATTCACGTCGCCCGAGCCGGGAAGGCTGCGGAACGCGGCCAGCAGTGCCGAGGCGATGAACAGCGCTCCGGATGCCAGCCACCACGGCGACCACCGCGACGGTGCATCTTCGACCCCGATCACCGGGGAATCAGGTCCACTCATCGTTCACCGCTTCATCGTCCAGGGGCAGGGCCTACGTTCCACCCTGTCAGAAACCGCAGAGTATCGCCCTAAAGCCCGGACCGAGGGCCCACCGGGCTGACTCCCTCGCGAAGTCAGGACGCACTCACCTCACGACGCGGGTGTTCCCACTGGTCAGCGGCGCACCGTCGGCGCCGAGGGGCGCGGATGCGACCACCCGCTCACCCGCAGCATCGACGAGAGTCGAATGAGCTTCCCCGGCAGCGAAGGCATGATTCTCTCCCCAGCCCCGCAGGGCGAGGATCACCGGGAAGAACTCTTCGCCGGCCGGGGTGAGCTCGTAGTGCTTGCGCTTGGCCGGGGGAGCATCGACCTGCTCGATGAGCCCGTACGCGGCGAGGCGGCGGAGCCTGTCGGCGAGCATGTTGCGGGCGATGCCCGTGCGCTTCTGGAAGTCGGTGAACGTGCGGGCGCCGTCCATCGCGTCGCGGATGATCAGCATGCTCCAGCGGTCGCCGACGAGGTCGACGGTGCGCGCGACGGGACAAGTCGGATCGGTCCACTGCGGACGATCGGGGGCATCGCTCATGAGATCTCCAAGAGTTGCAATCTGCAACCATTATGCCCTACCGTCACTTTGGTAGCAATTTGCAACCAAAGGAACTATGTGAATCTCCGGATGAAGACACTGCTGGCCGCCATCTGCGCCGTCGCGGTCGCGACGGTCTATGCCGCGCAGCCCGTGCTCGGCGAGATCGGGAAGAGCCTTCAGGTGCCGACCGATGCGCTCGGCTGGCTGGTGTCGGCGGGGCAGCTGGGTTACCTCATCGGCCTCGTCCTGCTCGTGCCGCTGGGCGACCGCTTCGACAGGCGACGCCTGATTCCTCTCCATCTCGGCCTGGTGGGCATCGGGATGCTCGCGGTCGCACTCTCTCCGGCCGCGTGGGTGGCGTTCGCCGGATTGGCGTTCGCCGGCCTGTTCGCGGTGGTCGTGCAGACGACGGTGGCGTACGCCGCAGCAGTGTCCGAACCCGGCGAGCGCGGACGGAACCTGGGCTTCGTGACGTCGGGCGTGGTGGTCGGCATCCTCGGCTCGCGGCTGATCGCCGGCATGATGGCCGATCTCTGGGGGTGGCGCAGCATCTACGTCCTGCTCGCGGCGCTCTCCCTCCTGCTGGGGGCCGCAGCACTTCGACTGCTGCCCGTCGATGTGCGCCCGCCATCCCGCCACCACAGCGTCCTCGTCGGCGGCATCGGTCGGCTGCTCACCGAACCCGCCTTCCTCAGCCGGGGCGTGATCGCCTTCTTCCTCTTCGCCTCGTTCGGAACGCTCTGGAGCGGGATGGCGCTGCCCCTGTCGGAGGCGCCCTGGCACCTCACGGAGACCCAGATCGGACTCTTCGGCCTGGCCGGCCTGACGGGTGCTCTGGGCGCCGTTCGCGCGGGCCACTGGGCTGACGGCGGTAAGGCGAATCGCGTGACCGGTCTGGCGCTCGTCGCACTCGTCGCCTCCTGGGTGCTGATCGCACAGCTCCCGTGGTCACTGACGCTGCTGGTCGTCGGCATCGTCGTGCTCGACTTCGCCGTTCAGGCCGTGCACGTCAGCAACCAGCACATCCTGACCGCGCAGCATCCGGATCGGGTCTCCACGACCATCGGCGGGTACATGGTCTTCTACTCGCTGGGGTCTGCCGTCGGCGCCGTCACGACGACCGTCTCCTTCAGCGCGTGGGGATGGGCCGGATCCTCGATCCTGGGCGCGGTGTTCGCCGCCGCGGCTCTCGTCGCGTGGGGACTCGGACTTCCCTTCGTCGGGAAGCCCCGGAGTGGCGAGCCGGACTCGGCACGCCACTCGGGCTCGGTCACGCACCGGGAGTGACCGGCGACATCAGTGGGCCAGGTTGGTCCAGACCGTGCGCGTCTCCAGGTACGACTCCAGGTTGGCATGGCCCATGTCCCTGCCGTAGCCCGACATCTTGAATCCGCCGAAGGGGGCGGCCGCATCGGTCGCACCGTACATGTTGATGTAGACGGTTCCCGCCTGCAGGAGCGCTGCGAGCCGATTCGCCTTGCCGATGTCCCGCGTCCAGATGCCCGCCGCGAGGCCGTAGGGCGAGTCGTTCGCCCGGCGCGCGATCTCGTCGATGTCGTCGAAGGGCTGCGCCACCACGACGGGGCCGAAGATCTCTTCACGCACGGCGGTGAAGGTGTCATCCACGTCGGTCAGCACGGTGGGACGGATGTAGTAGCCCCCGGGGATCGCGGCGTCGGGGAAGGCGGATCCTCCCGCGGCGACCGTCGCCCCCTGCTCCTGAGCGCCGTCGATGTAGCCGAGCACGCGCTCGTGCTGGCGGGTGGAGATGACCGGTCCGATCTGCGCCGACGGATCGAAGCCGTGGCCGACCGTCATCGACGAGGCGATGTCGGCGAGCCGACCGACCACGTCGTCGTACGAGCGCTTCTGCACGTACAGCCGCGAGCCCGCGGCGCAGGCCTGACCGGCGTTGAAGAAGATCGCGCTGGCCGCGGCGGCCGCCGCCTCTTCGACCGGGCTGTCGTCGAAGATGATGTTGGGGCTCTTGCCGCCGAGCTCCAGCGTGACCCGCTTCACCATCGGCGCGGCACGCTGGGCGATGCGCGTGCCCACAGCCGTCGATCCGGTGAAGGCGACCTTGTCGACGTCGGGGTGGTCGACCAGCGCCTCGCCGGCCTCGGCGCCGTATCCGGTGAGGATGTTGAGGACGCCCTTGGGCATACCGGCTTCGAGGGCGAGCTGGCCGAGACGCAGCAGGGAGAGCGGGGTGTTCTCGGCGGGCTTCATGACGATGGTGCAGCCGGCGGCGAGCGCGGGAGCGATCTTCCACACGCCCATGAGCAGCGGGTAGTTCCAGGGCACGATCTGGGCAACGACCCCGACCGGGACCCGCTCGGTGCGCACCATCGCGTCCGTCACGGACACGGGGATCGTGTTGCCCTCGATCTTCGACGGCCAGCCGCCGAAGTACTCGAAGTGGTTGATCGCGAGCGGCAGGTCGACGCTCGCCGCGGCACTCTTGAGCTTGCCGCCGTCGAGCACCTCGAGCTCCACGAACTCGTCGGCCCGCTCCTCGAGCAGCCGGGCGAGACGCAGGATGATCCGTCCGCGATCGAGCGCGCTCATCTTCCGCCAGGGGGCGTCCGGGGCGAAGGCGCGACGCGCAGCCTGCACCGCACGGTCGGCGTCCACGGCGTCGGCGGCGGCCGAGCGAGCGATGACGGCACCGGTGCCCGGGTCGACGATGTCGATGGTGCGTCCGGAGTGCGCCTCGACGAGCTCCCCGTCGATGAGCAGGCGGGGAGGCTGGGCGAGGAAGCGCTTCGTCGCCTCGCTGATATCGGGATCGATGCTGATGTGCGTGGGGACGGTCGTCATCGCGGCTCCTGTTCAGGCGTGGTGCAGGGCGGCGAGCGCCTCGGCGGGGAAGGCGGACTCGGTGTCGCCGAGGAGCAGCGCGCGGTAGGTCGCGGTGGCCGCCTCCTCGAGGTTGAGTGCGCGGCGGAAGGCCATGCTCACGGAGTCGCCGAGGGCGGAGCAGCCGTGGTGGCCCATGATGATGCAGTCGTGATGCGCGGCCTGCTCGGCGGCGGAGTCGGCGAGTTCGTCCGATCCGTTCGGGTAGTACGGAGTGGTCCCGACCGAGCGCACGTAGTACGCGTGGTCGAGGGTGATCAGACGCACATCGTGACCGAGGGCGTTGAGGAGCACGGCGTGCTGCGGGTGCACGTGCACCACGGCGTTGACGTCGGCTCGTGTCTCGTAGCTGCGCTGGTGCAGCTTCCACTCGCTCGACGGGCTCGGCGAGCCGCTGACGACCTCGCCCGACAGGCTCATGACCGAGAAGTCCTCGGGCGTGAGCCTGTCGAGCCAGGTGCCGGAGCCCGTGACCACGAAGGTGTCCTCATCGATGCGCGCCGAGATGTTGCCTCCGGAGGCGAGGGCAAGCCCGCGGGCGACGATGTCGACGCCGACGGCCGAGAGTTCTTCGATGAGTGATTCCACACGCGTGGTCATGGGTGACTCCTTGTCAGGGTGGGGGATTCAGGCGGTGACGGCGGTCGGGGCGGGGCTCGCCGAGACCGCGTCGTCCGCATCCTTGGGCGTCTTCAGCAGGAACGTCAGGCCGAAACCGACGAGGTAGAGCGAGGCGATGATCCAGACCGTGCCCTCGACGCCGACGGGTGCGGCGAGGCCGGCGATGACCGGCCCGATGAACTGGCTGAGGCCGGCGCCGAGGTTCAGGATGGCGACCGCGGCGGCCTTGTTCTTCGGGGCGAGCAGCGGGACGATCGCCGACAACGGCACGAACATGCCCAGCGCGAGACCGTAGACGAAGGCGATCGAGATCGTGATCCAGAAGTTCGGCCCGATGAGGGTGGGGACGTAGAACAGCGCGAGAACCGTGACGAAGCATCCGATGCCACCGGCCCAGGCGACCACGTTGACGCGCCCGATCCAGTCGGCGAGGTAGCCGGAGAGCAGGTTCGCGGCCACGTTCGCGGCGAGCATCGTGCCCCAGATGATCTGCCACTGGGCGAGGTCGAAGCCGACGTCGCGGACCATGTAGGTCGTGAGGAACACGACGAACGCATAGAAGGAGAGCGTGTTGATGATGCGGACCACGCCGCCGACGCCCACCTTCGGGTTGGTCGCGACGATGGTGAGGGAGCTGACGACGCCCTTGACGCTGCTGGCCACGGTGACCTTCTTGGTCACGGGGTTGCGCAGCAGTACGAGCACCATCACTCCGCCGACGACGACGAAGGCCAGCGCCATCCACAGCGTGGCCAGCTCGCCGATGATCGGGATGACGGCTCCGGCGAAGTACGAGCTCAGGACGCCGAGTCCGAGCGTGGAGAAGAACCAGTACCAGCCGACGGCGCGGCCCATCACGTGCTCATCGGTGTCGATCGTGACCCAGACCAGGAACCCGTAGGCGAACATCGGGTATCCGAGCCCGCGGATTCCGAAGGCGAGGAGCATGATCTCGAAGTTGCCGGCCATGACGCCGAACACGAGGAAGAGCACCTCGAAGACGACCCAGATGCCGAAGCCGAGCATCATGACGCGCTTGGGCCCCCAGGCTTCGGCCAGCGCGCCGCTCAGCCAGGCGGCCACGGCGACGACGATGCCGTAGACCGACCAGAGCAGGGCGATCTGGCTGCCGTCGAAGCCGCGCTCGTCGAGGTACGGCGAGAGGAAGCCGGCCTCGATGCCGTCGCCGATCATGAAGATCGTCAGGGCGACGAAGCCCCAGGCGATGGGCCGCGAGATGCCCTGAGAGCTGAGGAGGCGCGCGAAGCGGCCCTCGGCGGGAGGTGATGCGGGGGTGACCATGGGTGTCTCCTCGTTGAGCGCGTAGAGATTTCGGGATGTGGTGTACATTTGTTCAGCATCGTGAACGAATGCCCATGGACATCTTGGGCACGTGTCGCGGAATTGTCAAGCAGGACCGGAGGAGTCGGCGTGGGAGGATGTTCAGCATGCTGATGGGTCGCGTGGCGCGCATGTACTACGAACTGGGGCTCACGCACCAGGAGATCGCCGACGCACTCGGCCTGTCCCGCGTCCGCGTGACGAGACTGCTCGCCGAGGCCCGCGACAGCGGCATGGTCGAGATCATCGTGCACGTGGAGGAGTCGCTGTTCGCCGCCGAGGAGCAGGCGCTGCTCAGCCGCTACGGACTGCGCCAGGCCTGGATCGCCCCGAGTGTGGACGATCCGGCGAAGGCCTCCCGCGCGATGGCGACGGTCGGCGCGGAGGCGCTCGCGAGTGTCATCGACAAGGACACCACGGTCGCCATGGGCCTCTCCACGGCGGTCGCCGCCGTGGTCGACGCCTTCCCCGCCCGACCGCTCGGCGCCCGCTTCGTGCCCCTCACCGGATCGAGCAGTGGTCTCGCGAACGGTGCCAACCCGCACGAGCTCACCCTCGCGCTGGCACGCCGCACCGACGGATCGGCCTTCCACCTCCCCGCACCTCTCGTCGCCGCGACGCCGCAGGCCGCGGAGAGTGCCTACGCCGACCCCGGGGTGCGCGAGGTGCTCGCACGAGCGGCAGAGGCCAGCACCCTGATCGCGGGAATCGGCAGCACCCACGACAGCCGCGGACTGCTCTTCGGATCGCTGAGCGAGCGCGAACGAGCCGCGCTTCTCGAAGCCGGAGCGATCGGCGACATCGGCGGGCGCTTCTTCGATGCGAACGGAGCACCGGTCCGCGGCGAGCTCGACTCCCGCGTCGTCGGACTCGACCTGGATCAGCTGCGCGCCATCCCGCACCGCCTCGCGATCGCGGCGGGCGCGGCGAAGCTCGACGCCGTGCGCACCGCCCTCTCGAGCGGCATGGTGAACATGCTCGTGACCGACTCGAACACCGTCACGGCGCTGCTCGACTGAGGCGCTGAGGAGCGGACCGTGCGACGCACGGTCCGCTCCCCGCGCCCAGACGCTCAGACGCTCAGACGCTCAGACGCTCAGACGCTTAGACGCTCAGACGACCGCGGCGAGCGCCTTCTCGTTCGCGGTTCCGGGAACGCGCTGCCCGCTCAGCCACCCCCGCAGCGCCGCCGCAGCGATGCGCGAGTGCTCGACGATGACGTCATCCGAGGCGCCCGCGATGTGCGGCGTCAGCGTGACGTTGTCGAAGGTGAAGAGCTCGTGGTCCTGCGGGAGCGGCTCCTGGTAGTAGACGTCGAAGCCGGCACCGGCGATCCGGCCGTCGCGCAGGACGGCCATCAGCGCCTGCTCGTCGATGATCGCCGCACGGCCGGCGTTGATCAGATAGGCGTCCGGGCGGAGGAGGGCGAGCTCGCGCTCACCGAGAAGTCCCTCGGTCTCGGGCATCAGGGGCACGTGCACGGTGACGATGTCGGAGGTCGAGAGCACCTCGTCGAGGGGCACGACGCTGGCCTCGTCTCCGAACGCATCGGGGGCGAGGAACGGGTCGTACACCTTGACGGTCATACCGAATCCGCGGGCACGGGTGACCATCCGGCGGCCGATCGCCCCGCCGCCGAGGATGCCGAGCGTGCGGCCGCCGAGCCCGATCGAGCGGAAGACCTCGTAGGGCTCGAACACGTCGTCCTCGGTCCAGTTGCCGGCCCGCAGCCAGCGCTCCGATTGGCTCACCTTGCGCACGGTGGCCAGCAGCAGGGCGAAGCTCAGGTCGGCCGTGACCTCGGCGTTGCGACCCGGGGTCGTGAACACCGGGATACCCCGAACCGTGCAGGCGTCGAGGTCGACGTTCGCCGGTTTGGCGCGGCAAGAGACGACGGCCTTGAGGTCGGGCGCCTTCGCGAGCGCGCTCTCGTCGACCACGTCGAGCTCGGCGATCACGACATCCGCCGCAGCGAGCGCGTCGTCGACGCCGCGGTCGGCGAGGGATCCGCCGTCCATGGTCGGGTCGACCAGAGTGACGTCGAACGCGTCGGCGAGGGAATCGGCGATGCCGGCATCGAACGGAGCGGTGATGAGCACCTTCGGGCGGGACGTTTCAGTCATGTGTCTTCTTTCAGGTGGTGGTCAGTGAGCCGGGGATTCGGGGGCGGGATGCTGCTCGGCGCTGTCGCGCAGGCGGCGGAGTCCGCCCCAGTGCGGGCGCAGGGCATCGCGCGTCGCGAGGAAGAGCGCATACGCGTCGTCGTACAGCGCGGTGCGGGCGGCGTCCGGCGAGAAGGTCGTCGTCGACGGCGTCAGTCGGCGCGACGCGTCGTGCAGGTCGTCCGCGAGTCCGATCGCTGCCATCGCGAGCGTGGCGACCCCGCGGGCGCCCACCTCCGGTTCGTCTTGACGCACGATGTCGCGTGCCAGGACGTCGGCCAGGATCGTGCACAGGAGGTCTGAGTCGGAGCCTCCTCCGCAGACGAGCAGCGGGCCGTCGAGCCCCAGTGCGTCGGTGGACTCGCGCAGGCTGAAGGCCAAGCCCTCGTAGACGCTCCGCAGCAGCTGGCCCGCCGTCGTGGTGACGCTCATCCCGAGCCAGGATGCCGAGGCGTCGGGGGCGAAGAACGGAGCCCGTTCGCCGCTCGGGGCGCCGTACGGGAGGTAGATCACGCCCCCGCTGCCTGGTGCGACCGCGACGGCCTGCTTCTCGACGACGACCCAGTCCTCGTCCGCGAGGCCGAGCGTGGCGCGCACCCAGTCGAGGTTGGGGGTACCGGTCATCGGGGCCATGGACTCCAGAACCTGGCTCCCTCGACCGGTGGCGAGCACGATGCTCGATTCGCTGCGCACGTCGGCACGCGAGGCGTGATTGATGCCGACGAGGCTCGTCGTGCCGAGGATGGCGTAGCCGCGGCCGTCGTCGAGCACGCCGAGTCCGATGCCGGCAGCCGCGGTGTCGACGACTCCGACGACGACGGGCAATCCTTCCGGGAGACCCAGTGCTGCCGCGACTCTCGGCTCGAGCCGGCCGGCGATCTGCTGCGGATCGAGCACCTCCGGCAGGTATTCGCGCACGTGCTCCTGCCCGAGCACGGGGAACAGCTCTTCGGCGTACGCCCCCGTCGCGGTGTCGAGGTAGGTGCGCGAGGCCTCGCTGGGATCGGTCGCACGGCGGCCGGTGAGCTTGAAGCGCAGCCAGTCTTTGCAGTTCAGCTGCGTCGTGACCCGCTCCCGCAGGGTCGGATCCGCCGCCATCAGCTCGTCGACGAGGATCGGCAGCGCTCCGGAGAAGAGGGGAGAGCCGGTGGCCTGGTGCACGGCCGCCGCGCGTCCGTCATCCAGCCACTCATCGAGGCGTTCGTGAGCGCGCCCGTCGAGCCAGAGGGCTGCGGGACCGACGGGCCGACCGTCGGCATCGACCAGCCAGGCGCCGTCACCCTGACCCGTCACGCCGATCGCCATGATCTCCGCGTCGCCGATGTCATCGACCACCGCCGCGATCGTGGTGGCCGCGGCATCCCAGATGTGGTTCATGTCGGCTTCGGCGCGCCCGTCCTCAGCACGCTGCACGCGCACGCTCGAGCGGGAGACACTCGCGATGCGACCGTCGAGGTCGAAGGCGACGGTCTTCACCGATGTGGTGCCGGCGTCGACGCCGAGGATGATGCGAGTGCGGCTCTGCACACTGAACTCCGAACAATAGTGCGGGCTGGTGATCTATTGTTCAGTATAGCTCGGTGTCCGCAGAGCGCAACGGCGGGGGTCGGCAGGGCCACGGACACGGCGCCTCGGCCCAGAGCACGCGCGCGAACCCGGGTGCCGGCCGGAAGGCGGGCACCCGGGTAGGACGAGCGCGACGCTACTCGATCGACTGACGTCGGCGGCGGATCGCCACCAGGAGCCCGCCGGCGACGAGCAGAACGACACCGGCCGCGACGACGGCGCCGGCGACCTGGCCACCGGTCACCGCGAGTGGATCCGGTTCACCCAGCGGGTGCGTGGTGCACAGGCCGTTCCCGTCGACGCAGATCGGTTCCTCACCGGTCACCGCGATCACGTTGCCGAGGCTGTGATTCCCCTGGTCCGCCCACGGCTGCACCGTGACCACGTATGTCACGGTGGCCGTGCCTCCGGATGCGACCGAGCCCGTGATGCGGATGGTCTGCCCCTCGACCGCCGTGGCCAGCGCCTCCGTCGACCCCTGGGGTCCGCGGGTCAGTGTCGCATCGTCGAGGACGTCATCCAGGTGATCGGTGTAGTCCACGTCTGCACCCGCCGCATCCGGGTCGGTCGAGACGTTGCGGAACGTCACGGTGTACTCCACCTGCTGCCCTTCCTCCACCTCGGTTCCCGAGGCGGGGTCGGCCGACTTCACGACCACCACGCTGCTGACGTGATCGACCGTGCAGTCCGGGTACTCCTCGCCCTCGGCGATGACGCACTCGGTCGGCGGGGCTGCGTCCGGGTCGAGGAGGTAGTTCGACAGGCGATCGTCGCCACGTTCACCGTCCGCGTTGACCGTGGCCTGGTAGGTGACGGTCACGGCATCTCCGGGTTCGAGCGCTCCGGTGATCCCGAAGCGCCCGTCGACGATCCCGGAGACGGCGAGCAACTCATCGGAGCTCACCGGATCCGACGTGACGGTCGCATCATCGATCACGGCCGTGAGATCGTCCTCGCGGTCGACCGTGATCGACCCGGTGCCAACGCTCTCGAAGTGCAGCGTGTAGGTCACGACCTGACCGGGCACGACCGTGCCTCCGGAAGCCGGGTCGACCGTCTTCCAGTCGCGCAGCTCGCCGATGAAGTGCTCGGTGCGGGGCGGCACGAACGGGTCGCAGTCGGGGTCGCTGTCGTCGCACACGTAGGGCGGGGCGTCCGGGGTGAGGACGTTGGTGAGGATGTTGTCGCCGCGGTCTCCGTCGGGCAGCACCGTCACCTGATACGTCACCGTGACGACGGCGCCCGCGGGGAGGGAACCCTCGATGCGGATCTCCGACGCGTCCGCATCGAAGGCCGCCGTGATGCCGGCGACATCCGCCGTCGGCTCTGTCGTGACCTCGGCATCGTCGAGCACCGCCGACACATCGTCGGTCGACGCCACATCGCCGGCGCCCTGGCCGCTGTTGGTGAACGTCAGCGTGTAGGTGACGATCTGGCCGGCCACGACGGTCGTCCCCGAAACCGGGTCCGACGACTTCTCGGGAGTGATCCGCGGCAGCTCGATGTCCACCGACGGTGTCACCGGATCGCAGACGACACCCGGCGCGCACACCGGTGTCGCGGTGTTGACCAGGTCATCGTCACCGGCATTCGTCACCGTCACCGAATAGGTGATCGATACGGACTCGCCGACGGCGATCGGACCCGACCACGCGAGAACGGGACTCTCCAGAGTCGGAGCCGGCACCAGCGATCCATCCGACGCCACCGCTGCAGCGTCGCCGTTGTAGGAGGCGTCGTCGATCACATCGGTGAGGTCATCCGTGAAACCCGCGGGTACGAACGACGTGTACGCGCTCTCCCCGTCATTCGTCACGGTGACCGTGTACGTCACCACATCACCGGTCTGCACGCCCGCCGTCGCATCCGCAGCCTTCTCGACCGAGAAGTGGCGGATCGGGTTCGAGGTGTCCGGACAGTCCTCGATGCCGCACGATCCGTCCGGGTTCTGCACCACGTTCGCCAGAACATGGTTCTCCTGATCGGCGAATGCGCTCACGGTCACCGAATACGTGACCGTGTACGTCGCGCCGGCGGGCACGGATCCGGTGAGCACCAGATCGGTTCCCTGCAGTACCGCGGTCAGCGCGACGTTCGACGTCGTGATCGAACCGGCGACCAGCGCAGCGTCATCGAGCACGTCGGACAGGTCGTCGACCTTGTCCACCGTCGATGCCGCGGCACCGACACTCTCGAACGTGAGCGTGTAGGTCACGACCTGCCCGACCTCCACAGCCGTGCCGGATGCCGGGTCCACCGTCTTGCCCACCGCGAGCTGGCCGACGGGGTGCTCGGTGCTCGGCGGCACGAACGGGTCGCAGTCCGGGTCGCTGTCACCACACACGTAGGGCGGCACATCCGGGGTGACGACGTTGGTGAGGATGTTGTCGCCGCGCTCACCGTCCGCCAACACGGTCACCTGATAGGTCACGGTCACCGTCGCACCGGCGGGGAGCGACCCCTCGATGCGGATCTCGCCCGCGCCCGCGTCGAACGTGGCCGTGATGCCCACGACGTCCGCGGTCGGGTCCGTCGTGACCTCCGCGTCGTCGAGCACCGCGGAGAGGTCATCGGTCGAGTCCACAGCGCCCGCGGCCTGGCCGCTGTTCGTGAACGTCAGCGTGTAAGTGATGACGTCACCCGCGACGACCCCCGTCCCCGAGGCGGGATCGGACGACTTCTCCGGAGTGATCCGTGGCAGGTCGATGTCCACCGGCGGTGTGACCGGATCGCAGATGACGCCCGGTGCGCACACGGGCGTCGCCGTGTTCACCAGATCGGCGTCGCCGGCGTTCGTCACCGTCACCGAATAGGTGATCGACACCGACTCGCCGGCCGCAAGCGGTCCGGACCAGGCGAGAACCGCACCGGCCACCGTCGGAGCCGGCACCGTCGATCCGTCCGACGCCACTGCGGCCGCATCATCGTTGTAGGACGCATCGTCGATCACGTCGGTGAGATCGTCCGTGAACCCGGCCGGCTCGGTCGCCGTATAGGCACCCTCACCGTCGTTCGTCACGGTGACGGTGTACGTCACCACATCGCCCGTCTGCACGCCCGTGGTCGCATCCGCGGCCTTCTCGACGACGAAATGACGGATCGGGTTCGTCGTCTCGGGGCAGTCCTCGACACCACACGATCCATCCGGGTTCTGCACGATGTTCGCCAGAACGTGGTTCTCCTGGTCGGCGAACGCACTCACGGTCACGGAATAGGTGACCGTGTACGTCGCTCCGGCGGGAACGGACCCGGTGACCACCAGATCCGTGCCCTGGAGCTCTGCGGTCAGCGCCGCATTCGACGTCGTGATCGACCCCGCCACCAACTCCGCGTCGTCCAGGACATCGGACAGGTCGTCGACCTTGTCCACCGCCGATGCCGCGGCACCGACACTCTCGAACGACAGGGTGTAGGTCACCACCTGCCCCGCGTCCACCGAAGTGCCCGACTCCGGGTCCACCGTCTTGTCCACCGCGAGCTGCCCGACCGGGTGTTCCGTGCTCGGCGGCACGAACGGGTCGCAGTCCGGGTCGCTGTCATCGCATACGTATGGCGGCACATCCGGGGTGACGACGTTGGTGAGGATGTTGTCGCCGCGCTCACCGTCCGCCAACACGGTCACCTGATAGGTCACGGTCACCGTCGCACCGGCGGGGAGCGCCCCCTCGATGCGGATCTCGCCCGCGCCCGCGTCGAACGTCGCCGTGATGCCCGCGACATCCGCCGTCGGGTCGGTCGTGACCTCCGCGTCGTCGAGCACCTCCGACACATCATCGGTCGATGCGATGTCACCGGCGGCCTGGCCGCTGTTCGTGAACGTCAGCGAGTACGTGATCACGTCACCCGCGACGACCCCCGTCCCCGAGGCGGGATCGGACGACTTCTCCGGAGTGATCCGTGGCAGGTCGATGTCCACCGGCGGTGTGACCGGATCGCAGATGACGCCCGGTGCGCACACGGGCGTCGCCGTGTTCACCAGATCGGCGTCGCCGGCGTTCGTCACCGTCACCGAATAGGTGATCGACACCGACTCGCCGGCCGCAAGCGGTCCGGACCAGGCGAGAACCGCACCGGCCACCGTCGGAGCCGGCACCGTCGATCCGTCCGACGCCACCGCGGCCGCATCACCGTTGTAGGACGCATCGTCGATCACATCGGTCAGGTCGTCCGTGAAACCGGCCGGTTCGGTCGCCGTATAGGCACCCTCACCGTCGTTCGTCACGGTGACCGTGTACGTCACGACATCATCGGTCTGCACGCCCGTCGTCACATCCGCGTCCTTCTCGACGACGAAATGACGGATCGGGTTCTCCGTCTCCGGACATCCTTCGACATCACACGACCCGTCTGGGTTCTGCACCACGTTCGCCAGAACATGGTTCTCCTGGTCTGCGAACGCACCCACGGTCACGGAATACGTCACGGTATACGTCTCGCCGACCGCGACGGAGCCCGCGACGATCAGGTCGGTGCCCTGGAGTTCTGCCGTCAGCCCCGGGTTCGAGGTCGTGATCGAGCCCGCGACCAACTCCGCGTCGTCGAGCACGTCGGACAGGTCGTCGACCTTGTCCACTGCCGCCGCTGCCTCGCCCACACTCGCGAACGAGAGGGTGTAGGTCACGACCTGACCCGCGTCGACCGCGGTGCCCGACTCGGGATCCACCGTCTTGTCGATCACGAGTTCTGCCGCCGGGATGCGCACGCTCGCGCAGTCGTCCTGCCCTGCGGCCGCCTCGTCCGTCGGGATGCAGACGATGTTGTACAGGACGTTGTCGCCCGCGGCGGAGTCGTACGTCGCCGTGTACGTGATGGTGACGCTCTCGCCGGAGGCGAGGGGGCCGACCCAGGTGAGTTCGTCCCCGACCAGCTCGGCGGAGCCGTCGGTCGGCGAGGTGATCCCTCCGAAGGTCGCGTCGTCGAGAACGGCGCTGAGGTCGTCGGTCACGCGGGCGGGCTCGGCGGCCGTGTAGGCACCGGGTCCGGTGTTCGTGGCCGTGATCGTGTATTCGACCACGCCGCCGTCCGCAGGGAGCTCGGTCGTGTCGGCAGCCTTGGTGACCGACAGCTTCGGCAGCAGGAACTCCGCCTCGGCACAGGCGATCCCGGTGGTGGGGTCGACCCCGTCGCCGTTCGGGGGGTTGCACGCCGGGGTCGGGGTATCCGGCGTGCCGCTGAACACCACGTTCCGGGCGATGCCGTCTCCCCCCGCCTCGACCGTCGCCGTGTAGCTGAGCTCCACGCTCTGGCCCACCGCGAGCGGGCCGGTCCAGGTCAGATCGGGAGCCGCGTAGGCGATAGTGCCCGGCATCGTCGCGGTGGCGTCACCGTTGTAGGTGGCGTCGTCGAGGACGGCGGTGAGGTCATCGGTGACGACCGCCGGGTTCGCCGCGGTGTACGGCTCCTCACCGGTGTTGGTCGCGGTGATGGTGTACTCCACATCGTCACCCGGACGGGTGTCGATGGTGGCGTCGGATGTCTTCGTCAGCGTCAGGCAGTTCCCGGGCGAAGACGCCTGCGCGCTGACGTCGATGTCGCCGTAGGCCCAGTTGTCGATGGCCGCGAAGTTGCCCCACTGGTTCGTGCCGGTGGATGCCCACCCGTGGATGAAGCCGGCGCTGCTGAGACCGGCGAGATTGACGACCGGAGTGCTCGTCGTGGATTTAGGGCCCACACCCGACAACGGAACCTCGGTGTCGTCCCAATAGATGGTGTCGTTTCCGGCGCTCGACCCGACGATCTGCGTGATGCGGATGCCGCCGGGCAGAGTCTCCACGTCGCCGAGCACGAAGTGGATCTCGTCGGTCTTCTCGATCGCCACCTCGAAGTTCACCGTCGTGCAGACGTCGACGAGCGTGCCGGCGGAGTCCCGACCGTTCCACGGAGCGCTCACGGTGCCGTCCGTTCCCGACTGGGGGAGAGCGACATCCAGAGGATCCGTGTACGAGCCGTTTCCGTCGACATCGACCCGCACGACGTAGTTGCCCGTGAAATTACTCAGGTCATACGAGAGCGCTCCGGCGTGCGAAAGAGCGTTGGTACGCGTGTACGTGGTGTCATCGAAGCTCGGAGTGACGTAATCGGGATTGACGAACTCGTTCCCATCGGCCGACGAAGCGAACCCGGGAAGGTCGGCTGCCGGGGGTTCGAAGAAGAGGTTGTAGCCGGGCCCGCACTCCGGGCCAGGACCCTGATGCTCGGGCGAGTTACTCGTCTGCGCGAGCGATCGGTAGGCCGGGGTGCAGAGCGCCGGGTCGACGACGTTCCCGAAGGCATCGCTGCTGAAGCTCCAGCCACCACCGTTGAACACGGGCATCTCCACGGTGTACTGCGAGCCGTTCTCCGACACGACCCAGAAACCGAGGTCGGAGTTGGGGAAGGCGGTGCCCGATCCCGGAGTGAATGAGCTGTACGCGCGGTACTGCTTCGACCACACTCGACCTTCGATCGGTGCGCCGCCGGAGAGCACGGTGATGTCCCATCGCGTGTCGTTTCCCGACCCCGCCGGCCAGTTCGGCGTCTCCGCCCCGATTCCGTCCGTCTCGAGGAGCCATACCCCGCCGGGACCGGTCATGCCGGCCGGCACGGTGCAGACGGTTTCCGGGGCAGTGGCCGGCGGAAGGTCGCAGGTCCAGCGCACGGCGCCCGAGGGGTCGGTCAGGGTGAAGGTCTGTCCCTGCGTCGGATTGAGATCATTGGCGATGAACTCTGCTGTGACGACGTCGCCGGCGGCGGCGTACACATAGAAGGTGTTCTCGCCGATGAGCACCGTGTTCGGTGCATTCGACTCGGCCTGCGCTGGCGCAGCGGCCAGGGGACTCAGCGCCCCGAGCACACCGACGGTGAGGGCGACGGCCGCGGCCGTGAAGCGGCTCCTCAGAGAGTGCGGGTTCTGCCGGGCGCGCCTGTTGCGGGACTTGTCGGTCATCAGAACCTCTTCGTGTCGGGCGAGGTCCGTGCGGACTCGCGGGGCGCGCCCCTATGGACCCGCTCCCTCCCCCGAGAGGCTGCGCATATTCAACCACGCCCACACTTTTTTCGCACCTGATCCGGAGAATATCGCCTGGACTGAAGTGGCTGCCGCGGCATCCGACGCGTCACCTCAGTTCGGCATGCACCGGCTTCGGGATGAACATCGAGAAGATCAGCGCACCGACCAGCACGACGGCTCCGGTGACCAATGCGGCGACGTATCCGGTTCCCGCTCCCGCCGACTCCGAGGCGAACGACGTCTGAGCGGCGTAGATGACGACGAAGCTCAGCCCGGCGCCGAGGTTGATGGCGCCGGTGTTCAGCCCGGGAAGCGACCCCGGGCGCTCCTTCGGCGAGAGCACGACGCCCAGGCCGTTGAGCATGATGTTCCCGATCCCGGCGTAGGTGATGCCGACGGCGACGGAGAGCAGCAGCAGAACGAGGCGTGAGGCGGTCTCGACGTTGGCGACCAGGAGCCCGAGCACCACGATGGTGCCGCCGAGGCCGATCCGCAGCATCGTCCGGTAGCCGACGGTGGCGGCGAGTCTGCCGCTGAGCGGACCCATCAGCAGGCCGGCGAGGGCATACGGCATGAGGATCCACAGCGACACCTCCTCGGCACTCATCCCGAGGTTCATCGAGGAGTCCTGCGCGAGAGCCGGCACGACGCCGTTCATGATCGCGAAGATCCCGGAGAGGGTGAGGAGTGAGGTGGCGCTCAACGCCCAGGTGGCGCGCTGCTTCAACTGAGGGATCGAGACGAGCGGGTGCTCGATCGTGGCCTCGAGCTTCCAGAAGGAGACGAACGAGACGACGGCGACCACGGCGAGGACGAGCACGAGGATCAGGTCCGCATCGGCGAGCTTCCCGAGCTCGTTCAGAGCGACGAGCATCGAACCGACGGAGACGACCAGCAGCAGCGACCCCCACCAGTCCATCCGCGGACGGTCTTCGGCCATCGTCTCGGGCGCGAGGAAGCGCACGACGAGAGCAGCACCGACGGCGACACCGCCCATGGTCCAGAAGATCGAGGCGAAGCCGTGGTTGGTCGCCAGATACCCGCCGAGCAGCGCGTCGCCCCCGGCGATCCCTCCGTTGACCGCGGTCACGACGCCGAGCAGGGTGCCGTAGACCTTCGGATCCGCGACGGCCGCGCGCAGCATGATCAGGCACAGCGGAACGACCGGGCCCGAGACTCCCTGAATGAGACGGCCGATGAAGAGCATCGGGACGTTGGTGGCGAGCGCCGCGACGACGCAGCCGACCGCCATCACGACGAGCATCCCGACGAGAACCCGTCGGCGACCGATCAGGTCGCCGAGACGGGGGAGGAAGAGAGTGAACAGCGCGGCAGCCGTGAAGAAGACGGTCTGGGTCGACGCGATCTCGGTGGCGGTCGCGTCGAGCTCACGCTCCATCGTGACCAGGGCCGGGCTCAGCATGCTGGCGTTGAGTTGGAACGCGAGGCATGCCGCGAGGAGTGCGATCATCAGCGAAACCACGCTGGAGCGGGTACGAACCGCATCGGTCTGGTTGTTCATTGCTCACTTCTTCGTGTCGAGTCGTCGGGTGTTCGCGTGCGTAATCCTTTACGCACGCCATATCTTTGAGTCGTGGTGCCGTCGGCACCGGGGATGAGGGTCGTGATGAAGAAGGCGTCCGTCACGCTGCACGAGGTCGCGGCCGCCGCCGGCGTGTCCATCGCGACGGTCTCGCGGGCCCTCAACGGCAAGGACCGCGTGTCGGGACGCACGGCCGAGCATGTCGCGCAGGTGGCCGAGCAGCTGGGCTACCGGGTCAACCTCATCGGACGCGGTCTGCGCGCCGGCACAGGCGCCACCATCGGCGTGATCGTCCCCGTCATCAGCAACCCCTTCTACGGTGAGCTCATACACCGCCTCGAGGACCATCTGCAGCGCCGCGGGTTCGACCTCGTCATCGCGGATTCGCACGGAGACGTCGACCGGGAACGCGATCGTCTGCGCATGCTGGTCGAACGGCGCGTGGAGGGCATCTTCGTGGTGCCGTCCGACGCCGAGCTCTCGTTCGAGGCGGTCGCCGACACCGCGCTGAGAGTTCCGCTCGTGCAGCTCGACCGGCGCGTGCTCGATCTTCCGGCCGACTTCGTCGGGGTCGACAACGACGCCGGGATCGACCTCGCCGTCGAGCACGTGACCTCCCGCGGCGCGAAGCGGGTCGTCCTCGTCTCGGGCAACGACATCACCTCGGTCGGTCGTGAGAGGCGGGCCGCCTTCGAGGCGACGGTGCGCACCCGGGCTCTGCCGCAGGAGGAGAACATCTTCGGCGAATACCTGCTGTCGTTCGGCGAGAGCGCCGCGGAAGCGCTGCTGGCCCGCGGTCCGCTTCCCGATGCGATCATCGCCGGAGACGACCTCGTCGCGGCCGGCGCGATCGCGGCGCTGAAACGTGCGGGGCGGAGTGTCCCGTCCGACGTGCAGGTCACCGGGTTCGACGGCACGATGCTCGCGGATGTCTGCGAGCCGCGGCTGACGACCGTGGTGCAGCCGTTCGACGAGCTGGCCCGCGAGGCGACGGAGGCGCTGGTGCGGCGGATGGAGGATCCCGACGCCCCGTACATCCTCAGCCGTCTGGCACCGAGTCTGCGCGTGGCCGAGTCGACGACCCCCGTCGCGCCGCGCTGAGCGTCAGGCCAGCGCGGCGACAGCATCCGTCACCAGATCCCAGAACTTCGGCACGTCGAGGGTGATCGCGACGTCGGTGTTCGGCTCCTTGCCCAGCATGTCGTGCAGGTCGACGCAGGTCGCACCGGCGGTGAACTCGCCGGTCGTCTCGATGTCGACGTGGCAGCGCTGGATCGTGGCGACGGCCCGATCGATCGCGATGGCGACGGTGATGGGATCGTGCAGCGGTCCTTCCGGCATCCCCTCGGCCTTCTCGTAGGTGCTGCAGAAGAAGCGCAGCAGCTCCACCCCGAATGCCGAGGTCTCGTTGCCGACCGCGCCGATGCGCTGGATGACGTCTTCGGTGATCAGCGCCTGGTGGGAGATGTTGAGCCCGACCATGGTGAGCGGAACGCCGGATGCGAACACCACGGCCGCGGCCTCGGGATCTGCCCAGGCGTTGAACTCCGGATACGCGCCGACATTGCCGCGGCCGGTCGAGCCGCCCATCCAGATGATCTCCTTGATCTGAGGGACGACCTCCGGATGCTGCTGCAGGAGGAGCGCGATGTTGGTGAGCGGGCCGGTGGGGATCACGGTGATCGGCTCCGGCGAGGCGGCGAGGGTGTCGGCGAGGAACTGCACGGCGTGGCGCGGGTCGAGGGGCACGGTCGGCTCGGGGAGGACCGGTCCGCCGAGCGCGTTCTCGCCGTGGATCCACGCGCCGGGGGTGAGTTCACGGACGAGGGGCTTGTCGGCACCGGCGGCGACCGGCACGTCCGTCACGCCGGCGACGGTGAGTGCGATCCGCGCATTCCGGGTGGTGTGCTCGAGGTAGCCGTTGCCGCCCACCGTCGTCACACCGCGCAGGTCGATGGCGTCGTTTCCGGCCGCGAGCCAGATGGCGAAGACGTCGTCGTGGCCGGGATCGCAGTCGAGAAGGACGGGAATTGTCATGGTGCTCCTTTGCAGATGTGCGTGCGTAAACGTTTACACTTTCTATCATGAACGTCAAGTCGACCGCGATCTCCGCGTTCCGATGCCTCCGCTCGATCCGAAAGCTGCTGCCATGACCTCTCCTGCTCTTCCGTCCGTCGTCGTCGTCGGCAGCGCGAACGTCGACGTCACCGCGTTCGTCGAACGACTCCCCACTGCCGGGGAGACCGTGGCGGGCGGGCGGCTCTCCCGCGACCTGGGTGGCAAGGGCGCGAACCAGGCTGTCGCCGCCGCGAAGTTGGGCGGAAACGTCCGGATGGTCGGCGCCGTCGGTGACGATGCCGACGGCTCCTGGACCCGGCAGGAGATGAAGCGGGCCGGCGTCGATGTCAGCGACCTGCGCACCGTGGATGACGCCACCGGCACCGCGCTCATCGTCGTCGATGCTGATGCCGAGAACCAGATCGCGGTCTGCCCCGGTGCCAACGACCACGTCTCGCTGGACGGCGTGACCTTCGGCTCAGACGAGGCCGTGCTCATGCAGCTGGAGATCTCACTCGCGGTGGTCGAAGAGGTCGTCGCCTCGGCGGAGGGATTCATCGCGCTCAACGCCGCGCCCGCCCAGCCGTTGCCCGAGGCTCTGCTGCGCCGGGTCGACCTGTTCATCGTGAACGAGACCGAGCGCGAGCTCATGCCCGAGCTGGCAGAGGCGGAGCTCGTCGCGGTCACCTACGGCGCGGCCGGCGCTGCGCTGTATCGCCGTGGCGAGGAGATCGCCCGAGCCGACGGCGTCCCCGCCGAGGCCGTCAACACCGTCGGTGCCGGTGACGCCTTCTGCGCGGCCCTCGTGCTCGCCCTGCGCGCCGGGCATGCACCGGCCGATGCACTGGCCGCCGCTTGTGCGGTGGGATCCGCGGCGGTGTCGCACCTGTCGTCCCAGCCGCCGTTCGAGCACCTGAGCCGGTATCTGACTGCGCGGTGAGGAGCGCGCGGATCACCGTTCGAGGCCCCACGGAGGCCTGTCGCCACAGCGGTATGGCCGCCATGATGGCAACATAACGACAGCTGCCGAGATCAACGTGACCGTGCCGCCCAGCGGCACCGGGTGTGTCGAGTGCAACGCGACCGACTCGTGGTGGTTCACCTGCGCCGGTGCGCTGCATGCGGGCGAACGGCTCCCCGCTGACTGGATGGACATCCTCGGCGGCGGCCGGGGCTGAGGGCTCGGCTCGCCTCGAGTGTCTGAGCGTGGTCAGCCATCTGTCGCGCCACCTGGGGGCGCCGACCCCCACCGGCACCCCCAGGGGTGGCTCCAGGCACACGCGCACCGGAGCCGATGGCAGGAAGAGGCCCACCCGGAGCGCGAGAAGCACTCCGTCACTAATGAAGGTACGGAACGGGAGCCTCGAGCGAAGCGAACGTCATCGGTTCTGCGGGGTGGATCCTGTTCGCACGACACCGACAGGGTGTATCTGCGGGGCGAATCGGACCACGTGCGCGTCGCCTACGCGTGCAGGCCCCCCGCGGCGGCGTAGTCGAGGGTGAGGTGCCGAAGCGACGGCTCGCCTCGGTGGACTGACGCCCGACCGAGCGCCTGGGACACTTCGTAAGACGCGAGAGTTCCCGCGAGCTGAGTCGCGGGCCACGATGGCGCAGCACGGCTACGGGGCGATTCGACTCGCTCGCGAATGGAATCCGTCAGGCACGAACGGCAGCTGTGTGGCCCGGGCTCGTAGGTGACGCAGGTGATGAGAGGGCCATCGACGGTGCAGTCAATCCATGGCGTCCCGGTGTACGACGATTCCGCGGCGATCCAGTAGGGCATGAGATCGTCCATCGGAGCCGTCGTCACGAAGAGATCGGTCGCTCGCAGCACATCAGATATCTGGAATACGCAATCGATGTCACCCGTGAGTACTGAGATGTCGCACCACGAGTTCAGAGGTCGGAGCCGGTCGAGCATGACGTGCGTCTTCATCTTTCCGAGGTCACTCGCCTCGAAGATGTCACGGTCACCCATGTCCGAGGCGGTTACCCGACCACCGTCGATGAGGTGCAGGCTCCGTACTCCGCGAGCGGCAAGTCGGGCGGCGAGGACGCCCCCAACGCCTCCGACGCCGAGGATGGTCACATGCGCATTGCGAAGCAACAGCGCAGTGGGCTCAGCCGCCCTGTCCCGGTCATCGCTGCGACGGGCCTTTTCAGCGCCCTCGTGAGATTCGGAGATCAAAACTGCACCACGCCCAGAGACCGCTGGAAGGGCCAACTGAATCGCCCGTACGGCGTACTCGCGGGAATCACTGCCGCCGGCATTTCAGCGGCGACACCGACGACTAGCGGGTCACGCATCGCGATCTGGATCACCGGTGGGCTCACCTGTCCCCATGGAGGAGCGACACGGAAATCACCGAATGAACCGTCGGGATGGTGCAGCCGCACCATGAATGCGGAAGCTTCCTCGGGCGCCATGAGTCGTACCTCAACCGTGGCGCTCCCGCACGGCCGGCGGACCGCAGGAGCTACAACGAACATCACTTGAGGAACAGCTCCGGCACGCAGGTCCACGAGACCCCTGTACCCGTCCGTGCCAGCAGGTACCGCGCGCATGTTCGGGGTGAAAGCGGGGCATGAAGCGAATGCCTTCACCAGGTCGACAGCGCCGATCGACCAGTCGCCGTGATCGAAGCCCTGTTGATCTAAGAACACGTAGGGGAATGAGAGTGCCTCCGCTCTCGAAATCACAACGTCTCGGTTGCCGCGGTTGGAAATGAGGATGAGCAGGGCGCTATGCGTTCCCCCCACAGACTCGACCGCACCGGTCACCCTCAGGTGCTCTCGAGCCTCCTCGGCCATCGAGCGGGTACGGGTGCGTCGCGTGTGAGAGACGGCGCCGGCCTGACGGTCTGCAGATATGTCAGCGCTGGCCGGCCTGCTACCGCGGCTCGTCCCGCGCGCGCGGTCATCGAGAGGAGAATCTGACATTCCCTCAAGTTAGGTCGCCTCGAACACCCCACCTGCGTCATGAACGTCGATCTACGCGCAGGTGCGCGCAACCTACGCGCCGGCGTCAGCGTGAGCAGTCGAACCCCACACGGATCCGCGTGGACGGCACCCCCTCTGCCGTCACTGTCACGGCCGTCACTCATTCCGGCGCTCGGTCGCCGAACCCGGGGGAGCGCGTGGGTCAGAAGATGAGAACCGCGCACGCCCGTGCTCCACCCGGATGGAGGCCATGCCACGTGAGGGGCCGCGTAGTGCACTCGAAAGGGCACGTAGTTCACCGGACTGCACCCCTGAGATTCGCCGCGCTGATCTAGCGGCGCGACTGCCAAAAGTAGCCTTTATTTAGCGAGGTCCCCACCTCGCTTGGGTTGGGCCCACTCGCGGAATCGTATCCCCAATGCGACCCGCACCGGGTGCCAGTTGATCGACTGGCACCCCCTTCTCCTCCCCGTCGTTGCGACTCCATCTCCCGTGCCACCGCGCCGACTAATCCCAGAGGCCCACATGAACAGGCCACCGCAATTGCTTCACGCTCCGAGCCAGCGGTCCCTCGAGTCGACTGCCCGTGAGCTCGTGGTCACCGGGTGCGGCCGGGTGTATTCGTTCCCCGAGTCGCTCCCTCAGAGCTCACGTGCGGCAGGCCTGAACCACTACGACCATCGCTTCGGATACGTCGAACCGAGCGACGACCAGTGGCAGGCGCGAGACCTCCGCACTCACCCGCTCGGAGCGCCGCAGTCGTCGCGCGTGGCTGCGATCCGGACTGTGATTCTGCAGGCAGGTCTGGGTGGGGATGCGGCAACTTTCTCGCGCGGAGCGTCTACACCGACCGGCGTCCATGTGCGGTCGGCACGGCGGCCACAGGACCCCGTCGTGGAGGTCTACCTATCTGTGGACTCCCGCCTGCATGTGGTCGGTGGCTCCGTGCACCCGACAGCCCAGTTCGTCGGCAGCATCTGGCCCACTCGCCTGCGTTTCGCATCCCTTGCGCCAGAGGATCACTGCCAGGACACGGTCCTTCACCGTGCGCGGAACGCCGCGATCACTCATCTCATCGAGAACGCCGGATACGAACGTGTGCCGTCGACCGGTCGACCTGCTGGGACGCCTCGTCACCCCTGAGTCTCGTGCGGCAGGGACTCTGATGGTCGCCGTGAGGGTAGCCGCGCACAGGTCGAGAACAGGCGGGAACGGGGTGGCGTCCCCCCGAACCTGAACGCCACCCCGATGCCAGCAATTTCCCGATTCCTGGCTGTGTCAGCCTACGGACGCGGCACAACGCGATCAGCGGGTTCGAGCGTTCTACGCGTGACGCTTGCCCATGACCGCGACCCAGTGAACTAAGTGCGTGAGGGATGCTATCGACGTGCGCGTTCGACATCTCCGGCCGCGCCGAAGGACGCGATCTCGTCCCTGTTCACGGCACCGGTCTTACGGCGAATGTTCCGCATGTGGGTTTCGATAGTGCGCACGCTGATCCCGTGACGGGCAGCGATGTCGATGTTGGACCGGCCGGCGGAGACATCGTCGATGATCTCTCTCTCCCGCGCGGTGAGGCCCCAACTGGACTCCGCACGGCTCGCCCCCCGCACAGTCACGGCTCCCTCCAGACTCATGAGCGCCCGAATCTCCGAACGGACGTCGGATGCCTCATCCAACTTTCCCTGGTCGCGATACAACGTCGCCGTGTATGTGAGGTGCTTGAGGGCTTCGTCGGTCGCGTTCTGCTCGCGGAGCAACCGCGCCGCAGCGCGTAGAGCAACGGGATCCTCCTGCTGGCTCGCTTCCCGAGCATCCAGGTAACCAGTGAACAGTGCCCCACCCATCCGGTTCGCAGCGGGTCGGAACTCCGTTGCCGTGGCAGCGTCGAAGTCGGTGAGAATCCCCAGCAGGCGAGCACCGTCGGATGCCAGCACAAAGCCGCGGCCGTCCAGGTCGTCAGCGATAGCGAAGTAGTGCCGTGCAGCCGACGCGAGCTCACCCTCCGCGGCGATGGTCGCTGCTTCAATCATTCCGGGAGTGCCGAGAGGGAGAGCATCGCTGCGTCCGAGATAGCGCTCACCGCGCTCGAGGAATGCTTCGGCGGCCAGCGTCCGCCCCGTGCGCGTGGCAGCCATGGCGAGTGTGAGCATCAACGCTCGATCCGGCGCGAACAGCAGACGCGCCGCGCTCACACCGGCACTCGTCACGATGTTTCCGGCCTCAGATGCGTCATCGAATCGCCCCAGCGACAACAGGGAGAGCGCTGCGACATAGCTATGCGCCGCCAGGGCCGGTCGGTCTCCGTCGTTGACCGCGACGGCGACGTGTGCCGAAGCCCATTCGACGGCCTCGGCGGGCTTGCCAGAGGAGAACAGCGCCAAGCCGTGCATCATGTCCGCGAACCGCTGGATGAACGGGGACGACACCCCCTCCAGCAGCGGTATGGCCTCGTCACCGTGACCGGCGAAAACGTGCAGCGCGGCAAGGACCACTCGCGCAACTTCGCCATCGAGTCCCGCTGCGTCGACGGAGTCTTCAAGCTTCGCGGCGTAGTCGTCCGGGATCCCTGTCCGCTCCATCTCGAGGGCTGTGAGTAAGCCGCTCAACGCCTTGCGGTGCGGGAAATCCGGACGCGGTGTCATCACCGCGGCGACTTCCGAGAACGGACGTTCGTTGACGGTCAACCATCGCGCGTGCAGAAAGCGGAACTCCAGTTCCGCTTCGGGACTCGCGTCGCGAACCTCGGTATGCTCGACCACCTGCCACAGCTGGTCGTCAAATGTGGTCCCCGTCAGTTGCAAGCCGAGCACGCGAGCAGCAGCTGCGACCGTCGGATTCATCTCCCAGTCATGCCAGGCGAGCGCCAGATCCACTGCGTACGCTTCGGAAAACATGCGCGCGACAAGCGGCAGCTCGGGTTGCCCGATTGTGGACATAAGGGTGCGTTGCGTCGGAATCGCCGGAACAGGCGTCTGCACGCTGCGGCCGAGCGTGTCTTCGATGTGGCTGAGCAGACGGAGGCGATGCGACGAAAGGGGAAGATTGCGAAAGTAGTCGCCGATCCCCGGCGGATTCACCGTGATCATGTGGCGGTCTCCTGCCGCGAACAGTTTGGCGAGACCATGCCCTTCGACGAGCTCGACCATGGGTTGCCCGACCAACTCAGCTGCCTGAGGCACGGGTACCGCTCCCACAAGTGCGAGCACTTCGAGTGCCTCGCGAATGTCGTTCGGGTAGCTGAACAACAGGGCCTCGTAGGCGCCGTTCAAGTCCTCCGACCAGAGGTCGGGCTCATCCCGCCAGACGGCACCATGGACGCGAAGTTGTCCCGAGCTCACAGCCGCATCGGCAATTGCGAGGGCGAACCCTGGAATACCGCCAGATTTGGTGTGGATACGGCCGCTCGCGGACGGCGCCACTGGGCCAGCCAACCGATCCTCGAGAAGCCGCTGCACATCTTCAAGCGTCAGCTCGTGCAGCGCGATCTTCACCACGGGGTGAGCGATCTTAATCAGGAGATGATCCGCCGGCGCGACACCCGCGCGTTGCAGCGTCACTGCCACCATCGGGGTACCTGCCCGCTTGTGCACCGTTTCCAGCACTGCCCATGATGCGTCGTCGAGAAGGTCACCGTCGTCCAGAATCACGACCGACGGCCCCTCGCCCGCCAACGCAACGAACCGATTGATGAGACCGCTGGCGCTCATCGTCTCCGCGCGCGGCGGCCCCGGCGCCACCGGTAGTGCAACCCGGATGGCCTCGAGCGGCAGGCCATTGCCGATGCCCCGAACGGTGATCACGGTAAGGCCGATACTGGAAAGCGCCTGGTGTGCCCGCCGCAACAACTCTGTGCGCCCGGACCAGCGCGTCCCGACGATCTCAACGGAACTGCCTTCGGTGACGAGGCGGACAATGCGTTGCACTTGATTCAGCCGTGCCGACACCGTTGCCACCTTCCCGCCCAGAGCGTAGTAGTTGGACTCATGATCCGGTGCCGACAGCGCCGGGCGCAAGGTGCGAGACAATATTCCCCCTCTTCGTGGATACTGCGTTCTGCGTGACCCGCGGGGCCGAGGTAACCAGGGCCACCGTGTGGATCGACGATTCCTCCGTGGACTGGCTATGTCGTCGTTGCGTTCTCCGCGGGCTCCATGCGGTACCGGTTGTCGGACGCAGCGGCTGGTCGACGCACGACCCCCAGGATCACCATGAACACCAGCAGGCCGAAGCCGACGGCGACGACGGTGCCGGCGGTTAGTGGCCGTGCGGTGAACATCACGACGACGCCGCAGAACAGCGCTACGGCGAGGGCTGCGACGCGATACCGGTCCACGATCTGTCCGAACCGCCCGGTGGAGATTCCGCGGGCGTCGCCTCTTTCCCGAAGCGAGGTGAATCCGCGCTCAACGGTGTTGCGCACTCGCACCGCTAAGAGTGACGGCCCGGTGAACCAGGCGGTCATGGCGAGCGAAGCTCCGAGCAGTATCAGTGCGCCTGAGGCCCCGAGCAGGGACCCTGTGAGCTGCGCGTACGCGACCTGCGCTGCATTCACGGTCGTCGGGTTGGCGCCCAGAGAACTGGCGAAGGCGGTCCCTGCGACGGCTATGCCGACGGAGAGGAGTGCGAACGTCGCGGCGAAGGCGGTACCCGCTGCCAGCATCGCGCGGGGCCTTCGCACGGCGACGAGAAGGCCACCTACGAGCATCCCGATGACGACGAACGGCAACCACAAACCGGCGACCAAGACCACCCGATATATCGTTCGCGCCTCAACCAGCGACTCGACGTGTGCCACGGGTATGGATCTGTCGATGGACGGGATGAGTTCCGCGACGCCTATGCCCCGCTCCAAGAGATTCGTTCTCACGCGATCTGCAATGAGCCCGAGGTCGACCGAGAGGAGTCCATCGTCGGCTATCTGCAACACGGACTCGGTGTCATCGTCGAGTACGGCGATCCCGCGCGTATGACCGAAGCGGAGCGAGTGTTCCCAGATGGTGCTGAACTGGTCGGAGGCAACGAGATCTTCGACGGCTGTATCTACCAGGGACGCGAGACCGGCGCCCGCCGAGCGCTCGAGCATAGAGAGCGCTACAGCCGAGCGCGGCGATGGCTCGAGTGAACGGAGCCTGTCGAATGCTGGGGCCAGGACAGCAGCGAAGTCCACGCGCTCATGGATAGCGGCGCTCACTTCCTCCGTGATGAACCGCTGCACTGCCGGATGCTCCGACAGGGGTGCGAACGTCGCCACGAAGCTGTCGGTGTCGACGAGTTGCACACGTGCCCATGCTCCGACAGCGGCGAGAGGGGCCGTGACAAGCGCGAGCACAATGAGGATGCCGGCGATGACGCTGCGGCCCGTGTGTCCACGCGCGTGGCGAGCGGTCTGGTTCGTCTGTTCAAGCGCGTCTACTCGTGCGCGCAAATCGTCCAGCTCACTCATGCCTTCTGCCTCGAGTCGAAGGCTCACGAGACGGGTTCATGCTCCGCAGTGCGACTGTCGGCGGAAGACGCGCCATCGTCAATCGCTTCGTCGCGGCCTTTGAGCTTGGCGGGGTCGAGGATCGCGAGCGCGATGATCGCGAGCAGGATTGCCCCACCGATGAGCATTCCCGCCCCGGTCTGCAGGAACGCTGCCGCATGACCCAGACCGGGGATGGAGGCGAGGTATGCACCGACCGTCGCCGGTGTGTATGCGACGGGATCAGCGAGCGTGTTCGCGTCGCCCTTGAGCGTGAGAGTGATGACGCCGTCGATGGTTTCCACGGTCTCGACACGGTGGGTGACGAGACCGTGACCATCCGTGCGCTCCACGGTCACGATGTCGCCCACAGCGACCTCGCCCACGGGGCGTTCCACGGTGAGCAGTAGTGATCCTGTAGCGATCTGAGGTTCCATCGATCCGGAGACCACGATGAGCGGACTCACCTTGAAGAGAACGCCCGCCAGAACAACGACGATGCAGGCAGCGCCGATGATGGCGCCGATAGTGAGGAGTATGGATCGGGTTCGGCTGTAGATGGTGTGCAACATGGTGGCTCGCTTCGGGTCGCGGGACGGATCAGGGGGCAGCGCTGGTGCTGTGCAGGGAGATTCCGATTGCTGAACGCCCGGTGACGTAGTCAGCTGTTTCGGGATAGTTGGCGTATTGGATCTCAATCGTCAAAGTCGTAACGCTTTCGTCGGCTCCGCCTTCGAAGGTGTCCCCGGGCTCAAGCTCCTCGTCGCCGCGCGGGGCGAGCTCCGGAAGCACGATCCCTGCCTGCGCGATGGGCGCCGCACGAAGAAGCACGGTGCCTGCAGCGTCCTTGATGGTGAATCGAAGGAACTGAGTGATGTTGGGGCGCGTCTGCCCATCGATGGTGACGGAGCCGTCTCCGATGGGCGCGATGTGTAGATCCGTGCTGTTGGCGAGGCGTTCGGAGTTGTTGAACACGGTGAGTGTCGCGGTCGCGGTTCCCCCGGGGATGAGCTCGGAACCATGCTCGAAGCGCAGGGGAAGCGGGCTGTCCTCGGTCGCGGCAGCCACGACACCATCACGGTCGACCACCCCAACACCGAAGTTCGGGACCGCCACGCTACTCAGGTTCACGTTCGCTTCGTCCGTTTGGGCGGCCGTCGTGAACGACGCGGTGACCATGACAGCAGCGGTGAGCGTCAACGCCCCTAAGGCGGCGATGACCGCCGTGAGATGCTGCTTCTGTCGCTTCTTTGCCAGGCGGTTTGCGGCCCGCCCGCCGGGAGCGGTCACGACAGCATCCATCCGACAGATCCGTCCTTGAAGAGCACGAGCGCCGCACCGTACGACGTCAACAGATCGCTGACGTTCCCGCGCATAGCGAACTCCCTGCCTGCGAGGTTCGTGTTGGCTTCCGTCGCCGGTTCTCTCAGCTCTCTGACGTATGCCCTGCCCACGTACGAGCTGAACGCCACGCCAGTCTTCCTGTCGACGGCGATCACCGGCGCAGGTCCCTGGATGACATATTGGTATCCACTGACCTGAAGATCTTCGCCGGAGAGCCGCTCGACGTAGTGGTCCCGGACCCTAAAAGCGTGCTCTGTCGCGGTCCCTTCGATTTGATCCGCAGGACCAACCCAGAAATCTGGCGACTCCGGGCAGGAGTATGTCCCACCCTTGGTGCCGACCATGAGCCGCTGCCCATAGCCTGCTTGGTAGCCAAGGAACGAGATATCGGTAATGTCCGAAGCGGGGAGGAAGCACAGGTACTTGGACTTCACCCCCGAGTACGAGATGTGCCGCCACTCGACGCCCACCGAAGAATTTTCGCGAAGAATCAAAATCGCGATGTACGAGTTCATCACGTCGAGTGCCAGCACCCGGGCGTCGGCAGTCATGATCAAGGGCTCTTCGACACTGAGCGTTAGAGCGCCGGTGGGGCCGACGACGAAGGATAGAAGCCATGTAACGTCAAACTGGCTGCCGGCGCGAATGACCGCAACAAGCTTCCGCTGACGGGTCTCCATCGCAAGGTGGTGGACTCGATAGGTGGCAGTGATTCCCGGAAGTGCCTGCTGTTGCGGAGTGGCCCCGGGCGAGGCTGCCACGTAGATGCCGCCTGCTTGGTAGTCGCCACCTTCGCTGGCGATCATGTAGGTCCGGCCCGAGGTGTCGTCATAGGCGGCGTCGACAATCGTCTTGCCCGCGACGCGCGATGTCGGAATCTGCCAGGAGACATCCACATCGTTTTCGAGGTCGGCAGTCGCGGGCATCGCGCGGTATGCAGCAGCAGTTGAGGTGGCAATGACCGCGGACATCAGTAGAGTCGTGACTCCGGCGATGAGGGTGAGTGCGCGTTTTGACGCACGACGACGCGTAGTCATCAGTGGGCCCCTCCCTTCCATGGTTCGTCTTCTGGTTCTTCGGTCTGAGAGCGTTTGCGCCGTCCGGCGAGGAGGACTCCGATGGCCAGGGCGCCGACGGCGGCTGCGAGCAACAACCACGCAAAGTTGAGCCCGGTTGCTGCGAGCTCACCGTCATCCATGTCGTCGGGGTTCATCACTGTCAGCGCGACGGTCAAGGACTGTGAGCGTCCTTGCGCGTCGTTGCCAACGTCGCGCGGCATCGACACGCGGCCTGTGTACACAACGTCGGTGTTGGCGGGCACGTGGCCGATGGTGCGGGGAGTGTCGTCGAGATCAGCCAAAGCGACCGGGCCGAGCACGGTGCGCCCGCTGTCGTCGAATATCTCCACGATGAGCGGGAGCGGTTCCTCGGCTTCCTGCCGAACCTGGAACCAGACTTCAGTGCTGTAGGCCGAGCCGTTGGAGAAGGGCATCGCCCAGGCGGCGTCGTGGCCGGGCGCGGGAACGGCGATGGAGATATCGGTGGGGGCAGAGACCGCTGCGGCAGCGGAGCTAGCTCCACCCGCGAGAGCGAGCGCGATGGCCGCGACTGCGAGGATGCGGACGCTCGATGCGCCCAGAGTGGTCGTGGCTCTCATCGTCCTTCAATCTGTGTCGTCGAGCCTTCGAAGTTCAGCGTGATGCTGACCTTCGAGTCTTGATAGGTGTACGGGGTGAGCGGGTCGACGGTGACGGCAAACGTGAAGTCTTGACCACACCCCGGGTGTGAGCCGACTGCGTGACATACGTTGAAGCTGCGATACGTGTAGGCGTTGAACTGCGCCGCCGACATGTTGTCGACGACCCGGCCATCGGGAAACACGACAGTGAAACGAAGCCACGGCGTTACATCGGCGCTTCCTGGCGCAGCAACCGCAGAGATGGTCGGGGTGATAGCCAACGCGTAGGGAGCGCTGGCGCGCGGCGCGACGGCGATTCGACCCACGAAGGAGTTGTCTCGGTCCGCACTGATCGGAACATCGGAGACTACGGTCGTCCAGTGATTTCTTCCGCTCGGCTGCGGGCCGAGTACGTCGTCGTTTCCGGCGTCGGATAGCCAGATCGCGGGCACACTGTCGTATCCGATGCCATCGTCGGCCGGTCGGTCATCTCCTGAGACGCTGACCCATGCGACGTCGGTGAAGGACGCGGCGGTTGCTCCCACGGCCAGCAACAGCAGGCTGCCTGTGGCGAGGATCGCACGGAGGCGGCCGGTGCGGGGGCGGTCCTTGGCGGGGGTCACAGGTTCGTTCCTTCGAACTGGATCCGGATCCGAGTGCTCTGGGAGTCCCACTCGGCTGGGAGGTCGGCGGGGAGTGTGACGCGGACGGTGAGGATACGGACCTCTCCCTGCCCAAACTCCGACCATGTGTGCGAGAACGTGTCGATAGGACCATCGAGGAGGATCTGTTGGCGGTCCCCCACCGTGAAGTGAAGCTGCTGGAAGAACGTCGGCTCTGCATCGGTGGTCGCGTCTGCGTCGTTGATCCGCAGCGTGAGGTCGCCGTCCAGCGGACCGTCGTTCTTCACCGCGACAGCGAAGTCGATGTACTCCCCGCGTTGCAGCGTGTCCGCACCTTCCAGGTCGAGAACGATGGGTTCGGTAGCGGCGTCACGCCAATCCGAGGCCAGTGGCACCCAGTCGGGTTCGGCCGAGGCAGCGGCGACCAGATCGAATCGATTGTTCGAGCCGTCAAGGACGACACGATGCTCAACGGTCGTGAGGAGCGCTGCGGTGACCATCGCGACTGCGAGGGCAAGCGCCCCGGCGGCAGCGAGTACCGGCCGCAGGTCGGCCTTGAGGATGCTCACGGCTTGTGCTCCTTCTGCTGGTGTGGGTGCGGGATGTCCCGCGGATGACGATCTGTGGCTCGGCATCCGCGGGACCTGCTGACGGTGTCGGCTCGCGTGTTACGCGTTCACGGACACTGCGTCGATGACGAACCGCAGGTCGGTGGACTGGCCCTGAAGGTGCGACTCAACGAGGTTCGGGAGGCCGACGGTCACGGTGAACGTGCCGTCCACGCCGGCGTCGATGACCTCAGCCAGTGCGGCGTTGGCCTCGTCGATGTTGACCCGCTCGAACAGCACCTCGGTGCCGTTCGCGTCGGTGAACGATGCCGTGAACAGCAGAGCAGCGGCGACCGGCGAGGGCTCACCGATCTCCTTGATGTTGACGGAGAGCTGCGCACCGAGGGTTTCGCTTTCGTTGCGGACCGGGATTTCGACGCTGGCGCTCTCGTTCGGCCCGAGGATGTCCGCGCCGGGGAGGTTGTAGGAAATGCCTTCAGCGCTGGCGGCGGACACCCAGCCCTCGTCGCCGACAGGCGTGATGACGTTGCCGTCCTCGTCAACGTCGGCGACCTTCAGAGCGAAGGCCGAGATTTCGCCCACGCCCACGCCGCTGCCGGCGCCGAGGTTGATGTTGGCGACGTCGGTGAACGCTGCTGCGGTCAGCAGTGCGGCTGCGGCGAGGATGCTGCCGCCAGTGATGTACAGGCGCTTCCGGCCCGACTTTTTCTGGGCGGGGATCTCTTCAATGTTTGTGGACACGATGCGACTCGATTCGTTCTAGGCTTTACTTGGACACCTTCGGATCTGGTGCCATAACCCACTTTCGTTCGCGGCCCGCACCCACTCACGTGCTGCCGTGCGGAGTACGTGGCGC
This sequence comes from Microbacterium sp. B19(2022), assembly GCF_012030385.1. Taxonomy (NCBI): domain Bacteria; kingdom Bacillati; phylum Actinomycetota; class Actinomycetes; order Micrococcales; family Microbacteriaceae; genus Microbacterium; species Microbacterium sp. B19(2022). The sequence goes on from NZ_JAAUVO010000003.1 coordinate 208,596, forward strand.
TCCTCGCCATCTACGCGCAGCCCCGGTTGGGGTACGCGTCTGCGTCGCTGTCGATCACACGTGCCGCCTCGGACCTTGCGCCAAGTGGTGCATAAGCATGCGAGGGCCCGATCCTCCGCAGGATCGGGCCCTCGTACTTCGTGCCGGCGTCAGTGAAGAGCCTTCACCTTCAGCTCTTCGAACTCGGCAAGTGTGATCGCGCCGGCGTCGAGGAGCTCCTTCGCCTTACTGATCTCGTCAGCAGTGCTGGCTGCCGCCCCACGGCCCACGAGAGACGTAAGGTACTCCGCCTGCGCGTCCTGGATGCGCTTGGATTGTGCGTTGAGTCGCTCGCCCATCCCGCGTCCCCGAGCAAGCAGATAGACGATTGCCGTGACAATCGGGAACAGCATCAGGAAGATGATCCAGAGCGCTTTCATCCCGCCACGCATCTCGGTGTCCCGGAACAGGTCGCCGATGATCCCAAACAGCACCATCAGGTAGCTGACGAAGATGAACAGGCTGAGGAACCACCAGATAAAGTCCCCAAAGGATCCCCAGAATCCCTGATACTCGTACACGATGGGGGTGATGGACTCGAGGATTCGCATGTCGCGCCTTTCTTCGGGTGATGCGGACAGCTCAAAGTAACGGCGAGATCTCGGTCATCAGGGCACTCGGCCTGGCATCTCCGGGGCGCGCGCCAACAGCTGCGGGGCGACCCGTCGCGGCTGCGCACGCACGGCGTCGATCTACGCGCGCTGTCCTCGAGTTGCGCACGGCCCGTCCTGCTCCCCGGTGCCTCCCAAAACTATGGAGAGGATGAGCACAACGGCACAGCGCCGCAAAGTCAGCGGCGCCGGCGAGGTCGGAACCAGGGGAACAGCGAACCGATGACGACTCCGACGACGAGGACGACGAGGAACCAGATCCACGTCGGCATCGTGATCGTCCAAGCGAGAAAGTTCACCGGGCCCGGCGCGAGGTTCGAGAACGCGAAGACCAGTGCGAGCGCGAGTAGCACCAGCGCGAGAATGGTCTTCGCTGAGGCACGCTTCTTGCCGCTCGCCGTCGCAGCACTCTCAGGGTCGCGCGGAGGAGATGTTTCGTTCGCCATTATCGACTCCAATCGGGGGCGCGCCGAGCGCCTGACGCTGCCATCAGTATGCTCGTCGACCAGACGGTGGTGGGGTGGAGTTCGCAGCCCTACGAGTCACCTGGACCTCAGTACGTGCGAGCTTGCGACGATTGCGCGACGCGAGCGCTGCTCCCACGCACAAGTCACGACTGGCGCGCCACCCAGTGCCGATAGCCACACAGCCTGATGATGGCGTCGTCCAAGCAATACGCACCGAAAGTGAAATCGCACGTACCCGCTGCTCGTCCAGTGGTACTAACCGCTCGTTTTCCCCTGAAACGGCTGCGCGAGGCCCGCTCGACCTCAGCGCGCCCCCACAGACTGAGGGACAGCGGGTCACTGCTCTCCCGGTAGTACGCTCCGCAGCGCCGCAACCGTATGCCGTGCTCGGCGCTTGACGACTCTGAATCGGCGCGACTTCGCCTCGATGCGGCATCACTTGCCGCCTTTGACCTCCTGGTAATTCCGCCAGGCGGAACAGCAGCACACCACCACTCCGGTTTCACTTTGCTGCTGTGTGCATCCTGCACCGCGTGCGCCCGGGTTTGTCGGCCCGGGCGCATTGCGCTCCAGCTCGATTGGCTGCGGCAATCCACGGCTTGCTGGAGCACTCGAGGGCGATGCGCTCCGTCTGGCCCGCCACATCTCTTGCATGACGGCTGGCCAGCTGAACGCACAGGACAGCGCCGAGGACAGCGATGATGCCCGTCCTGCATGAAGGCGCGGTGCGACTAGGCGGAGATGAAGGACGGCGAGCGCCGCGGTCTTGATCGAGCGATCCGGCTGAGCGACGGCAGCCTGGCAAAGGAAAAGCCGGTCAGAGGATATTTCTGACCGGCTCTTCCTATTTACGAACAGATTGGCCTGTAAAAACGAACAGGGCCCGCTGTGGGGGGGGTTCACGAAATCCGCGATCCCAGTCGGGAGTAGGGCTCGCAGAAGGGGGTTTACAGCGCTTTCCACGCTAAGCACCTCCGTTTTCCACGACACCCCGGAAACCGTTGAGTTTCCGCGGATCTGAACTTGCCTGCACGCGCCCGGAACGGGCACGCTTCCGCCTGCGAGAAACGCCCGGGGACGCCTCGCCGCCGCTCGGCATGGATCACACCGGCACCCCCAGTACGTGTATCCGCGACTCGTGCCATGAACCTCGTTCGGCATCAACGACGGGTCCGGCTTAGGGCGAGGCTTCCGGGTGCGGGTCTTCGAGAATGCCTTCGCGACCTTGTTGCAACGCTTGCAGCGACAGTTCCAATACGTATAACCGCTCGGGGTTCCGTGTACGGAATCGGGCATGCCGGCGGCTAGCCTCGCGGCTCGGCGTGCCGCAGCCGCCGCGCTGTTCGCGGCCGGCACTTGTCACACGCGGGACGGCAGCGGGGGTTAGGCACGGGTGGTGCCATGCTCATAGCCGTCGGGCAGTTGCGGTTCGGTCATATGACCTCCATGCGCGGCCTGGGTAGTCGATGTTGACCACGCACGAAGCGAACCGTTCCTACTGGCGCAATAGGTGCCTGGAGACGATGTGGAAAACGCTATTGTTACCGCCGTTGATGTCCTTGAACACGAAGCCGAGACTCTCCAGCCAACTTGTCAGTACCCCCGCCATCTCGTCGGTCACCCGTCTCAGTTCGAGGGAGGGCACACGCGTGTGTGCGGAAGGAACGGTTCGAAGGATGTCCTCGAAGCGCTCCCAGTGCTCGGCACCCATCTGTTCCCATAGATCGCCGTGACCGAACTCTGCTCTCAGCGGCTCGTCCACGCTAAGTACTCGTCTTGCCGCAGCGATGTAGGCGAGCGCCTTCCAGAAGTGCTGCGACTGTTGGACGACGTTGTGGGCCAGGTATTGCACGTCGAGGCTCTGCTGGTACGCGTCGTCGATGAGCACGAGGTCCTCACGCAGAGCAAGTGGTGTGTCCGCGCTAAGCGTCGGCTCAATGCCCTCGCGTAGCGGCGCTGGAACGCCAAGCTCGGCGCGATACTCGGCGATGACCTGATGAGCAACAGTCAGAAGGCATCGACGCGCCCACGGTTCGTCGGCGAAGCCTCCATCGTCCTCACCATGCTGTTGCATCGCGACGTGCTGCGCTTCATGCACCACAGTTCTCCGAGCGCGTAGATCAGCACGCTCGTCCTGGGAAGCCTGCAACAGCCAGGCGGGGACGACTACGTGGATCTCGTCGGCGACGACCATGGTCTTCACCGCGACCTCGCCGGCACCACGAATCTCGTCGAAGCTGTCTCGGTACGTGCCCTCGGGCAGCCGACGCCGCACGGACTCGACGAAGTTGCCTGCGATTACGAGACGAACCGCTTCGGGCTCGCCTGCCATCGCCGCCAGGATTGCCCGGCCGAAGTTGATGAGCTCGGGCGCTTGTCCAGTGTGGATGTCGACTCCCACCTCTACGGGGTCGATCTCCTCGAGATCCAATGCAACTACGGGTACGGAGAGACTCGTCATGCGCGAAGTCTCCCACGTGTGTGGGCCCTGCGTCAGGCGTAGTGAGTAGACATCTTGGCTTCGCCGTCCCAGGGCACGGCGACCTCGAACGAGGTCGGAAGCACACACGGTTTGACGCCAGTGTGCTGCACCTTGCGCCGCATCGGGCCGCCGATGAATGAGTCCTTGATGGGCATGTTCATCTGGTGTGCCCATCCCACCGTCTCAGTGACGCGAGAGCTGATTGCTCGGATGGCGACGGTTTTCGGCATGACGGCGACGACCTGGTAGAACCGAATACTCGTCTGCTCCCATCCACCGGAGGAGACGAGGATGTCCCCGATGGTGAAACTGTCGGGGGTGGCCGTCTGGGGCTGGGCGGAAGGGGCTGCTTCGGTCACGGTGGTCCTGACGTTGAGGTGGGAAGTTGTCACGCCCTCTATGCGCGGGGAATGCACCTCAGCTCACTCGCACGGCAACAGCCTGCATGCGATCCGAGGCCCCCGGGCGGACGAGCATCTTGCCATCCGACCGCACGACACGAACGGACTCGAACTCGGTCCGCTCCACCATCACCGTTCGCCATTCCAAGCCACCGATGCGCACGACAAGAGGCCGTTCCTGGATCAGGGCCCGCGCCGTATCGTCCCAGTCCGCGAAGAACTCAGCATCGTCGATAACGAACTCAGCGAAGCGTCCTGACACGGTGGAGCCTTGCAGCAGCGCCTGAACGCGCACCAGTTCTTTCCCCTCTTCCTCCGTCATTCGTGCAAACTCGGGAACGACGATCTGGTCGTAGCTGTGTTGCTGGACCACGAGCAGTGCCTGTAGGAACGGCGCATAGCCGCGGGCGGCGGTCGTGATGTCGGAGGGGCCGAACTCGAACCGGGGAGAGATGGCGAGACCGTCCCGGATCGCCAGTTCGACGCTCGCTCCGGGCAAGTCCGCGACCAATTCAATGCCTCTGATGATGCTTGACGGAGACGCGCCCGCACCGAGGTTAGTGGAAAGCAGAATTCGATCTGGACGGCCAGGGGCGCCGAGGAAGAACTCGAACGCCGCCGCTCCGCTCAGCTCCGCTCGAAACCATTCCCCCGGACCCGCGGGGCTCCCGGACCGTGTAGCTGCGACGACCGGCACCGCCATCACGACGGTCTCGTCCTTGACGAGTCGGACCTCCAGGTCCGGGATATCGTCGCCGCCTGCCGGCGTCACCGTCCAGGCCGAGGCCGCGCCACCCTCTTCCAGCACGGTGCCCGGAGGCCCCTCACTCGCCTCGACGACCGCGTTCGCATCAAGGAGTGGAGCGCCGTACAAGAAGAACCGCTCCAGTGCTTGTTGGTCTTCTGGCGTGCTGGCTGTGAATCGGAACGTGCCCCGCACGGGCCGCAGTTGAGTGGACACGGGAGATCGAGCGAACACGTGGGTAACGAGGTAGTGACGCTCATCGAGGGATTCGATCACCGACTCCACAAGACCTGGACGCGATCCGCTGCGCAGCGATTCGTGCGGCGAAAGATCGTCGAGTGATCCCGAACGCACCTCGATCTCGTACCGATAGAAGGGGTCCACCTCATCTAATGATGCGCTGAGGACGCGCATGCGTTCCTGGACCGCGCCGAGCAACGGGTCACCCTCTTCGCTGGTGACGGAACGGCCGGCGGATAGCGCTTGCGCCATGAGCTCATGCCACCTCATTCCACCGTCACCGAAATAAAAATCGGTAAGACGCGGCGCGTCAGAGGCCCATCCGTCCAGTATTGCCCGACCGATCCAGCGGGTGTCGAAGCCGGCGTCAGCGGTGAGCTCCTTCAGCCAGGTAACGTTCGGTGGAGTCGGTTCCAGAGGCATCACCAGCGACCAGGAACTGACCTTGTTGTGCGGAACGAAGTCGGTGACGAACCTCTCCCATGACTCACGGATCTGTCTTTTCTCCGACGGTCCCAGGTTCGATGAGAACCGCTTGACCTGGAACACCTGAAGCCCCGTCGCTGTCGGTATCACGACGTCGACTCCCTGGTCTCCTTGCGCGGGTCGAATCTGATTCCCGGCGCCCGCCTTCAACAGCAGGTATGCCGCAACAAACTCTTCGATCTTCTCCCCGGATTCGCGCTCCCAGTTCACCGTCATGAACAAAGTCTGGCAGGCGTCGCGCTACCCGAGACGTCCGCCCCGCACCGTTCCCTACCTCGGTGACCTCGGCGCGAGAACGACGCCATGCGTGTGTGGCTGGCCCCCAGCGCGGAGATGACTCGCAATCTCGGCCGCCGCTACGTCAGACCGTGCTGCGACCGAGCGGAAAGCGTCCTGCCATCCACTGTTGGTGGGGTCCATGAGGTACAAGACCGTCGCGCTGTCGCCGATGTCGACGCGCCAGTCCGGCTCCCCAGGTTCAAACGCGTCGACCACCACGGTGTCCGGAAGGCCGGCACGGACGAACTGCCCGAACGACGGATCCAGCAGGAAGCCCGGGTCGGCGTCGGAGTACACAGCGATGAGGTGGCCCGCTCGCTGGAACTCACTACCGTCCGGCGACGCCGCTACCACCTCGGCTCCGCCTCTAGAGCCACCGTGCGATGCTACGAAGTCTTGAGCCATGCGTCCCGTGACCACGATGCGATCTGGCCTGCGTCGGTCCTGGCCGACTAGTGAGACCGCACGGGGCTGAAGCTCAATGCCGAACTGCTTAGCGAGTGCGACCAGCAACGCCACCGCCTCCACACAGCGCGGCTGATCATCGACCGCGGCTGCCACGGCCTGAACGAGGCGACCGAGGGTCTGATGAGTGTCCCGCGCAGTGGTCATCGGTCGGCCCTTCGTTGTCGCTGGAGGCGTCTGCTTCCTTGGTATGAGTCATTGTCTCGCGGCGAGAGTGTCGCCAACCACTGGAATACGCAGATAAGGCCTGGTACAAAGGGCCTTATGCCTATCCCGCGCCCACCACTCACCGCCCTGTCGTACGAGCGACGAATCGTACTGCCTGATGAACGGGTCGCCGTCTGTGGCGACTGGCATGGGAATCAGGCGTGGGTCCGCACACTTGCTCGCGCACTGCCCACACTTGCACCGGACGTCACGACCGTCCTGCAGCTCGGCGACTGGTGGATGGATCCTGTGGCCCCCGATGAAGCGTTCGTTGACACAAGCATCACGAAGATCTACGTCACTCTCGGGAATCACGAACCGTGGGGCGACATCATGAGACTCCAGGGGGCTTATCCGGGCGCCGCCGTGCAGGTCTCCAAGATCACTGGTTGCTCCCGCGTCCAGCTCGACTGCGAATCGGCGGCCGCACTGTCCTCTCCCTCGGGGGCGCGACATCCGTCGACAAGTACTGGAGGCGTGAAGGCGTCACCTGGTGGCCCGACGAGGACATCACTGACGAGCATGTCGCGGCGGCTCTTGCTGGAGGAGATGCGGACCTGATGCTCACGCACGAGGGACCCGCAGAAACGCCCGTGAGAGCGGTCCAAGAAGTACTGCGCACAAATCCGATGGGCTTCCCCGACGACGCCCTCGCTGACTCGTTGCTCTCTCGACGACGCGTCGCGAAGGTCTGGAACACCATCTACCCCGAGTTGCTCATGCACGGGCACATGCATGCCGCAGGTGGCGGGCAGACGGACGACGGTCGACGGGTGGCGAGCCTCGGCTCGGACATGCAACAGGGCAACCTCGGATTCCTGGACATGAAAACCCTCCGGCTGGAGACACCCAGCCTCCGCGACATCCGCGAGGCAGCAGAGCGGTGACGGAGACGAACCCGTGGGCCCAGATCGTCGGCCCGTGCTACACACCCGCATCTCTTGCCAGAGCCCTGGGATGGACGTCGGCGCAAGTCGCTGCGGCAGCCTCGACCCTCGATTTGCTCGAGCTCGAGACTGAGGAGGGCACTCTCCTCTATCCGGCGTTTCAGGTGTGGGACGGCAAGCTAGTGGACGGCCTTGGCGCGGTCCTTCGCGTTCTGAGCACAGGAACGAAGGGGCGGTGGACATGGGCGCAGTGGCTGAACACGCGGCCCGACAATGGCGAGGGCGGTGAGGAACCGAGCGCTATCGAACAGCTCCGAGCGGGCGAACTCGCCGATGTCTTGCTCGAGGCCCGACACGACGCGTGGGCATGGAGCAGTTGAAGGCAATCTCCGAGTCATGGCTCTGTCGCGAGGACCGTCACGACGGAACGCAACACCGTCGCCCTTCCACGGGCGGGCACCGTGCGGCCGGGACGATTCGTCATGGTCGTAGACGCGCCTGCAACCTCACGCAGTCCTCAGAAGAGAACGGTCTGAATCCCGCAGCTACGTCGTGATGATGTCGTCGGACGGCTCGGCACCGAGCTGCAGCAGACCGCTAACATCCGTGTGAACGGGATCCACCTCGTCCGTCGTGCCACCGGTCGCCGAATCTTCGTACTCAGGGCGTCCCATGACCACTTTCATGCAGAGTTCCGAGTACCGTGCTGAGGGCGCTGCCGCCAGACGCGGTCAACGAGCCCAGGGTGCTATCGCCAACGGACAAAACAGGCGTGTCAGCTCCGGCCACGCTGTCATCAAACCCAGGTCTACTCATTCTTCTTTTCCCATCACAGAACTTCGATAGTGAACACAACGGTGAGCGAGGCTGACGCGAGAGCGAGGGCTGCGAATCCGATCCACACCCATGTGGCGCGTGCGCGCAGGTCAGTCTCTCGCAGGTCGATGGCGGAGGCCTTGTCTTCGACGATTCGTTCCTCGACCTGCAGTGAACTCATGGCGCTGTCCACATAGCGGTCGACGAGGCGGCGGGCCTGAATCCCCACACGCTTCCCGGGGCGGACCGCGACCGACGCGCTCGCCAGTGCGACGCCAGCGAGGATAAGCGCGACGACTCCGAACCACGCCCCCTCGGTCCAGAGCTGAACGGTGGACGCGGCGACAAGGACGCCCGCCGACACTGCAAGGAAGGAGGCCTTGTTCGTAACGCTCGCCGTGCGGTCAGCGGCGTCTGTGGTGAGCTTGTCGAGTTCTTCGTTCAACAGTCTGATACGCGCGAATCGGGCACGCTGCGCGTCATCGTTTGCCCCAGGCGCCTGCTCCGTCTTCTTGCTCACGACATCAGGATATTCGCTACGACGGACATGGAGCGCGGTGCGCAAGCAACAGTCTCCTTCACACTGTCCATGTCGCGAAGTGGCGCCCGTCTGCGGTCACTCCGCGGTCGTATCCGGACTGGCGGGCAAGTTCGACGGCGATGAGGTTGAGTTTCCGGAGCACCGCGCCGAGCTCGGCGCGCGTCATCGGGACGTCCACAGGCTCCAGCTCGTGCAGTGTCGCACTCCATTCATCCCATATTCCGGCATACCGACCCCAGAGGTCAGGGATGTCCGTCGGAGCATTTGGAGCACGTCGACGTCTCGGAGATGGACATCGACGTCGAGAAGCGTCTCGGCCTCCCCGTCGATCCACTCATTCGCATCGGACGAGACATCGAAGTCATCGGCGACCGCCTGAAAGACCTCAGCAGCCCCGCCAGACCCACCCTGATGTTGGACGACGAGACGCTCGAGATGCTGCGTCGCCCAACCACTCGCTCCCGGATCCCTCGCCCACGCATTTCACGGCCTCGGCGCACGCGCTGACCTGAGTCAACTATCCCGGCCAGAACTTCGATTCACGCGTCGAGCAGGCGCGCGGCCCCTCTCGCGACACGCCGGTCGTTGATTCCACAGGAACTCGACGTATTTCTCTGCAAAAGGTGTGTCGTCTGTGGATGAATCGCACCTACGTACGATGTGCGTTACTGCCGCTTGGTCGTCTAATCGAAGAGACCTGTGGATGAAACTGTGGACAACGTGTGCCCATGCGGCCTCGGGCTGTGGATAACTACACGGATGTAACTACTAGCCCTTGTGGTCACCCCGAATGTCCGTCCCTATATGTAGTCTTGAGACCGGAAATGGACGAAGCTCGACAACCGTCGGGCGGGGCCGAGGTGTCGAGCTTCGAAGAGTCAAACTTGGTGGGATGACTTGGAACAGCTTAACGCTAGAACAGCCGAACGGATCCAGATGTTCCGTTCGGCGCCCCAGTCCTCCGTTCAAAGGAGAGTGTGATGACATCACGTCTTCACTCTGGGGACCGGACCCCTCGTTCCGGACAGTATGAACTGATCGGTCCGCGTGGCGGCCACACGGGCACGGAGAGGACCTCCACCCGGGGGAACCCTCTTCCCCCGACCCCGCGCGCAGGCATGTCCTACACCCTCGTCGATCCGACGAAGCACTAGCCATGGCACACGGAAAGCCGTCGAAGACGGCGCTCAGTCGGGCTGGCAGGACACTCGCCAAGAAGTCGTCCAGCAAGCCGGCGAAGTCAAGCGCCGGTCGCACGCTCGGCAAGGGCTAGCAATTGTGTGAGAGGGGCCGCAGCAGCGGCCTCTCTCACACGACCCTCAACATCAATCACGAGAAAGAGAACTGTTCCTATGACTCCTCGAGTCCCCTCCGCAGCATCCATCCGTTCCCAGATGAACTCCGCTCGCCGCAAGGCCGAATCGCAGATCCGTTCCGCGCAGCGCCAGATGGAGCGCGACGTCAACGCGGCCGTCCAGAAGGCGAACCGCGACATCAAGCGCCAGCTCCCGTAAGACGCACTCCAGGCGATGAGGGATCTGATCTCCAACAGATCCCTCATCGTTCTCGCGGCCGCGACAGACATCGCCGGCCCGAACTGGATCGTCACCGCCCTCATCAGCGCTGCCGTCGCCGGCATTGCAGGGTTTGTCGCTGTTCACATCGCCACTGCACGTTTCAGCGGGCATTCCGTGGTTCGCGTCGGCGGATGGCTACTTGGGTTGCTCGTGCGCGATGAGAACGGCAGGGTCCTGTGGACGCGACCGGTCGCGGACTGCATGTACTGCCCTCCCGCGAGGAAATCGATGATGACACTGCAGTGGAGAGATAACGCCGCACAGTTCGTGTGCACCACCAACCGCACGCAGCACCACACCGACCTGGACTGGACTCAGATCTGAAACCGCCCCGTCGGCTGAGCGTGACCCGGAAGCACCTCTCGCGTCATCCGACTCGTTAGCGTCACGGAAACGATTCTCCGTCGGATACACGCCCTAGGCTTTCATCCATGTCAGCGTCAGCAGGGAGCATCGGAGGGGCTTCCGATGATGCAGGCACCGAGTACAAACGCGGAGTGGTGGCATACGTCGTCGCCCACTGTGTGACCGGGACACCGCTGCCCCTGGCAAGCATGAGCGCGGCGCACACCATGGTGACCGCCGTCGCGACGGAGACAGACGACCCCGTCGACGATGTCCGCGTGGAGTTTGCCGGCAGCCAGATCGCCTTGCTCCAAGCCAAGCGCACGCTTCGCGCTGGCCGAGCGTTCAGCAGCGCTGTCGCACAGTGGGTGGTTGCCGCGCGACAAGGAATCGACCCCAGCATCCACCGACTCGTGATCGTCGCGGCCGAGATCAACGGCCCGATGAAGGTCCTGGCCCGCCTACTGGACAAGTCACGGACAGGCACGCCCGCCGCCCTCACTGACGGCGAGCAGCGCGTAGCCGCCCTTCTCGATGCGCAGCTCACCGAGCTCACCGACGAGCAACGAAAGAGCGTCTGGGCCAGTGCAGCGATCTGGGAGTTGCGCGTCGAAGAACCGACTCACTCGGATTCCGCTCGGGCCATCAGTCAACTGCAACACCTCGTCGCCGACCATTCACCGGCGCACGCTGCTCGGGCGTGGGACGTTCTCCTGGATGCCGCCGGACGCGCCGCACGATTACGCACCGGGTACGACCTCGCGGGTTGGTTGGAGGTCCTGCGGGCCGCATCCATCCCGCTGCATGCCGATGACACAGCGCCCGCCGCCGCCATCCTCCGCAGACAACGCGCACGAACCGTCTACCTCAGCCAGGTCACTTACGACGGCACCCATGTCGACCTGTCCGCCCTCGGCGCCACCCTTCCCCCACTCAAGCTGGCTGACACGGGAGAGGCAATACAGGTCGGTGTCGATCCTGAGGATTCCCGCGCCACTGGCGACCTCTTGTGGGCCTTTCTCCGCCGCCGCCGCGTCATCCTCACCGGTCTCCCCGGGGGTGGCAAGTCCACCGTCATCAGACAAGTCGCCGCCCAGCTCGCGAGCGACGCCACGATGCCGTTTCCCGTCGTCGCATCCCTGCGCGGCATCAATCCCGACCATCCTTCAGACGGCATACTGACGCAGATCGTCAGGGCCGCCACGAAGAACGTTCCTCATCCTCATCAGGCTGAGATCGTTGACGAGATCCATGAGCGTCTCACCAAAGACCGGCCCATCGCTTTACTCCTTGATTCCCTCGACGAGACGTACGACAGACGTCACGCGGTGGTCGGCGCGTTGCGGAAGATGGTGGCGGCGCTTCCTGAGGGCACTGCGATCCTGCTCGCCACACGGCACGTGGCCTACGCCCAGGCAGCCACCCTCGGCTGGCATGACCTGGAGCTCCTTCCCCCCAAGAACATCACCGAAACAGTCCGCAGCGTTCTCACACTGGCCGCAACCGAACAGGGAGTGGACGCCGACGCCGCCGAAGCGTGGGTGATGCAGCGCGAAGCGTGGGTGGCGCGTGCACTGCATAAGGATCGTGTTCTCGAGGAGACTCCGCTCCTTCCGACATTTCTCGCCCTCCTCGCCGCCCGCCGCGAGTCCGTCTCCGACCTGCCTTCCACCCGCGGCCGGATCCTTGTCGCGATGGTCAAAGACTTCGTGCTCCGCCACGAACTCTCGACCCGAGGCGGTGGCCGCCACGACAGAGAGGAAACACTACAACGCGGGACACGAGCATTCACGAAAGAAGCCGACACCATCCTCGACAGTCAAGGCGCTGTCTCGACAGATGAACTCATCACCGCCGTCGCCGCAGACCTTGCCGAGCATTGGGGAGATAAACCAGGGCCCAGCCGCGTGAACGCCGCGGAAGCAATCCGCGCCTTTGACGAGGCCGGGGTCTTCGTGTTCGACCACGACACCGACCGGGTCACTCCCCGCATCTCGCTCCTGGCTGAGGTTGGCGCGGCGATGTTCGCCATCGACCAGCCCGACACTCTCGCCGACTGGGTGCGTCAGCGTACTCACGCCACACAACTCGAACCCCTCACCTTGGCGTGCTCACTCTCCACAACCGTCCTCGGTATTTGCGAGAGCGAACTCGAACGCCACCCCGACAACTACGCCCTCGCCGCAGCGATGGCGCGTGCGTCACTGGACAATGCGCCCCTCACCGACTCGCAACTGCGTCTCGTCTGCACGACACTGACCCGCCACATCTGCACCGCCACCAGCGACGGATGGCGGCACTGGAACGTCCTCGCGCGGCTGCGCGTGCCTACCGACCTCATCGAGACGCTCCTGAGATCCATGGACGCACTTCCCATCGAGCATCAGCGCATCATCCGCTCCGACGCCCGATTGGTCCTGCACTACGAGGGTGCACTCACCGCGAGTCTCAGTGACTATAGGGACCTGCTGCGCACCAAAGTGCTACCGAAGCTTGATGGGGAGGCGAAGCAGAAGCTGAGTTGGATGACCCGGCTGCGTTCAGGCCTCATCGACCCACAAGTCCGTGCCGCGCGAGCCCTCCTAAGAGCCGATCCTTCCGCAGCTGTAGAAATCGCAGAGCGGGCGCGCGAAGAAGGCATCATGACAGGCCTCCGGAACCGCCTACGGGACGTCCTCAACGACCTCGGGTACGCCACGGAAGCACGCAGCATCGACGAGCTGACCGCCCGTCGGCTCAGCCGCCTCGATTTCAGCGGCCTCAACCTCGATTTCAACGAGAGCACCTTCACGGACTTCCTCGGCATCTTCCGCGCCTGGGAGCCAACTTCTCTGACGACACGGCAACAGATCGACACCGCAGAACTCGGCACCGTGCTGAACGTCACACGCTCAGACGTGCTCTCTAACACCTCGCTTCTGAGGACAGACCAGGATTACCTCCTCGACCTGTTCCGGTACACCGCGATGTCCCTGCACATGGACTGCGGGGTACTCGCCAGTCAGGCATCTGTCGTGATCGACCGCGTGAACACGTGGGGGTCCCTTGATCCCTATCTCGCGCTCCGTCAGGAGATCGACGAACACGTCGAACCAGACTGGGCGGGTATCGATGACCCAGACCGCGCCGCCAGCATCTTCGACAGAACGCTCGGACGCACGCTCGACCAGGCACACTTCGCCGCGTACATGCTCTCACTAGGTCCAAAAGACATCGCCGGGGACCGTCTTCAATTGGCCATCACGCGGCTGGGGCGCGCTCCCCGACACCAACGGCTCGCCGCGATAGCCCTCACCATCGTCACCGACGGAGAGCTCACACAGGAGTGGCTGGCTGACAAGAACCCCATCCTGCGCGAAGTCGCAGCGCAGGCGCCGAACGCCGGCCACGACACTCACCTTGCACTCCTGCACGACGACGATGCGAAGGTGCGACTCGCAGCCCTGCGTCAGCTCATAGACGAGGATGCGGAGGACCTGCCATCGGTGCTCGAGGAGGTCGCGGCGCAGGAGCCCACCGGATGGATGTGTCGGAGTTGTGCGAGAACGAACGATGCGCGTGCCGACACCTGTGCCAGCGTTGCCTGCCACCAGAGCGCCCCTAATCCGGCTGCGGCGGCGCGGGAAGAGCTCCTCGTGCGCCGAGACCAGTGACTCAGACGGCGCGCGCAGTGAACCGTAGCCTGCGGAATCCGGTCCCCGGCTCCGCATCTTCGACCACAGCGACACCCACGCTGATGCCCGCCGGTTGGAGAGCGGCTCTCAATACCGCATCCCACGGCAGCGATCCCGGCGACGAGAATCGAGAGCTCACAGGCTCGCCGAATGAATCCGTTCCGTACACGTCGGTGCCGCTGGGATGGTCGATAACGACGATACGAGCGAGACGGTCTCGCGAATCGGCAGACAGGCTGACGAGGTTATCCAGCGCTGGCTCACCCATCAGTAGTTCGTCCCATGTAGCGCGTTGTACGCCTCAATGGCGTCCTTGCGGAGTGCCCCGCGCTCGGACGGGAACAGCCGTGTGCGTTCGGCCGTGGGCAGGGACCATCCCCATTCACGGATCTCGGATGAGGGCACCGCACTTCGCTTTCTCGGTGTCTTTCGGATCGCTCGCCCCGCGGCGATATAGGGCTGAAGTGCCGTGTCGAGTGCCGTCGCGTTTTCTTCGCTGAGGTCGATGCTGTAACTCCGGCTCCCGTATGAGAACTCGACGGTGCGGACATCCCCTTCTTCGAGTTCTGCCCCCGTGAGGTCGTCGGTGTACACATAAGTGGTGACGGTCTTCTTGGCCATTGTGAAAGGGTATCGACCCGACGCCACCCCTGCTGGTTTGCCACTACGGTCATTGTCATGACCTCAATTCCCGAGGATGCCGCCTCCGCGTTCCCCGCTCGGCCGACTGAGTACGTGCGCGCCGGCGCCGAATGGTTCAGTGGCACGGTGCGCACTCTCGCCGAGGCCCAGCACCCGATCCTGACGTCGTTCACGCGGGAGACGATTGAGGAGTTCCCGGACTTTGATGAGGACGATGCCGAGTCGCTCGACTTTCGCCAGTTCGCGCATCGGCATGAGCTGGAGATGTCCCTGGACGCCACCCTCGCGTTCGATGTCACCACGATTCTCGCGATTGCCGACGAGGTCGGTAACAACCTCGGCAGGCAGCAGAGCAAAGACATGATCCGGATGATCTCCGACAACGCGACCGCCGCCGGCAACGTCGTCACCATCGACCCCACCAACCCGGTGGAACAGTACATCGCGGGTCTTGCGAAAGTGGACATCGAATTCGATGAGGACGGCAACCACAACATGCAGATCATCGCGTCCAAGGAGTTCCTGCAGCAGTTGAGCGACAACCCGCCCACACCGGAACAGCAGGAGCGCATCGACGCGATCTTCGCGCTCAAGAAGGAGGAGCAGGATGCTCGACGCCGCAATCGGCGACTTCCTTGACACCGTCACGGAAAGAGAGTTCGATCCGGTCATCATCGCGCTTCTCGCCGCGCGAGGGTTCCACGACATCCACTTCATCCACGGGTCGTTCGAATTCGGAAAAGATATCATCGCGAAGCGCGCGGACCCGGACACCGGCATCGTTCACCAGTACGCCATCCAGTCAAAGGCCGGGGACCTGGGGCAGCACGAATGGCGAGCAGTGCGCCCGCAGCTCGAGGAGGCCGAGTACAACACGCTCGGCCACCCGAACTTCGACGACCAGATGCCTCGCGTCGCCGTCCTGCTCACCACGGGAAGGTTGAAAGGCGCGGCACCGAGCGACGCTCAGCAGTTCGCGAAGACCGCCGAGAAACGCGGACTCGCGCGTATCGAGTTCTGGGACAGGCACGACCTCACCGGGTGGTTGACCTCGAGACCCGACCTCGCCCTGTTGTCGTTGGACGACGAACACGCCTTGCAGGGCATGCTTGTCACTGTGCGCGCAGACACCGTGGATGAGCCGCAACTGGAACGGTTCTCGCGACGGTGGATCGACGGAGACACCGCGGGCATTGAAGCCGCAGTCCTCATCAACGCGTTCCGTGAACACCAACGACTCGACCTCGCGGCCATGACCGCCATCCACATGTTCCGGGGAGTATTGCTGCGCACAGGATCTACCGCGGAGTCAGCACGACGGCTGTTCTGCGCAGTGAGCATGCTGCTCCTTGACGCCGTGGAACCCCTCCTTGCAGACCCCGCGGACCTCGCGCGGGTGGACCTCCACCCTGCATCTCTCGTCACGTACGCGGTCACGGCCGTGCGGACCACCGAGATCCTGGCGTTGGCCGCACTCGTTCACGATGACGAAGACGAACGCGCGCGCCTCACCGACGCTGTCATTACTCTCGCAACATCTCACCCCGGTACGGCACGTCCCGTATCTGACCAGTTCGCCTTCTCCCTTATACCTATCACCGTGGTGCTGCATCGGTCAGACCCGCAGCGAGCTGCAGCGTATCTGCGCTCGGTCGCGCAGTGGCTGATGGAAAGGAGCGACCCCGAGCGTGCAGGGTTGGGGTTGGGATCGATGGACGAGACCCCGCTTACCGTGGTGGAGCGACTCCTCGGCGGGTGGTTGGAGACGACGACGCTGACGCGGGCGCAAACGAGTTACGTCCTCACCGTCCTCCTCGACCTGTGCGTGGCCGCCGATCTCACCGACGTTTTCACCGACGTGCGGTCAGACGCTGGCGCGCTACGGATCACGCCGGACGCGACCAGCGTGGGAACACGACGGGAGACGTTCAGGCGAGCTGGTGGTACGGTGCGCCCGGTGCCTCGCATCATGTACGACGCCGACGGCTCTGCAACACCGCCACGGGACATCGAGTGCGAGTGGCCGCCACTAGATGCCCTGCTGCTTCTCGCGTCCTGCCGCAGCCGCCTCTACACCGGCACATTGACTGCGCTCTTGCGAGAGGCTTGAAAGCCGCCAAGCACGAGTGACCCGCCCTCGCGCCGACCCGTGGTGACAAAGGCGTTCGCCGATGTGGGCGCGACCGAGTGCCGGCCTTGATGCGCAGTACAAGCACGCGCAATCGAACTTATTTCGGATCATCGTGCAAGTGTGAACGCTCCACATGGGTAGGTGCGTGCTATAGTGACGTCGTGAGTTTCCGCCCCCGGTGGGCGAGAACCCCCTCCTGCAATAGGCGGGGGCGCATGAAGCGCGGAAAGAGTCCGCGTCGAAGGACGTGAACGGCGAGAGGCCGGGAACGATCCGCAACGGTGAGATGCCGCGGTGGAGGCGGGCGCAATGCCTGCGAACAGCAGGACGCCGATGACGGGCGGGTTCCCGGGTCGGCACCGCGAAGAGCGCCAGGTGCATTGGACGCGAGACGGCGAGAACGAACGAGACGGACACCGCGCGCCCCCAGGCCGGCGCACAGGGGATCCGCCCTCGGACACTCTCAGAAGCCGTGCACGAACTTCCGTCAGCGGTATCGTCGTCCATCAGTGCCTCGTCCTGGGCTTCGCACTAGTTGGGAGACGCGATGCACGACATCGCCTCGTTGTTCAGCTCCGTCGCCGGACCGCTGCTCGTACTCACCCTCGTCACGATCCCCATCGCGTGGGTAGGCACGCTAGGCACCGGCCAGCGCGGCAAGAACGCACGCAAGGTGCTGGCCATCCTGTTCCGCCACCCTCCCCAGTGAGTCCCACCGAAGTCGGGATGTCCAATACTTTATGCATAAACGCCATTTAGGTCTAAACTATTGGACATGGGCAGGATTCGAGTAGGACCATCGCGGGCGGCCGAAGACGCGCTTGCCGTGCTCGGCCAGCAGATCCGTCTGGCGCGTATGGCGCGCGGAATGACCGCTGATGAACTCGCGGGCACGGCGGGCATCTCTCGAATGACGCTGCACTCCATTGAGCGTGGCAGCGCCACCACAAGCATCGGCACGGTGTTTAATATCGCGACCATCGTCGGTGTGCCACTGTTCGGCGTCGACGACCCCAGCGAGCTCATCGCCCTCCGACGTCGCGGCGAGGAACGCCTTGCTCTGCTGCCCGCGCGGGTCGACCGCTCTCGGAGAGACAACAGCGATGGCCTCGACTTCTGACATCTACATCTGGGCATGGCTCCCAGGCGAGACCGCGCCTGTTCCCGCAGGGCGACTACGCGAGAACACTCCCGGCCAGTTCTCGTTCGACTACGGGCGGCTTTACCAAGAGCGGGACAACGCCGTCTCCCTGTCACCAACCCTGCCCCTGTCGGAGGATACGTACGGTCCGACCGGTTCGATGGGCCTCCCCGGCGCGCTCCGTGACGCCTCCCCCGATGCGTGGGGACGACGAGTCGTGCAGTACCAGGTAACCGGGGATCGCGGTGCGGACGCGGACACGGGCGACCTGGATGAGCGCACGTATCTCCTCCATTCCGGATCCAACAGGTTCGGCGCCATCGATTTTCAGCTGTCGCCGGCGGAGTACGTTCCCCGAAACGCCGCACCCGCACAGCTGGAAGAGCTTCTGAACGCCGCCGACATCGTTGAAGCCGGCGGGAACTTGTCTTACGAGCTCGAACGCGCGCTTCTCAGCGGCACCGCCATGGGTGGTGCGCGACCGAAGGCGATCCTCCACGACGGTCACCGCGAGTACATCGCGAAGTTCACCGCATCCAACGACAACTTCCCCGTCGTCGGCGCGGAAGCCGCCAGCATGTTCCTCGCCGGCCGCGTAGGCATCAACGTTGCCCCGACTCGGGTGGAAAAGGTGCTCGGACGTAGCGTCCTCCTCGTCACACGGTTCGACCGTGTCGACAATGACCAGCGTGTGTTCGCGGCCAGCGCGCTGACAATGACCGGCCTCGACGAGCAGCAGGCGCGCAGCGGAAGCTACGTGGACTTTCTCGACTCGCTACGCGAGAACCGAGCACCAGAGGGCACCGCCGAAGAGCTGTTCACCCGCATCGCCTTCAACATGGCGGTCTCCAACTCCGACGACCACCTTCGCAATCACGCCGTGCTCTGGGATGGCACTACCGCGACCCTCAGCCCGGCATACGACATCTCACCGATGCGACGAAGTGGGGAAACCGCGTCACAGGCCATCGCATATGACCGGCGCGGATCCAAAGCCAACAACTTCGCCAGCCTGCTGTCCGCACGAAGCCTGTACGGGCTCACGGAAGATCACGCGCACAGCATCCTGGAACGCATCGAAGGCGTCATCAATGACGATTGGGATGAAGCAGTCGACCACGGGCAGCTGACAACCGTGGACCAGAAGCTCCTCTGGAGACGGCAATTTCTCAATCCGGGGACTCTCTACGGATTCAACGGTCACTGACGGCGCTTACCCGAGGTGGCTCGCTGATCCTGCGGAGCTGGGCGCCAAAGGTTTAGGGGGCTGCTCCAGCGGACCCGCTCTTGGAAACTCACCGCACCCAGCCGGGGATCGCCTCCAGCCGATCTCGCTGGAAGCTGTTCACCGGACCTGTCTTCTGTGCCGTGATCCACGCTCGCTGCGCGGTCGACAGCTCCCCCTCGGACGCAGCAAGATCACCGACCCTACGCGCGACGTCCTCGATCTGCTGCGCGGTGCGGGCCCACCGGTGCGCGGGGCTCCTCCGTCGCAAGCGATCCATGTCGTAGATGCACGCCATCAGGTACTCGAGCGAGGATCGCTCGTCAGGGCTCAGCGTCTCTTCCCGTCGGTGGTGGAGAACGGAGGTCGGTGTCAGGTAGTCCTTCAGAAGCCTGTCATGCGCGGCGCATGACGCAGGCTGTGACATCTCACATCTCGACGGCGGCGAAGAACTCCGACACACTCATCTCAAACGCGGCACACAGTCCCATGATGCTCGCGAGAGTAGGATTCGCGGGACTGACGTTCCCCGCCTTTCCTGAGCCCTTACCTGCTTCGAAAAGCTGGATCTGATTCTTCGTAAGACCGGCCGCGTACGCGAGCTGCTCTTGGGTGAGTCCGCGCGCTTGTCGGAGCGACTTCAATGAAGCGCCGAAGCCCTGCGCACGTTCGAGATCCCACATCACATGAAATTGTGCGCCACAAGGCCTGAGTGAAAACACCCTGCCCAGCAGGCCTCACTTGTCAGACCTATCTTGTAAGGCCTATTCTTCGTCTGTCCTGCGTCTTTTCGCGGGGGGTTATCGAATGCCGCGTGGAGCAGACACATATGGGTTCTCTGGGCTACGGCGCATCGCGGATGCGCCGACTCCTGGCTCCTGCACGCCGTATCGCCCTCGTAATGCCGCCAGAGTCTCCCGCATGGTCGGTTCCGGAGGTGGCTCCGGCGCGTCGACAGCGGCAGCAGCTTCCGGTTCGGCTGGGATAACGCGGAACCACGGGCCGGTCAGCTCGGAGATCGCCTCGGCAACCTCGGGAACGTGCTTCATCCAGAACATCAAGTCGGTGAGCTGCGCCATAGTCTCGCCGCGGAGGATCCGTCGCACGCGATCTGCCCCTAGCCCCCTGCCCGGGAAACGTTCGGCGAATGTCGGTGGCGTGATCCCGTGAGACTTCAACAGGCCTGCTCGCACCGATACCGCCATGACGTGTTGGACCATCGCGGCTCGATATCTCTCACTGCTCTCATCGACGCCGTGGGCGGGCTCGAGAAGGCCGTGAGCCTGTCCGAACGCTTTCGGCTGTGCAACGACGTCGCGAGGCACGAAAGCGAACCCGCGGCCATCAATTGGTCGCACCATGAGATCCTCGCCCTGCTGATTATGCACTGCACAGATGGGTTATCTGGTCTAGATCATGTGTTTTCACTCTTGAGCTACAAGAATACACATCGTATGTCGCTTATCGGACGTGTCCTGGTTGACGAGCTGCCGCCTAGGAGAGTGTGCAGAAAAATCAGAGACACCTCATCCGGCGGGCCAAGCGGCTCCGTTTCACGTCCACCACATGGGCGCGACGCCACCACGTCGCACTCCGCGACAGCCTCGGGGCACTCCGCCAGACCCCACTGCCTGAGTCCGCCTTGGCTCACGCACTCACCCGGGCATCCTGGACCATCGTCCCCGCACCGGTGGTCGCATTCATGACCGACTACGTGCCGAGAATCGACCCGGCCATGTGGGAGCGCATCGGACCGTTCGTCCGGGACGCGGTATCCGTCGCCGCGCCGAAGACGCCGTACTCCGCGGAGGTCCTCATCCGCGCCGCCTCGCAGTTCGTGTCCTGGTGCATGCAACGCGGATGGCCGCTCGACGCGGAGACCATCTGGTCAAGGCAGGCCATCGACCTGTACGTCAACGACAAGCACCTGAAGCTGGCTGACGGCACCCGCCGCAACTACCGCGGCTACCTCATGCGCATCTCCGAGATTCTTCTCCCCGAGGAACACGGGGAAAAGATGACTGCGCTCGGCAGGAAGACAACCGCCGCACCGTACACCGCCGAAGAGATGACCGACTTCCGCCATTGGGCCGTCGCTCAGCGCACGACCCTCAAGGTCTACCGCTGCATGCTCGTGCTCATCATGTGCGCCGGTGCAGGGCTGCGCCCCAGCGAGATCATCGAAGTCCGCGCGGACGATGTCACGCCGACGGCGGATGGTGGACACATCATTCAAGTCCGTGGCGACCTCAAGCGACGGGTCCCCCTACTCAGCGAGTGGGACGAGTGGATGACCGCCGTCCTCGAGCAGGTTCCCGCGGACCACGAGACGCTGTGGGGTACGCCGAATCGCACGCGACCTGCTGCCGCCCTGTCGGCGTTCACGCAGACGACCGACGGCGACGCGCCGAACGGAGCCCGGCTGCGCGCAACCTGGTTCGTCACCCACCTGACGGCCATTGTCCACATCAAGTCACTGTTCGTCGCCGGCGGCTTCGAGAAGTTCGAGCACCTCGGCCGACTCCTGCGCTACGTCTCGGAGGCACCTGAAAGCGACTACATCGACTTCCTGCGCGGGGAGGTCGAGCCGTGAGCTCCGCACTGAACCTCGACGAAGAACTGCGCAGCATCGTCGGCGTCGGCAACTTCCAGTACAAGCGCGCCATGGCCGTCACCGGCCCCATGCCGATGGCCATGTTCAACAACTACGTCGACATCATCGACCGCTCCGGCGTACCGCAACAACTCGAAGAGTGGGCGGGCCTCGAAAGGAAGAGGGCCTCCGGACGGAAGGCTCTGCTCACCTTCCGCGCAGTGCTCGTCGTTGAACTCATCAGCGCCGTATGGAGCAAGGGAGCCCAGTACACGGAATTCGCCGACACCTATGCCCACCGTCTGACCCGTGCCCAGTTCGAGTCACTCGGCATCGCCTGGGAAAGCGTCAACGAGGACCGATGGCTGCACCGGCACTGGCGCGCAAAGAAGCGCCTCACCAAGCTCGTCGACCCCTATCACCGAACGCAGAAACGGCGGCGACTCTCCCTCGCGGAACAAGTCATCGCCGATGCCGCCCGCGATGAACAGCGCTCCGACCGGCTGCGCTGGATGCGACAGTCCCTGGTCGACGCTTCCGTGGCGCTGCTCCCCCAGCGCTACCGTGACCGGTACACCGGTGACGTCGCAGTCGATTCCACGGAGGTGCCCATCCTCGGACGGGTTCACAGCCAGGCCACGACATTCGTGAGAAGAGGGCTGCCGCTCGACCACCCGAAGGTGCGTGAGGCAAGCAAGTCGCTCAAGAGGGGCGGCCTTCTCACGAACGTCGACTTTTCCGCCGGCACCTACGACCGCTCCCATCGAGAAGACGCGATGGATGAACCTCCCCGCGCCGCCTATGAGATGGACATCGTCACGATGATGGATACGAAAGGCTACGACCACCACCCCGCCTTCGCCCGAATCATCACCGGCGTCGGCTTCCATCGCCCCGGCAACATCACCGACGAACCTCGGGAAGCGATGCACCAGCACGCCCGCAACTTCGAGCAGCGCGGTATCGCTGCCGCCGACCGAGCGTTCAACGGACTGATGTCCGAGAACTTCTCTCAAGCGTGCCGCATCGATGGGTGGGAGTTCGCCTACGACTACACGAAGGAACAGTTCGGCGTGCAGGCGACCGTTCCCGGTCTGCCCATCGTCGTCGTCGACGGACAGCTCTACGTCGAGTACATGCCGAAGGAACTCAAGTACATGACCAAGTGGTTCCGCACCAAGAAGAAGCTCAACGAGGTGACTGGACTGCCCGTCACCGCGGCAGATGTCGAACGCGCAATCGAAGCCCGCAAGCCCTACGCCATGAAACGACACGGCGACATCTCGAACAAGGCCCACAACAGGGGCGACCAGCGATTCACCTACCCCGACCCGAAGTCCTACATGGCGTACGACCCCGCCACGGACAAGCGCATCCCCGTCTCGAAGAACAACCTTCGCGGCTCGGTGACCATTCACCCGCATCCCGAGGTCGTTCGTCACCTGCAACGACACCCGTGGGGAAGCCAGGAATGGAAGGCCGTCTACGGGCAGCGCAACCAGGTCGAATCGGTCAACAACTCCATCAAGCACACCCGCTTCACCGACCTGGAATCAGCAGCGAAGCGTCCCGGACGCGGGGAGGCGTACCACTCCATCGCCACGGCACTCATGGCAGTCGCCTACAACATCCGCGTGCTCGTGCGCGCACTCGTTGAAGAATGCACACCCGCAGAGAAGAAACGTCGCAAGTCGCGGAAGAAGTTCACCATCGACGACCTACCAAACGTCCGGCCGGCGACGGTCGGGGCGCTCGCCCCACCGGCGTAGTCCGAATCACTCGTCAGCAATCGAATAGCAGTAGCGAATGGCCCCTGACGGGGCTATTCGTCGTGGCATGAACTGCGGCGAGCGCTGATCATCGGCCGAGATCGCCGTTCCGGTCGAAATAGAAGCGGCGGTTGCCCCGATTTTCACCGAGGCAACCGCCGAACTGTAATTTCATGAACTGATTCAAAGATTTTCATGAACCAGCCCTGTGCGCGAGGGGGGACTTGAACCCCCACGTCCTTACGGACACTGGCACCTGAAGCCAGCGCGTCTACCATTCCGCCACTCGCGCGAGTGTGTCGTTCCGAAGAACTCAACTTTCCAAAGATATCACGCGATTTCACCCCCTGATGCACACCCCGGAACCCCGATCGGCGGCGTTCCCCCAGGTCACCTGGCTACGATGTGTCTACCGGTCGGCATGCCAGAGGAGCCCAGTGGGACTACTTGACAGCTTTGAGAAGGGTCTCGAGCGCGCAGTCAACAGCGCGTTCGCGAAGACCTTCCGCAGCGGCATTCAGCCGGTGGAGATCGCTTCGGCGCTCCGCCGCGAGGCCGACACGAAGGCGGCGGTCGTGAGCCGCGATCGCATCATCGCGCCCAACAGTTTCGTCGTGCGCCTCAGCCCCGACGACGCGGAGCGGATGCGCGGACTCGGCGGAGCCCTCACCGATGAGCTGCTCGCGCTGCTGACCAAGCACGCCAAAGCACAGGGGTACAGCTTCTCCGGCCCGCTGTCGATCAACCTCGAAGCCGACGACAAGGTCGCCACGGGAACCGTGCGCGTGAACTCGGGCACGGTCGAGGGCCGGGTGAGCTGGCAGGCCGTGGTCGACGTCGACGGCCGTCGTCTCTCGATCAACCGCGCCCGCACGGTCATCGGCCGGGGGACGGATGCCGACATCACGATCGCGGACGCCGGATCGAGCCGCAAGCACGCCGAGATCCTGTGGGACGGCGAGCGCGCCATGATGCGCGACCTCGGCTCCACGAACGGCACCAAGGTCAACGGCCAGAAGCTCCGCGAGGCCGCCCTCCCCACCGACACCACCATCACCATCGGACGTACCGACCTGGTGTTCCGGATCGTCCCCGTGGCCAGCCCGTCGCGCCCCGCGCCACGCGGCGACGACGCCACCCGAGCGTTCGGAGCCCTCGGTTGAGTGAACTGATCCTCCTCCTTCTCCGCATCGGGTTCCTCGTCCTGATGTGGTTCTTCGTTTTCGGCGTCGTGTACTCGCTCCGCGCCGACCTGTTCGGCGTGCGTGTGCGCAAGCTCCCCGCCGAGGCGTCCACGGGCGCTCCTGCTCCTGCGGCAGCACCGGCTCCGACCCCCGCGGCGAGGCCGGCATCCGCCCGCCCGTCGACGGGACCTGCCACCGTCGCGACCGCGAAGCGCCTGGTCATCACCTCCGGCCCCAAGGCGGGCCTCGAACTGCCTCTCAGCGCCGACTCGCTGACGATCGGCCGCTCCAGCGAGTCGGCTCTCGTGATCCGCGACGACTACACATCCAGCCACCACGCGCGCCTGATGCTGCGCGGCGACAGCTGGGCGATCCAGGACCTCGACTCGACCAACGGCACCTTCGTCGCGGGCCAGCGCGTGTCGGGCTCACCGGTCGCCCTCTCGCTCGGCACCCCCATCAAGGTGGGCGCCACGACCTTCGAGCTGCGAGCCTGACCCCGGCATGGTCTTCGAAGGCTCGAGCGTCGCGATCTCCCACACCGGGAAGATCCGCTCCAACAACCAGGACTCCGGGTACTCCGGAGCGAACCTGTTCGCCGTCGCCGACGGCATGGGCGGCCACGCCGGTGGAGACGTCGCCTCGAGCATCGCGATCCAGCGACTGCAGCCCCTCGACCAGGGCTACTCCTCGGTCGAAGACGCGCAGGCTTCGCTGCAGGCCGCCGCGACGACCGCCGCGGGCGATCTCATCCGCGCCGCGAAGGAGCGTCCCGAACTCGCCGGCCTCGGCACCACCGTCAGCGCGATCATCATGGTCGACGAATACGCGGTCATCGGCCACATCGGCGACTCGCGCATCTACCTGTATCGCGACGACGCGCTGACCCAGATCACCGCCGACCACACCTTCGTGCAGCGCCTGGTCGACTCCGGTCGGATCACCCCGGAGGAGGCGCGCTACCACCCGCGCCGCTCGGTCCTCATGCGCGTTCTCAGCGACATGGATGCCGACCCCGAGCTCGACATGTTCGTCATGCACACGCAGCCCGGCGACCGGTGGCTGCTCTGCTCCGACGGTCTCTCCGGCGTGGTCGACGAGACACGCATCCTCAAGGCGATGCAGCTCGGTGTCGCACCCGGCCGCACGGCGGACTATCTCCTCAAGCAGGCGCTCGACGGCGGGGCCCCCGACAACGTCACCATCGTGCTGGTCGACGTCGGCGGACAGCATCCGATCCACTCCGGCACCCCCACGATCGTGGGTTCCGCGTCGAACCCCGACGGCGTCTACGTCCCGCCGGTGCGCCCGCCGCGCGGAAACTGGCTGCACCCGGTGCGACAGGCCGCGAACGAGCCCAGCCACTTCGAGCCAGCCCCCGAGTACCTCGAGGAGCTCATCGAAGAAGATCGGCGTCGCGCGAAGCGCCGCCGGGCGGGCTGGATCGCCGGTGCGCTCCTGGTCGTCGCGATGCTCGTCGTGGCCGCCTTCGCCGCGTACAGCTGGACCCAGACCCGCTACTTCATCGGCGCCGACGACGACAGCGTCGTGATCTTCCAGGGCGTGCAGCAGAACATCGGCCCGATCACGCTGTCGACCCCGATCGAGGACACCGACATCCTCCTCGCGAACCTCCCGCAGTATCAGCGGGCATCCGTCGAGCGCACGATCAACGCGCGCTCGCTGGCCGACGCGATGGCGATCGTCGACCGCCTGCGGGCGGGCGCCGACGCGAACGTGATCGAGCAGACGCCACTGCCGACCCCGCTGCCGACACCGGCACCGACCGCAACCCCCGCGGGAGGTGAGGGATGAGCACCGACCTGCAGGCCGACACCACCGTCATCAAGGCCCTCAAACGGCTCCGGATGCCGCAGACGCAGCGCAACCGCGAGTTCTGGCTGCTGCTGTTCGCGTGCGCGATGAGCGGCGCCGCCCTCGCTCTCGTCCAACTGGGCGCACTCGGTGTGATCGACCCGATGATCCTCGCGATCGGCGGCGGCCTCGCGGCCCTCGCCTTCGCCCTGCACATCGTGCTGCGTTTCGTCGCCGCCGATGCGGATCCGTTCGTCCTGCCGATCGCGACACTGCTCAGCGGCCTCGGCATCGCGATGATCTATCGCATCGACATCGCCTTCAAGAACACCGGCTGGGACGCCTACTCCACCAAGCAGCTGGCCTGGACCGCGATCTCCCTCGCAGGTGCCATCGCGGTCGTGATCCTGCTGCGCAACTATCGGATCCTGTTCCGGTACACCTACATCTTCGGTCTCGCCGGAATCGTGCTCCTGCTGCTCCCGTTCGTCCCCGGTCTGCGCATCGACGACGCGAACGCGGCCGTCTGGGTGTCGCTGGGTGGCGTCTTCGCCTTCCAGCCGGGCGAGCTCGCGAAGATCTGTCTCGCGATCTTCTTCGCCGGCTACCTCGTGCGCACCCGCGAGAGTCTCACGTCGGTCGGCAAGAGGGTTCTCGGCATCACCTGGCCCCGCATGCGGGAACTGGGACCGGTCCTCGTGGTCTGGCTCATCTCGCTCGGGATCATCGTCTTCCAGCGCGACCTCGGCACCGGAACCCTGATCTTCGGCATGTTCGTCGCGATGCTCTACGTCGCCACGGGGAAGACCAGCTGGGTCCTCATCGGCCTCGGACTCGTGGTCGCCGGCGTGGCGGTCGCGACGCAGATCCTGAGCTACGTGCACGGCCGCTTCATCAACTGGCTGTTCCTGTTCGACGCGAACCAGGTCGACCCCGACGGAGCGGGTTATCAGCCCATGCAGGGCCTGTTCGGGCTCGCCCGCGGCGGACTCATCGGCACCGGCTGGGGCCAGGGACGCCCAGAGGTCACGCCGCTCGCGCACAGCGACTACATCATCACCAGCCTCGGTGAAGAGCTCGGCCTGATCGGGCTGTTCGCCATCCTCTGCCTCTACATGGTCTTCGTCAGCCGCGGCATGCGCATCGGTCTCGCCGGTCAGGACGACTTCGGCAAGCTGCTCGCCACCGGCCTCTCGTTCACCATCGCGCTGCAGGTGTTCATCATGGTCGGTGGCGTCACCCGGCTGATCCCGCTGACCGGCCTGACCACCCCGTTCCTCGCCGCCGGCGGATCGTCGCTCGTGGCCAACTGGCTCATCGTGGCGCTGCTGCTGCGCATCTCCGACGGCGTCCGCCGCCAACCGAGGGTCGTGATCGGATGACGCGAGAGCTCCGCCGCCTCAGCATCGTGATGCTGTTCATGTTCATCGCCCTGTTCGCCGCGACCAGCTGGATCCAGGTCGTCGAGGCCGATGCCCTGGCCCAGAACAGCCACAACAAGCGCACGCGCCTCGACAGCTACGAGATCCAGCGCGGCGCGATCATCGTCGACGGCGCCACCATCGCCAACTCCGTGCCGAGCGACGACAGGTACCAGTTCCAGCGCGTCTACACGGATGCCGCGATGTGGGCGCCGGTCACCGGCTACTTCAACGCGGCGCTCGACTCGCGCACGGGCATCGAGCGCGCCATGAACGCCGAACTCTCGGGCACGGGCGCCAACGCCCTGCTCGCCGAGGTCGAGCGCATCATCTCCGGCCAGCCGCAGCGCGGTTACAGCGTGGAGCTGTCGCTGAACACGGCGGCTCAGCGCGCCGCCTACGAAGCACTCGACGGGCTGCAGGGTGCCGTCGTCGCGATGGATCCGAAGACCGGACGCATCCTCGCCATGGTCTCCACGCCCGGTTTCGACACGAATCAGATGGCGACGCACGACGCGGATGCCGCGAACGCCACCTACGATCAGCTCGTGGCCGACCCCGGCAAGCCGCTGTCCAACCGCGCGATCGCCGGCGACCTCAACCCGCCGGGATCGACCTTCAAGGTGGTCGTCGCGGCGGCGGCGTACGCCAGCGGGAACTGGACCCCGCAGTCGACACTGCCGAACCCCATCTCGTACACCCTCCCCGGCTCTTCCAATCGGGTGTCGAACGCCTGGGGCGGCAAGTGTGGACCGGGCGCAACGGTCACGATCGCCGAGGCCATCCGGCTCAGCTGCAACATCCCGATGGCGGAGCTCGCCGTCGAGCTCGGAGACGACACGATCCGCGAGATGGCCGAGAAGCTCGGTTTCAACAAGTCCTTCGAGACTCCGCTGGAATCGACCGCCTCCAGCTACCCCCGCGCCCTCGACGACGCGCAGACCGCGCTCACCGGATTCGGTCAGGGCAAGGTCACCGCGACCCCCCTGCAGATGGCCATGGTGTCGGCGGGTCTCGCGAATGACGGGGTCGTTATGAACCCGCGGATGGTGGATGCCGTGATCGGGAACGATCTGTCGGTGATCGAGGCCTTCCAGGACAGCGAGTTCGGCCGTGCGATGGAAGCCGATGTCGCCAACGACGTGACCGCGTCGATGGTGGCCAGCGTCGCTACGGGCGCGGCCCAGGGTGCAAGAATAGACGGGATCGACGTGGCCGGTAAGACGGGCACCGCAGAGAACGGAAACAGGCCGCACACGTTGTGGTTCACCGGCTTCGCGCCGGCGGACGACCCCGCGGTCGCAGTAGCGGTCGTCGTCGAAGACGGCGGCGGACAGGGACAATCAGGCAGTGGCGACACCATCGCCGCTCCGATTGCGAAGAAGGTCATAGAGGCGGTGCTGGGCAGATGAGGCCGACGCAGGGTGTGTCGTTCGGTGGTCGTTACGAGCTGCAGTCGCGTATCGCGATCGGTGGCATGGGCGAGGTGTGGGAAGCGACGGATCACGTCATCGGACGTACCGTCGCGATCAAGATCCTCAAGGACGAGTACATGGGGGACCCCGGGTTCCTCGAGCGGTTCCGTGCAGAAGCGCGGCACGCTGCTCTCGTGAACCATGAGGGCATCGCCAGCGTCTTCGACTACGGCGAGGAGAACGGCAGCGCCTACCTCGTCATGGAACTCGTGCCCGGCGAGGCTCTCTCGACCGTGCTCGAGCGCGACGGTGCGCTCAGCGCCGACAAGACGCTCGACATCGTGGCCCAGACGGCATCCGCTCTGCAGGCCGCACACGCGGCCGGTCTCGTGCACCGCGACATCAAGCCGGGTAACCTGCTGATCACGCCCGACGGCCGCGTCAAGATCACCGACTTCGGCATCGCCCGCATCGCCGATCAGGTTCCGCTGACGGCGACCGGCCAGGTCATGGGCACCGTGCAGTACCTGTCTCCCGAGCAGGCATCGGGTCACCCGGCGTCTCCCGCCACCGACACCTACTCGCTCGGCATCGTCGCGTACGAGTGCCTGGCGGGCAAGCGTCCGTTCACGGGCGAGTCGCAGGTCGCGATCGCGATGGCGCAGATCAACGAGCAGCCGCCGCCGCTGCCGCCGACCGTGCCGATCCCGGTGCAGAACCTCGTCATGGCGATGATCGCCAAGAAGCCGAGCGACCGCCCCTCGTCGTCCGCGACGGTGGCCCGCGCAGCGCAGGCTCTTCGTCGCGGCGACCTGAACTCCGCAGCCATCGCCGTTCCCGCGATCGCGACTGGCGGGATCGCCGGCGACGACGACGCGACGCGCATGCTCACGGCGTCGGGAGACGACGGCACCACCCGCATCCTTCCCACCACCGCTCAGCTCCCCACAGAGGACGCGGCGGCGGACGAGAAGAAGAAGAAGAAGAGCCCGTGGACCTGGCCGCTGATCGCTCTGATCGCCCTGCTGGTGATCGTGCTCGGCGGCGCCGTGTGGGCGATGCTGATGAACCAGGGCGACCCTGACGCCAAGCCGTCGGATTCGGCTTCTCCGTCGCAGTCCCAGACGCAGACGCCGCCACCGGCGACCACACCGCCGCCCGAGGTGGTCCGCGTCGACGTGACCGCGTTGGGCCTGGCGGGCATGGACTGCGGCACGGCCACATCCACGCTCAAGGAGGCCGGCTTCACGGGCGAGATCACCTGCCCCGAGGGCGACCCGGCCCCGACCGACGGCGACGTCGGCAAGGTGTACCGTGTGGTCCCCTCCGGCAACGTCGAGACGACGCAGCCGATGACCCTCACGATCTACGCCGCGCGAGCAGCCCTGCCGACCCCGACCGACACCCCGACCATCACGGGTGACCCGATCGCCGGCAGCACCGTCACCATCTCCTGGGGCACCGGGTTCACGTGCCCGAGCGGCACGACGCTCTCCGGATACGTCGTCTCGCTCCAGAACGGCACGTTCGTGTCGGGCGGGCCGAACTTCCAGCCGACGCAGCGGAACACGCAGATTCAGGTGGCTGATGCCGCGGGCCAGCAGCTGATCGTCACGTACCAGGGCATGTGCTCGGGTGGCGACCAGCGCACGTCGTCCGCGTCCCCGCCGCTCTCCGTTCCGATCGTCGCCGCGACCGACCCCGGCGAGGGTGACGGAGGCGGCGGCACCGAAGGGTAGCCTTTAATCCAGCTCAGCCGCAGTCGTTTTCCAGGGGGTAGTACGTGTCCACAGAGCCACGAGTCATCGCGGGTCGATACCGCGTCGACGAGCTCATCGGGCATGGCGGTATGGCCAAGGTCTATCGCGGCTACGATCTGACGCTCGGCCGTGAGGTCGCGATCAAGATCCTCGATCCCGACCTGGCACGCGACACCGCCTTCCGCACCCGTTTCCGCCTGGAGGCGCAGGCGGCGTCACGCATGTCGCACCCGTCGATCGTGCGCGTGTTCGACGCCGGCGACCCCTCGTCGAATGATCCGTCGTCCGACGAGCCGCCGTACATCGTGATGGAGCTCGTCAAGGGCACGCTCCTCAAGCAGATCATCTCCGAGGGACCGGTGCCGGTGGCCGACGCCGTGCGCTACGTCGACGGCATCCTCGAGGCGCTCGACTACTCGCACCGCGCGGGTGTGGTGCACCGCGACATCAAGCCCGGCAACGTCATGGTGACCGACAAGGGCCAGGTCAAGGTGATGGACTTCGGCATCGCCCGAGCCGTCTCCGACTCCTCGTCGACCGTGGCCGAGACCACGCAGATCATCGGCACCGCCGCCTACTTCTCGCCGGAGCAGGCCAAGGGCGAGCCCGTCGATGCCCGCGCCGACCTGTACTCGACCGGTGTCGTGCTGTACGAGCTGCTCACCGGCCGCCAGCCGTTCCGCGGCGAGTCGCCGGTGGCGGTCGCCTACCAGCACGTCAGCGAGACCCCGATCCCGCCGACCGAAGTGAACGAGGATGCGCCCGGTGCGCTCGACCCGATCGTCCTGCGCGCCCTCGCGAAAGACCCCTATCAGCGGTACCCGGATGCCGCGCACTTCCGCGCCGCCCTGGATGCCGCCGTCACCGGGATCGCGCCGACCCGCAAGCAGCTCGGTGCACTGACGAGCGAGCTGTACGGTCCGAGCCCGCGTCAGGCGCAGGAGACCGCGCGTTCGCTGCGCCAGCTCAGCTCCGACACCACCATGACCCGCACCCAGTCGGGTCCTCCGGTCGCCTGGATCTGGGCCGGTGTCGCCCTGCTCGCGGTGCTGCTGGCGTCCGTGCTCTTCTGGGTGGTCACGATCAGCATGCGTCCGCCCGAGGTGCCGAGCACCTCGCGCATCATCCCCAATCTCGTGAACGTGTCGTCCGAGCGCGCGCAGGACGACCTCGCCAAGCTCGATCTCACGGCGAAGATCGTGATCGAGTCGAGCTCCGAGATCACCGAGGGCAACGTCATCCGCACCGACCCCGAGGCTGGAGTCTCGGTGGAGGAGGGCTCGACGGTCACCGTGCACGTCTCGTCGGGCGTGGAGACCGTGGTGGTGCCGAAGATCGAAGGCATGGGCCTCGACGATGCCACCAAGGCACTGAAGGCCGCCGGCCTCGAACTCGGGACCGTGATCCAGCGCAACGACAAGGGTCTCGCCGCCGGCACCGTGATCTCCGCCAGCGAAGCGGCAGAAACCGAGGTCGCCCCCGACACCGTCGTCAACCTCGTCGTCGCCAGCGGCAAGGTGACGCTGACCGACCTCGTCGGCTGGACCGTCGAGGCGGCGACGACGAACCTCACCGACCTCGGGCTGACGCCGGTGCCCGTGGAAGAGGCGGACTGCGCTCCCACCGAGCCCCCGACCGTGCACTCGATGTCGGTCGCACCGGGCGACGTGCCGATCGGATCTCCGGTCGAGCTTCGCTACTGCGCGGCACCCTGAGTCTCTCGCGACGCGCCCCGTGCGCCGTCGTGTCAGCGTGAGAGTGGATGCAGGCTTTCGGACCGAGCCACGGCATCCGCGTCGCCGCAGAGCTCCAGCCAATTCGCGAGAAGCCGGTACCCGCCTTCGGTGAGCACGCTCTCCGGATGGAACTGCACGCCGTGCAGCGGCAGCTCTCGGTGCGCGAGCGCCATGACCGTTCCGCTCTCGGTCCAGGCGGTGACGACGATCTCGGGCGGGAGGTCGGCTGGTGCGAGCGCGAGGGAGTGATACCGGCCGACGTCGAACGGCGACGGGATTCCCGCGAACAGCGCTGATCCGTCGTGCGTGACCGCGGAGACCATGCCGTGCATCAGCTCGGGCGCCTCACTCACCGCGGTGCCGAGCGCTTCGCCGATGGCCTGGTGTCCGAGGCAGACCCCGAGCGTCGGCATCCGTAGTCGTGCGGCGATCCGTACCGCGTCGAGAGACATTCCCGCGTCGGCGGGGCGGCCGGGACCGGGGGAGAGCAGCAGGGCGTCGTATGCGGAGAGCATCCGCTCGAGTTCGGCGGCGTCCAGCGCGTCGGATTCGACCATCGTGGTCTCGGCGCCGAGCTCGTGGAGGTAGCCGACGAGGGTGTGCACGAAGCTGTCGTGGTTGTCCACCACGAGAACTCGGGTCATTCGACGTCGACCTCGCCGGGGGCGATGATCGGGCTGATCCAGGGGAACACGTACCAGAACAGCCCGTAGAGCACGGCGGCGATGACCACGACCAGGATGAGGACCCGCAACCACCACGGGCCGGGCAGCAGGCGCCAGAGTGCGGCGTACATCAGTCTTCTCCCTCGTGAGCGTCCACGGTCACACCGATGGGGCGGCCGGAGGCGGCGGCGGGTCGGTCAACGCGGTCGGAAGTCCCTCGGCGCGGGGCTGGAAGCTCTCGAACACCCCGTAGGCGACGATGCGCTCCGCGAGGGAGTACAGCGGGGAGCAAGCCGTGAGCGTGATGTACTGCTCTCCGGTCTGCTGCTCCGGCATCTGCGGCACGTCGGCGAGCACATCGGTCTGTGTCGGCTTGACGTATTCGAGCGTGCGGAAACGGTACGTGTACCAGCCGTCGGGCGTCTCGACCACGATCGCATCGTTCAGCTGCAGCTTGTCGAGCTGGTTGAACGGCTTGCCCCAGGTGGTGCGGTGTCCGGCCATCGAGAAGTTTCCGACCTCGCCGGGCATCTTCGAGTCCTTGTAGACGCCGATCCCCTTCTGATCGAGGGTTCGCGCACGGCTCGTTCCGCCGTAGATGCCGAAGTTGTAGTCGGCTCCGAAACGGGGGATGTGCATCTGCCCGAACCATGTGGCGTCCGCCGGTGCTGCGGGCACGGGGGGCACATAGGCGGTGGTGCCGTCGTCCTCTTCCACGACCGGCGGCAACTCAGGCGCCTCGCCCTGTGCGAGCTCCTGCGAGATGGCTGCACCCTCGTCGTTCTTCTGAGCGCTGATGATGATGTCGCCGATCCACATCTGCCACGCGACGAAGAGCAGGACGAGCACTCCGGCGGTGAGGAGCAGTTCGCCGAGCACGCTCGCGAACGTGGCGCGAGAGCGTGGTCGCTCTCGCCGCGGGCGTCGCCCCCCAGGCACGACGGATGCAGTCATGCCGCGATCATATCCCGGGACGCTGAACGGCTGTCGGTGAGCCCGCCGTCCCTCGCTCGCTGCGGACTCGGCGACTCATGGGTGTCATGGGTACAATGACGGCATGGCACGTGACCGTAAGAGTGAAGAACCCGTTGTCGAGCGCGCCGAAGGCGAGGCCGCTCCCAATGCGGTGTGGTTCAAGCCGGTGATGATCGGCTTCATGCTCCTCGGTCTCGCGTGGATCCTGGTCTTCTACATCTCCGGTATGCAGTTCCCGATCCCGGGTCTCGACAACTGGAACCTGGCCATCGGTCTCGGCATCGCTCTGATCGGCTTCCTGATGACCACTCGTTGGCGCTGACGCCACTCCCTCTTCCCGAAAGGCCCCTCGCACAGCGAGGGGCCTTTCTTCATGCTCCGAGTGAGGATGGCTCAGGCAAGGGCGCGGGGTTGTTCCCGGAGCGAGCATCGGGAGGGCCCCGCGAAGCGGGAGGGACCCGCTCTGCGAGCGAAGGGAACGACCCCGCGCCCGACCCACAAGCCGAACCGAGCGAAAGTTATCCACAACCTTCTCCACAGCCTGGGGAGAATTACACCGGTGTTATTCACAGGGGTTAACAACCCTGTTAACAACTCGGGATCAGGACAAAAGGATCAGCGGTGGGATGAAGGCGACGATGACGATCAACAGGACGACGAGCGCGGAGAGCAGAACGATCTGCCACGTGCGCTGGTCTCGACGCCTCGTCCGGGTGTAGATGAGGGCGACCAGCGCGCCGACGATCGCACCGCCGAGGTGCGCCTGCCAGGAGATGCCACCGGCGAAGAAGCCGAAGGCGAAGTTGATGCCGAGGATCACGAGGATCCCGGTCACGTTCGCGCCGATGTGGCGACCGATGATCAGCAGCGAGGCCAGCATTCCGAAGATCGCACCGGATGCGCCGACCGTCGGGTCCAGGGGTGCGAGGAGAGCGACCGCCACCGATCCGCCGAGGCCGCTGATCAGATAGAGGGCCAGGAAGCGGGCGCGACCGAGCATGGGTTCGAGGCTCTGGCCCAGCATCCACAGGGCGAGCATGTTCAGCGCGAGATGGATGAAGCCGCCGTGCACGAACAGCACGGAGAGGAGGCGCCAGGGCTCGAAGCCCGCGCCGAAGAGATTCGGGTAGAGATACGGCGCGTAGAAGGCGAGTGCCTGCGTGATCGGCCCGTTCATCCCGGGGATCAGCTGCACCAGGCCGATGAACGACGTGACGGCGAGCAGGATGTACGTGACGATCGGCTTGCCGCTGCGGGCGATCGCCATGGTGCCGCCGGAGCGAGCACCCCACCGACGCTGGGCCTTCTTCTGCGCGGGGGTGCGGTTCTTGCGCTCGGCGTTCATGCACTCCGGGCAGATGACGCCGACGGGCGCCTGTGTCTGGCACTCGGGGCAGATGGTGCGCATGCACCGCTGGCAGAGCACGAAGCTCTGCCGATCCGGATGCCGGTAGCAGAAGTTGTCGCGATTGCTCGTGAACTCAGGCGTGGTCATCCGGATCGGCCGCAGCTGTCGTCAGGCCGCGACGATGTCGATCGACTGCAGCACGACGGGCTCGACCGGGCGGTCTCCGCCACTGGTCGGCACGGCACCGATCTTGTCGACGACAGCCCGCGAGGCGTCGTCGGCGACCTCGCCGAAGATCGTGTGCTTGCCCTGGAGCCACGGGGTCGGGTCGGTGGTGATGAAGAACTGCGACCCGTTGGTGCCCTCGGGCTTGCCGGTGATGGCGTTGCGGCGAAGGCCGGCGTTGGCCATCGCGAGGATGTACGGCTTGTTGAAGTCGAGCTCCATGTTGATCTCGTCGTCGAAGTTGTAGCCGGGACCGCCGACGCCCTGTCCGAGCGGGTCGCCGCCCTGGATCATGAAGTTCGGGATGATGCGGTGGAAGATGACGTCCTTGTAGAGAGGACCCTCGCCCGGCTTGCCGGTGGCGGGATCGGTCCACTCCTGGGTGCCGTCGGCGAGGCCGACGAAGTTCTTGACCGTCTTCGGTGCGTGATCGCCGAAGAGGTTGATGACGATGTCACCGTGGTTGGTGTGCAGGGTTGCGACGTGGGAAGCGTGAGCCATGCCCTCATTCTCGCAGAGCTTTCGGTGAGTTCGCCCGGCGTACCCCGGATCCGCCGACAGCGCAAGGGCCGGGCGATTCCCGCCCGGTATCCAGCCTCCCATGGCAAGATGGGGAACCCGTACTCCAATGGACAGGAGAGCATCGTGAGCCTCAGCCGCAAGCGGAAGAAGGAACTGCGTCGTCTTCAGAACGACGCCAACCAGCTCTGGGAGAACCAGCAGGTGCTCGTCGGTCACGCCGCCGATGTCGCCCGCGAGGCCGGACGTCAGCTCGGAAACATCAATCGCGAGCAGGTCGTGCCGGTCATCCAGGACACGTACAACCGCCGTGTCGCCCCGGTCGTCGACCGTGGCGTGAAGCTCGGCAAGCACGTCGTCGACGACAAGTTCGTCCCGATCGTGGGCGGAGTCGTCGGTACGGCGCTGACCGCGTGGGACGTCGCGAACGCCAAGCGCCACGGTGTGGCCGTGCAGGTGCGCAAGGCGACCGCGCCGCAGAAGTCGGGCCCGGGCGTCGGCTCGGTCATCGCGATCATCCTCGGTGCTGCCGCGGCCGTCGGTGTGCTCTACGCCGCATGGCAGGCGCTGCGTGCCGACGACGAGCTCTGGGTCGCGGACGACCCGCTCGCCGCGCCCGACGCGTGACCCCGTCTGATCTCGCCTCCGTCGCCTCTGGTGGCGGGGGCGATCGGCATGCGCGGGTGCGTGAGGCCGCCGCCGCGCGCGGACTCGACATCGAGATCCGCGAACGCCCTGCGGCAGGCAGCCTCTTCGAGGCGGCCGAGCTGCTGGGCATCCCGCCGTCGGGCATCGTGAAGACGCTCGTCGTGAAGCGCTCGGACGATACCTTCCTGTTCGCGCTCGTGCCCGGCGGACGCTCGATCTCGTGGCCGAAGCTGCGCGCCCTGGTCGGCGTGAACAAGCTGCGCCTGCCCGAGCCCGAGCTCGCGCTCCAGGCAACCGGCTACGAGCGGGGCACCATCGTTCCCATCGGCAGCACCACGGATTGGCCGATCTACGCCGACGAGTCCATCGTGGGTCAGCGCATCGCGATGGGTGCCGGCGCTCACGGTTACAGCCTCTTCGTCGAGGCCGACGACCTCATCGCCGCGTACGGCGCGACCGTCGCGGACATCTCGGTTCCCGAGGAGCGCTGACCTCAGAGGATGCCGGCCATGCGCATAGCGATGTCGACGAGCTTGACCCGCTGCAGTTCGGCCACGGACTTCAAGGGGAACCACTCGGCCATGTCGGTCGAGCCATCGGTCTCGAAGCGCAGCTTGCCGCCCGTGACCTGCGCGCGATAGACGATGCGCAGCGTGTGCAGCGGATCCGCGGCCTTCTGCACGCGGCGTCCCGCGGGGATGACCCGGGAGTGGATGCCGAGGAGCTCGCCGACCTTCACGGTGTAGCCGGTCTCCTCCCGGAGCTCGCGGCGCACCGCATCCTCCGGCGACTCACCGGGTTCGAGTCCGCCTCCCGGCATGGTCCACGCGACGCGACGCCCCTCGATCCACCGCGCCAACAGCAGACGCCCGTCGTCATCGGTGACGACCGCGTACGCCGCTACACGCAGGTCCATGGCTCACACACTATCCGGCGGCGGAGACCCCGGATGACCGCATGTCAGACGACCCGGGCGCCGCTCACATAGGTCGCGGTCA
Source organism: Microbacterium sp. B19(2022) (assembly GCF_012030385.1). NCBI lineage: Bacteria > Bacillati > Actinomycetota > Actinomycetes > Micrococcales > Microbacteriaceae > Microbacterium > Microbacterium sp. B19(2022). Next base: position 247,068 of record NZ_JAAUVO010000003.1, read on the forward strand.
CCTGGGTTTCGGCGAGGTCTTCCGCCGAGACCGTGAGGGGATCACGGTCGACCACGATGAAGTCGGCGAAGAGTCCGGGGGCGAGGGTGCCGACCTCATGCTCGCTGAAGAGCTGCCATGCCGCGTTCGCGGTGTGCGCGAGGAGTGCCTGTTCGCGCGTGACCGGGGTGCCGCCCGGCATCCGGTATCCGTTGCGAGTCGTGCGGGTCTCGGCGACGGCCATGTTGCGGAAGGGCTCGTTGGGGGTGACCCAGCCGTCGTTGTGGAAGGTCGCCCGATGACCGGCGGCGAAGGCGGCACCGGCATCGGCCCACGCACCGCCGTGCTCCGGGCCGAAGAGGTCGTCGACCAGCACCTCTCCCCAGTAGGTGATGTGGTCGACGAAGAGACTGACGGTGACGCCGAGGGATGCCGCGCGCTCGAACTGCTCCGGCGTCATGGCTCCGCAGTGCTCGAGCCGGAAGCGGTGGTCGGTGAGCCCGTGCTGCCGGATGAGCTGCTCATACACGTCGAGGGTCGCGTCGATCGCGAGGTCTCCGTGCGCATGGCAGGCGAGCTGCCAGCCGGCGGCGGCATAGGGGTCGGCGATCGTCCGCAGCTGTTCGGCCGTGTAGTTCGCGTGCCCGACATGGTGCGGCTCGAGTCCGAGGGAGCGGGTCGCCGCGGTGTCGAGGTAGGGGAAAGAGGTGGCGATGTTGCCCACCCACGGGGAACCGTCGGACCAGGTCTTCACCCCGGTCTGCCGGAACACGGGATCGTCTTCTCCGCGCGGAGCCGCGACTCCGCCGGGGCGGGACATCTCGTACCACCGCAGCCGCACGGGCATCGCACCCTGCGCACGAAGGGCGTCGATGAGCGGGTTGAGCTCGGGGTTCCACGACAGGTCCGACACCGTGGTGATGCCGCGGGATGCGAGGTCGTGCAGGTGCGCGGGGAGGATCCGGGGGAGGTGCTGCTGCGCCTTCGCGAGCATCGGCGCCACGACCTGCTCGACCGCGGCGGCCTCGAGGGCGACGCCCGTGAGCTCCCCCTCGGCATCGCGGCCGAACGAGGCGCCGACCGGATCGGGGGTGTTCCGATCGAGGCCCGCGGCGAGCGCGGCCGCGGTGTTGAAGTACACGGAATGGCCGGAGTTGTGGATCACGACGAGGGGCACGCTGCCCGCGAGCTCGTCGAGGAAGCGGATGTCGGGGTCGGGCAGTCCGCGCTGCAGCAGAGCATCCCACCCGTTCGCGAAGACCGCTTCGCCCCCGGCATCCGCCACCGCCGCTCGGAGCGCGGCCAGCACGCCTTCCGCCTCGGGGATCACGACGGGACGGAGGTCGACCACGAGGTCGGACAGCAGGATCGCGGAGAATCCCGGATGCCCGTGCGGTTCGATCAGACCGGGCATGACCCAGCCGTCCAGAGCTGCGGTGTCAGCATCCGGGAATCGGCGTCGAAGGTCGTCCGTCGTCCCGACGGCGACGATCGTGCCGTCGTCGACGGCCATCGCCTCGGCTTCGGCGTCAGCGCTCGGGGAGAGCGGACGGATGCGGCCGGTGAAGACTGTCGTCATGGCGCCAGTCTGGCAGTCGCGGTGCCGTCGAGGATCGATCACGAATCGAGAAGCACAACGCGGCCGAGCCTACGTAGTCTGAGTCCCACACCGGCAGCACATCGAGAGGACCGACCATGGCCGAGAAAGAGAAGAACTTCAGCGCCGAGGAACGCGAGGCCATGCAGGCCGCCGCGAAGGAGGCCCGCACCCGTCGCTCCCGCGCGAAGAAGTCGCCCGAGGAGCTGCGCGCTGCGGGGGAGGCCGACATCAAGGAGGCGATCGAGAAGCTGACTCCCGAGGATCAGGCGCTGTCGAACAAGCTGCACGCCCTCGTCTCCGAGGTCGCGCCCGAGCTCGTGCCCCGCACCTACTACGGCATGCCGGCGTGGGGTCGCGACGGCAAGGTCCTCTGCTTCTTCCAGCCCGCCAGCAAGTTCAAGGTGCGCTACGGCACGTTCGGCTTCGAGCCCATCTCGAACCTCGACGACGGCACGGTCTGGCCGACCGCGTACGCGGTCACGGACCTCACGAAGGCCGATCTGGAGTTCCTCGCGGAGCGCATCCGCGTCGCGATCAGCTGACCGCGCGGCGAGCAGAGGTGCGCGGCGACGGACCGCGCACCTCTCGCTCAGCCGTTGATGATCTGCGGCACGGCGACCGACTTCAGCCCTTCGACTCCGAACTCGAGTCCGTAGCCCGACGACTTGTGGCCCCCGAACGGGATCATCGGATGCACACCGCCGTGCGAGTTGATCCACACGGTTCCGGCCTGGATGCGCGCGGCCACCTTGCGGGCCTCCTCACGTTCCCCCCAGACTGATGCGCCGAGGCCGACGTCGAGGCCGTTGGCGCTGGCGATCGCGTCATCCACGTCGGTGTAACGGATGATCGGCAGTGCGGGTCCGAACTGCTCCTCGTCGACCAAGGCCACCCCGTCTGTCACATCCGCCACGAGCGTGATCGGGTAGAAGAGCTCTCCGAGCTCCGTCGCCGGTGCACCACCCGTGACGATCCGGCCGCCGTGGCGCGCCGCGTCGTCGACCAGGTCGCGCACGATCTCGAACTGGGCGTGGTTCTGCAGCGGACCGAGCACGTTCTGCTCATCCAGGCCGTTGCCCATCGGGGTCTGCCGAGCGACATCGGCCAGCGCGTCGACGACCTCGTCGTAGACGGAGTCGTGCACGTACAGGCGCTTGAGCGCGGCACAGGTCTGTCCGGTGTTGATGAACGCGCCCCAGAAGAGATCTTGCGCGATCGCCGTCGCGTCGACGCCCGGCAGCACGATCCCGGCGTCGTTGCCGCCCAGCTCGAGCGTGAGGCGGGCGAGGTTCTGCGCCGAGCTCTCGACGATGCTGCGTCCGGTCGCGGTCGATCCCGTGAACATGACCTTGCCGATGTCGGGGTGCGACGCGATCCTGGCCCCCACCTCGCGATCACCGGCGACACCGATGAGCACGTCGCGGGGCAGCACCTGGTTCATGACCTCGATCAGCGCCAGCACGCTGAGTGTCGTGTATCCGCTCGGCTTCACGACGACCGTGTTGCCCATGCGCAGCGCCGGAGCGATCTGCCAGATGCCGATCATGAGGGGCCAGTTCCACGGGCCGATCGCACCGACCACGCCGATCGCGCGGTAGTGCAGTTCAGCATGGGTCTCACCGTCGTCCACCACGGTCTCCGGCTCGAGGGGCGTCGCGGCCGCGGTGCGCAGCCACGCGGAGCAGGCACCCACCTCGAAGCGCGCGTTCGGACCGTTGAGCGGTTTGCCCTGTTCGCGGGAGAGCAGTCGGGCGAGCGGCTCGGCATTCGCGTCGATCGCATCGGCCACCCGGTTCAGAAGCGCACTGCGCTCCGCATGGCCGAGTGCATCCCACCCGGGCTGAGCCGCCTTCGCCCGCGCGACCGCGGCGTCGAGCTCGTCGACCGTGTGCACGGGTGCTCGTCCGATCGGTTCGCGCGTCGCCGCGTCGACCACTTCGCGACCCTGACCTTCGGGGGCGCCGACGCGCTCCAGCAGGGCGGCCTCGTCCAGAACCGGGGCGTTCTCCGACATCACTGTCTCCTCACGATGGGGTGCGCGACAGGTTCATCGCGCAGTTCGAGTCTGTGCTCGGCGGTCGAGCGGGGTTTGACTGCCCGTGCGGCGCGCTTGTCGGTCCGTGACCGAACAGCGGAGCCCGGAACGCGGCTCAGTGACCGCCGCCGCGGTACGGACCGACGGTCGCCAGCCGATCGAGGTGGGCGGCCAGCGAGAAGTGCGGGTCGATGCCGGCGTCGCCCGGCTGCGTGGCGAGCCGAGCGGCCCATTCCCCGAGCACGGGCGCGAACTTGAAGCCGTGGCCCGAGAGACCGGTCACCGTCACGACTCGCTCGCTCTCGCTCACGTCGACGATCGGGGTGCGATCGGGCGTGTAGGCACAGTGATGCACGCTGGAGCGCACGGGCTCGGGGTTCAACGACGGGAAGAACTCCTTCGCCTGCTGCCCGATCTTCACGAGTTCGTGCCGGGTGTACTCCCGCGGAACCTCGTCGACATCGCGGGCGACCGGCCAGGTCGGGTTGCTGCTCGCCTTGATCGAGTAGCCGTCGAGGCTCGGCGCTCCGAAGAAGTGCACGGGGCCGACGTCGCGCAGGAACGCGGGGAACCGCTCAGGGAGGAAAGCAGCGATGTCCGTGGGCATGAACCAGGTCAGCCCGAGCACCTGCAGTCGCAGCAGGTCACGCAGTCGACCGTCGAGTCGAGTCGACCAAGACCCCGAGGCGAGGATCACGGTGTCAGCGCGGATCGCCTCGGTCGGGGTCCGCACCACGACGCCACCGGGCTCTTCCTCGATCGCGAGCACCGGGGTGTGGAAGTGCAGCTGCGCGCCGGCGGCCTCGGCGAGATCGAGCGCCGCCATCAGCGAGACCTCTGGTCGGATGCCGCCGCCGTGGTGGTCGAGCACCCCGACGTCACCGTCGTGCACGTTGTGCTGCGGGTGGGCGCGACGCAGCTCCTCGGTGTCGTAAAGGGTGTGCGGCAGGTCGAACTCGCGCACCGTATCGAGAGTCGTGCGCATCTCGACCCGGTCGGGCTGCGCGATCGACAGCGCACCCACCTCGAGGTAGAGCTCCCGTCCCGACTGCTGCTCGAGTTCACGCCACAGCCGCCTTGACTCCTGCAGCATCGGCACGTAGCGACCACCCTCGTGATACGCCGTGCGGAACACGCGGGACTCCCCGGCGTACGAGCCGCGGTCGTGCACCTTGCCGTACTGCTCGATGCCGATGACCTCGACGTCGTCGCGCTGTGACAGTCGCCATGCGGCGAGCGCACCCACCGCTCCCAGCCCGACGACGACGATCCGCTTTTTGGCCTGTGCACTCATGAAGACTCCTGCCGAATGGTCGATGGGGGACGGACGCCGGTCATGCCAGAGCCGGGGTATCCCAGAGCAGCAGCTCCGTGCCGATACCTTCTGCCACCGCGCGCCGGTAGACGACGGTTCCCCACGCGACGTCTTCCACCGGCATCCCGCCGACGGAGTAGAGGAAGATCTCGTCCTCGCTCCCACGCCCCTCGGCCTCGCCGCTCATGATCGCGGGGAGGTTCTCGAGAACCTCGTCGCTCACGTCTCCCGAACGGATGCGGTCGAGCAGGTACATGCCGTGGAGGCCGATGTGCTCGTGCGCCGGGTGCGGCACCTCCTCGCTCCACGCCTCGTACAGGCCGCGGAAATCGGCGACGTGCCGCGCTCCGCGGAGCAGCTCGTCGTCGATCATGATGTCGGCGGGCAGGCTCACCAGCGCGCCCGGCTTCAGCCAGCGCTTCTCGATCCGTACGTAGTTCGCCGAGCCGGCCGGCGTCGTGGGGGCGATCGTGACCAGGTCGCTGTCGCGCACGGCGTCCTCCACGCTGTCGACGACCGTGACCGCCGTGAACTGCGGGTACTCGCGCCGGACCCAGTCGACGAACGAGTCGATGCTCGATCGGCTGCGGCCGGCGACCTTCAGGGTGTCGAGCTCGGGGCGCACGGCCACGAAGGCTTCGAGCGTCGTTCGGTTCATCACGCCGGGTGCCACGATGCCCACGCTCCGGGCATCGGGGTTCGCGAGGTGGCGGGCACCGACTCCCGGCACGGCGCCCGTGCGATACGCACTCAGCAGGTTCGCCGACATGTGCGCGAGAGGTGCGCCGGTGTCCTTGTCGCTCAGCGTGAGCATCAGGATCGACCGCGGCAGACCGTTCTCGCGGTTGGACATGTTCGACCCGTACCACTTGCATCCGGCCGTCTGGAAGGTGCCACCGAGGTACGCCGGCATCGCCATCATCCGGCGATGCGGTCCGTCGAGCGGCATGCCGTCGTGCGTCGATTCCGCGGGGAAGGTGACCATCGAGCCGTGCGAGTTCCCGTCCGGTCCGCCCATCCGGTAGTCGCCCACGTCGACGAGACGCAGGGTCTCCTCCATCACGTCGACGCACAGCCCCATGTCTGTGACGCCCGCCGCGATCGTGTCCGGCTCCGACAGATACCGGAAGGTCAGTCTGGTGTCAGGCGTGCTCACGGGTTTCCTCTCGTCGCGTCGACCACCGGTTCCGGCTCGCCCAGGAGCGGAGCCTCCGGCAGCTCCGTGCCGTGACCGATCTGGCGATAGACCTCGGGCCTCGCCCTGCGCAGCCACAGCGCCCACACGACGGCCAGGGCGGAGGGCACGAGCAGCACGGCGGGGAGGATGAAGGTCGTCGGCGTGGACTCGGCCTGACCGAGCAGCACATCCCAGTTCAGAAGGATCAGCACCCACACGATCGCCAGCGCGACGAACGCGACGATCGGTGCGACCAGCCTGCTGCCGGTGCCCACTCCGCGCTGATCGCGGCGGAAGAAGCCGATCACGGCGACCGAGACGAGTACCAGGAGCAGCACGAGTCCGAACGCGCCGAGGTTGGTGAGCCAGGTGAAGAGCGTGATCACGGGGTACGGACCGTTCTCGGGGTTCCAGCCCTGCTCACCGATCGCGAAGCCGACGATCACGACGACCGCGATCGCGGACTGCAGCAGCGACCCTGCCCACGGCGCACCGCTGCGAATGCGGACGGTACCCAGCACCCGGGGCAGCACGCCCTCGCGGCCGAGCGAGAAGGCATATCGGGCGACCGCGTTGTGGAAGCTGACGAGGGCGGCGAACAGGCTCGTGATGAAGAGGATCGACATCACGTCGACCCAGATCACGCCCAGGTGCTCGGCGACGAAGTTGAAGAACAGCGGGGGACCGGCCTCCTCCGGCGAGATGCCCGCGGGGTCGGTGATCTTGCTCGGGCCGACGGCGAGCGCGAGCGCCCAGGAGGAGATGGCGTAGAAGATGCCGGACACGCAGACCGCGAGGAACGTCGCGCGCGGAATGGTGCGCTTCGGATCCTTCGACTCCTCGCCGTAGATCGCAGCCGACTCGAAGCCCATGAACGCGGCGATACCGAACGCGAGCACGGCCCCGACCCCCGGGACGAACAGCGCCGCGGGGGTGATGGGTGCCGCCGTGAATCCCTCGGCCGGGTTCCCGAAGGCGAACAGGTCGAACACGATCACCGCCACGAACTCCAGCGCGACGAGCACTCCCAGCACCTTCGCCGAGAGATCCACCCGGTGCACTCCCAGCACGCCGACGAGCACGATCGTGAGGAGGACCCAGACCCACCAGGGGCTCGCCCAGCCGGTCTTCGACTCGATGAACGAGCTGATCTGGAACCCGAGCATCCCGTAGATGCCGATCTGCATGGCGTTGTACGAGAGGAACGCGAGCACCGACGCCCCGACGCCGGTCGGGCGACCGATCCCCTGCGCGACGTATGCGTAGAACGCCCCCGCATTCGTGACGAACCTGCTCATGGCGGCGTAGCCGATCGCGAAGATGCCGAGGGCCACCGCGAGCACGATGTAGCCGAACGGGATGCCGTCGACGTGGGTGACCGCGTAGGCGCTCGTCACCCCGCCGGCGAGCACGGTGAGCGGCGCGGAGGCGGCGATGATCATGAACGCGACCGCGAAGACGCCGAGGCGCCGATGTTCGGCCGTTCTCGTCGTCGACGTTGTGGGAGTGGACGTCACCATGGCACAGCTCCTTCGATGCTCGGGTAGTCCTCATACTCGCCACGGGGCGGCGTCGTCGATTGACGGCGAGAGCAGAACACTTGTCTACGCGGGCACAGCGCCCGAATGCTAAAATGCAGCATCGTATATGATCGGCCACAGTGAGGTGAGCCCTGATGCAGAGTCTGTCGTTCCTCGACTACCGCCATGCGGTCTCCCGCGCCGTCGTCGCGCTGGATGTGACCGCGCCGGAGCAGGATCGCTTCCGCGGTGCGATCGACGCCACCGCTGCCGGAGACATCCACGTCTTCGCGATCGACGCCGACGGGCACGGCGTGCACCGCACCCCCTCGCTCATCTCCCGTGCCCCGCAGCAGTACTTCAAGTTCTCCCGCATCGAACGCGGCAGCGGCATGATCGTGCAGGACGGGCGGGAGACCGCGCTCGGCAGCGGCGATATGGCGCTCTACGACACCGACCGTCCGTACTCCCTGCTCTTCGATGACGCCGTGCAGATGTCGGTGGTGATGTTCCCGAAAGTCCTCCTCGACATCCCCGCGGAGGACACCAGCCGCATCACGGCCACGCGCCTCAACGCCGGCGGAGCGCTGGGCGCGATGGTGGGTCCCTACCTCGGCTCGCTCGCCGAAGGGGCGCACCACCTCGACAGCCGCATCGCTCGGCGGATGCTGCGGACCGCGGTCGACATGCTGAGCACGGTACTGGAGGCGAACCTCGTCGCGACCGACGGGCCGGTGAGCGCGCACTCCACGACGCTGACGCACATCCTCACGTACATCGACGTGCACCTCGCCGACAGCGAGCTGTCTCCGTCCCAGATCGCGGCGGCGCACTACATCTCGGTGCGGCATCTGCACTCGATGTTCAGTGAGCAGGGCGCTTCGGTCTCCACGGTCATCCGACGGCGCCGACTGCAGCGGTGCTACGACACGCTCATCGACCCCTATCAGGCGCACCGCTCCATCGCCGAGATCGCGATCGGTGCGGGCTTCGTCGATGCGGCGCACTTCAGCCGTGTGTTCCGCGCCCAGTACGGAGTGCCGCCCCGCGCGGTGCGTGGCGGCTGACCCCGCGTTCACGGAACCGGATGCCGCTGCGAGCACCCGCGCAGTAGCGTGGAACCCGTGAGCACACTGCCCTTCCCCGCCTCCGTGTACGCCGCCCGCCTCGCCCGCGCCGCATCCCTCGCCGCAGAATCCGGGCTGGATGCGATCATCGTCGGGCCGGGCCCCGACCTGCAGTATCTGCTGGGCGTCGAGGGCGACACGATCGAGCGGCTGACGGCCCTGGTGATCGGCCCCGACATCGCTCCGACGGTCGTCGTGCCGCGGATGGAGCTCGCGAAGGTTCGCACCACCGCTGTCGGTGAGCTCGGACTCGCGGTCGCCGACTGGGTCGACGGCGAAGACCCGTACGCGCTCGTGACCGAGGCCGTGGGTACGGTCTCCCGCGTCGGCGTCTCGGATGCGCTGCCCGCGCTGCACGTCGTCCCGATCGGCGAGCGTCTCGGCGTGCGTCTCGAGCTGGCGACACCCGTGCTCCGCGAAGGACGCATGATCAAGGATGCCGAGGAGATCGCCGAGCTGCGGCGGGCCGGAGACGCGATCGACGCGGTACACCGCCGCGTGCCGGAGTGGCTTCGGGCCGGACGCACCGAGCGCGAGGTCGCGGCCGACATCGCGGAGGCCATCGTGGCGGAAGGCCACCGCACGGTCGAGTTCGTCATCGTCGGATCGGGTCCGAACGGTGCCGACCCGCACCACGAGGTCTCGGACCGGATGATCGAAGAGGGCGACACCGTCGTGGTCGACATCGGTGGTGCGGTGCCGAGCGGCTACAACTCCGACAGTACGAGGACCTACGTCGTCGGCAGCCCTGACCCGGAGGGGGCCGAGCGCATCGCGGTTCTCGTGCGCGCGCAGCAGGCGGCGGTGGATGCCGTTCACCCCGGGGCGACGGCCGCACAGGTCGACGCTGCCGCGCGTGACGTACTCGTGGCTGCGGGTCTGGGCGAGGCGTTCCTGCACCGCACCGGCCACGGCATCGGCGTCTCGGTGCACGAGGAGCCCTACATCGCGCCGGGCAACGACCTGGTGCTGCGGGAAGGGATGGCGTTCAGCATCGAGCCGGGCATCTACTTCGCCGGCGCGTGGGGCGCACGCATCGAGGACATCGTGATCGTCACGGCCGATGGCGGCGAGCGGCTGAACGTCGCCCCGCACGAGCTCGTGTCGGTGGGTGCGCACGCGATCGGTTCCTGATGGACGACGTATCGGCGCGGCCGCAGAGTCCCCAAAGGATCTCCGCCACCCACGGCGGTCTCATCCATGAGGTGAGGATCAGCTGGTGGCAGACCGATGACTGGCAGTGGGTGGTGGTCGTGAACTCCCCGGAGCTCGGCGCTGTCGAGCGGCAGGCGAACGATGCTTTCGAGGCGCTGTGCCTGTTGCGGGAAGAACTCGACCCGCGCGGGTGGCGGTTGGGGGTCGCCGGTGCACGGGCCGACGTCTGGCCCAGTGGCATGGCGCGCGATCAGGGTGGTGGTCTGAGCGCGTACCGGCTCGGCGCCGCTGGCCCGCAGGACCCCGTGTTCACGTTCAGCCCCGTGGATCCGGCGACCGTCGCTTCCGTCGCAGAGCAGCGCACGGCGGCTGACCGCTTCTTCTCGAAGTTCGGCGGCGGCGGGCGTTGAGCCCCAATCCACCGCGGTAGCATCAGCGCATGCGCCGCCCCCGCAAGGTCTCCTCCGCCAACGCGTCGCCGGCAACTCGTGCGCGGTACGCCAAGCGTCGGACGAACCGACTCGCCAAGGTCGACAACGATCTCACCGACGCCCAGTGGCACGACCTCATGGATGCCTGGGGCGGATGCGCCTACTGCGGCGGCGAGGGGGCCGCGTTGCAGCGCGACTGCATCCAGCCCATCTCGCGCGGCGGCCGCTACACGCTCGAGAATGTCGTCCCTGCCTGCGCATCCTGCAACGCCAGCAAGCACAACGACGAGGTGACCGGCTGGCTCCGCCGGAAGAAGCTCGACGAGCGCACGTTCCTCGTCCGGCAGGCGACGATCCTGCGCGATCTGCGTCCGGTCGAGTGAGGCTGTGTCGGGCGGAGCCGCTTCCCTCGGGTCATGACGCTGATCGAGGAAGCCTACGTAAGAGCAACCCGCGGCAATCGCTCGGGTCCAACCCGAAAGTGAGTACGCCCGATGGCCAAGAACGACCGGAACAACCAGCAGGGAAAGCTCGGTGAAATCCGCGTGGCAGAGGTTTTCGTCAAAGCCGGATGCGCGGTCAACTTCCTGCCGTTCATGGATCTCGGACTCGACCTCCATGTCCAACTTCCCGTCAGGGTCCCCGAAGCGGATGATGAGTCCTGGCCGATGTCCGGGTTGACCGCTCATGTGCAGGTCAAGACGACGAGGACGACGAGCCTGCCTGCAATCACGCGAGAGACGGCGGCTGCGTGGCAGCTCGGTGCGCAAGCAGGAACGCCGACGTTCGTCATAGCCGTCGTCTCCGACGAGCACGCAGGCGTTCACTACCGTTTCTTCGATCCTCTCGTCGTCAAGCAGTACGTCGACAAGAGCAAGGGCGAGAGCTTCAAGCTCCCCATCAGCCGCGGGGTCGTCGTTCAGCCCGATGACCTCTACGATCACGTTTCGGAATGGGTCGTCAGGGCCCGGTACTACCTTTCGGCTGCGATCGATTTCGTCTGGTCCGACGTGAAGGCGGATGTGTGGGAATCCGCGCGGACGATGGTCTCGCAGATGACGCTCATCCATGAACGAGCGTTCCGCTCTCCGTCGACGTCCACGCACCTTCAGCCGTGGGCCGATACGGCACGCACCCTCATGTCCGCCTACCTCGACGGTGCCGGGTACCCTCCGGAGACGCTCGACGAACCGTTCGGTGCCCAGGGTGACTCACTTCTTCATGTGATCGAGCAGGACGCCTTCGACAAGGTCAACGATGGCGGTTCTGAGAAGCACGGATGGAACGAGTGGGTCGAGCCTCTGGCCTCGGTATCGCCGGTGCGCGATGAGAACGGTTCCCTGACATACCTCGAAGAGATCTGTCGTGCCTATGGTCGGGTGTCGAACCCAGACGGCGGTGTGCGATCAGGGCCGGAGAACGTGGGCCAATGAGAGAAGCCCCCGGCAACTGCCGGGGGCTTCTGGATCCTGTGGAGCCTAGGAGATTCGAACTCCTGACATCCTGCTTGCAAAGCAGGCGCTCTACCAACTGAGCTAAGGCCCCGTGAGGGAATTTCTTGAGTTAAAGGGTGGGGCTACCAGGACTTGAACCTGGGACCTCTTCATTATCAGTGAAGCGCTCTAACCGCCTGAGCTATAGCCCCGTCAACCTCCAAGACTTTACCGGAGAAACACGGAAAATCCGAATCGAGGGTGGGGACCCGGGAGAGTCCCCACCCTCGACGGTGTTCAGCGGCCGGGACGGATCGTCGCGGTGCCCGCGGAGAGCGACACGTCGATGGTCCTTCGCGAGCTGGAGCCCTCGTCGACCTTGGCGTTCAACGTGCCGGCACTGACGTCCTGGGTGATCGCGTACTCGACGTCCGGCACGGTCAGATCGAGCGTTCCGGCATTGACCTCGATCGTCGTCTCCGAGGGTGCCGTGCCGGTCAGCTCCACCGTGAGATCGCCGGCGGAGACACCGAGGTCGGCGCGGCTCACCCCGTCGAGAAGGATGTCGGCACGACCCGCGTTCATCTGCGCATCGAGCTCCGCGGCAGACCCTTCCACGTCGAGCGACCCTGCGTTGACGCTGACGTCGAGCACTCCGAAATCGCCCACGACATCCAGGCTGCCGGCGTCCAGATTGAGGTCGGCATCGATCGCGTCGCCGCGCAGGCTCTCCGGCAGCGTGAGGACGGCGATCTCCTCGTCACCGAACCAGTTACCGAACCACCAGCCGAACACACCATCGGGGCTGCGGACGATCAGTTCGTCGCCGTCCCGGTCGAAGGTCCATGCGGAGCCACGGCCGTTGGTGATCGAGAGCTGTGCCTCATCCACATCACCGAACTCGACCCGCATGCTGCTGGCGTCCGCATCGACGTCGATCCCCTCGATGCCGTCCACGCCCACGGTCTGCACCGAGTCGGGCCGGCTCGACGAGATGATGTTCCCCGCGGCGGCTGCGGCGGCCGTTCCTCCGGAGCCGAGCAGGGCGATGCCGCCGACCACGGCCGTGATGACCATGACCGCCGTCGCTCCCGACGAGCGGCCGCCAGAGCCCCCGGGCGGGGGCGGCGTCGGAGCCGCCTGGGGCGCCGGCGCCTGAGGGCCCGGCTGGGGCGCGGAAGCGGGCGGGGGAGAAG
>NZ_JAAUVO010000040.1:0-5385 GCF_012030385.1 Microbacterium sp. B19(2022)
AAGTCAGCAATGAATTTGTCTCTTTGGTCAGCATCAAACTCGCTGCGTCACCGTTTTCCCGGTGTCGTATGCATTTCTTTTTTACGGAGAGTTTGATCCTGGCTCAGGATGAACGCTGGCGGCGTGCTTAACACATGCAAGTCGAACGGTGAACACGGAGCTTGCTCTGTGGGATCAGTGGCGAACGGGTGAGTAACACGTGAGCAACCTGCCCCTGACTCTGGGATAAGCGCTGGAAACGGCGTCTAATACTGGATATGTGACGTGACCGCATGGTCTGCGTCTGGAAAGAATTTCGGTTGGGGATGGGCTCGCGGCCTATCAGCTTGTTGGTGAGGTAATGGCTCACCAAGGCGTCGACGGGTAGCCGGCCTGAGAGGGTGACCGGCCACACTGGGACTGAGACACGGCCCAGACTCCTACGGGAGGCAGCAGTGGGGAATATTGCACAATGGGCGCAAGCCTGATGCAGCAACGCCGCGTGAGGGACGACGGCCTTCGGGTTGTAAACCTCTTTTAGCAGGGAAGAAGCGAAAGTGACGGTACCTGCAGAAAAAGCGCCGGCTAACTACGTGCCAGCAGCCGCGGTAATACGTAGGGCGCAAGCGTTATCCGGAATTATTGGGCGTAAAGAGCTCGTAGGCGGTTTGTCGCGTCTGCTGTGAAATCCGGAGGCTCAACCTCCGGCCTGCAGTGGGTACGGGCAGACTAGAGTGCGGTAGGGGAGATTGGAATTCCTGGTGTAGCGGTGGAATGCGCAGATATCAGGAGGAACACCGATGGCGAAGGCAGATCTCTGGGCCGTAACTGACGCTGAGGAGCGAAAGGGTGGGGAGCAAACAGGCTTAGATACCCTGGTAGTCCACCCCGTAAACGTTGGGAACTAGTTGTGGGGTCCATTCCACGGATTCCGTGACGCAGCTAACGCATTAAGTTCCCCGCCTGGGGAGTACGGCCGCAAGGCTAAAACTCAAAGGAATTGACGGGGACCCGCACAAGCGGCGGAGCATGCGGATTAATTCGATGCAACGCGAAGAACCTTACCAAGGCTTGACATATACGAGAACGGGCCAGAAATGGTCAACTCTTTGGACACTCGTAAACAGGTGGTGCATGGTTGTCGTCAGCTCGTGTCGTGAGATGTTGGGTTAAGTCCCGCAACGAGCGCAACCCTCGTTCTATGTTGCCAGCACGTAATGGTGGGAACTCATGGGATACTGCCGGGGTCAACTCGGAGGAAGGTGGGGATGACGTCAAATCATCATGCCCCTTATGTCTTGGGCTTCACGCATGCTACAATGGCCGGTACAAAGGGCTGCAATACCGCGAGGTGGAGCGAATCCCAAAAAGCCGGTCCCAGTTCGGATTGAGGTCTGCAACTCGACCTCATGAAGTCGGAGTCGCTAGTAATCGCAGATCAGCAACGCTGCGGTGAATACGTTCCCGGGTCTTGTACACACCGCCCGTCAAGTCATGAAAGTCGGTAACACCTGAAGCCGGTGGCCTAACCTTTTTGGAGGGAGCCGTCGAAGGTGGGATCGGTAATTAGGACTAAGTCGTAACAAGGTAGCCGTACCGGAAGGTGCGGCTGGATCACCTCCTTTCTAAGGAGCATCTGACTCTTCGGAGTCCAGAACCCAGATCGAAGGCATACGTTCTTCGCTGGGAGCTCATGGGTGGAACATTTGACATGGTGTGAAGGATGTTGTTCTTCTTTAGTACGTCGGGTCTTCGGATCTGGTTGGAACGGGGAGGGTGGCGGATGTCGCACCTGCACGCTGTTGGGTCCTGAGGGACCGGATGCGCACTGGCCTGTGGGTCGAGTGCACAGTCGGTTACTCTGGGCCTCTTTCTGTTTCCCTTTTGTGGGGTTGTGGATGGGGGCACCGCCCGTACTTTGAGAACTACACAGTGGACGCGAGCATCTTGCAGCTGACTTCGGTCAGTTGCACAAGATGATCTTAAAGATCATTAGTCAATTTCATGCCGGACCTTTCGGGGTCTGGTGTCGATTCTGATTCAAACTCATGTGATTTATCAAGTCTTTAAGAGCAAACGGTGAATGCCTTGGCATCTGGAGCCGAAGAAGGACGTAGCAATCTGCGATAAGCCTCGGGGAACTGATAAGCAAGTTTTGATCCGAGGGTGTCCGAATGGGGAAACCCCGCTGGGCGGCGTGCCGACCTAGTGACTCCCGCCTGAATATATAGGGCGGGTAGAGGGAACGTGGGGAAGTGAAACATCTCAGTACCCACAGGAAGAGAAAGCAACCGCGATTCCGTTAGTAGTGGCGAGCGAAACCGGAACAGGCTAAACCTAGCGTGTGTGATAGCCGGCAGGCGTTGCACGTTGGGGGTTGTGGGACTTTTCAGTCATCTCTGCCGAGATGGCGGCGTTACAAGAAGGTATAGACGAACGGTCTTGAAAGGCCGGTCATAGAGGGTGACAACCCCGTAGTCGAAATGCTTCTCTTGGCGCGAAGAGTATCCCAAGTAGCACGGGGCCCGTGAAATCCCGTGTGAATCTGTCAGGACCACCTGATAAGCCTAAATACTCCCAGATGACCGATAGCGGACAAGTACCGTGAGGGAAAGGTGAAAAGTACCCCGGGAGGGGAGTGAAATAGTACCTGAAACCGTTTGCTTACAAACCGTTGGAGCCTCCTTAGTAGGGGTGACAGCGTGCCTTTTGAAGAATGAGCCTGCGAGTTAGCGATATGTGGCGAGGTTAACCCGTGTGGGGTAGCCGTAGCGAAAGCGAGTCTGAATAGGGCGATTCAGTCGCATGTCCTAGACCCGAAGCGAAGTGATCTATCCATGGCCAGGTTGAAGCGACGGTAAGACGTCGTGGAGGACCGAACCCACTTAGGTTGAAAACTGAGGGGATGAGCTGTGGATAGGGGTGAAAGGCCAATCAAACTTCGTGATAGCTGGTTCTCTCCGAAATGCATTTAGGTGCAGCGTTGCGTGTTTCTTGCCGGAGGTAGAGCTACTGGATGGCCGATGGGCCCTACAAGGTTACTGACGTCAGCCAAACTCCGAATGCCGGTAAGTGAGAGCGCAGCAGTGAGACTGTGGGGGATAAGCTTCATAGTCGAGAGGGAAACAACCCAGACCACCAACTAAGGTCCCAAAGCGCGTGCTAAGTGGGAAAGGATGTGGAGTTGCCTTGACAACCAGGAGGTTGGCTTAGAAGCAGCCACCCTTGAAAGAGTGCGTAATAGCTCACTGGTCAAGTGATTCCGCGCCGACAATGTAACGGGGCTCAAGCACGCCACCGAAGTTGTGGCATTGACATTATTGGTAGGCCTTCGTGGTCCAGCCGTGTTGATGGGTAGGAGAGCGTCGTGTGGCCAGCGAAGCGGCGGTGTAAACCAGCCGTGGAGGCTACACGAGTGAGAATGCAGGCATGAGTAGCGAATGACGTGTGAGAAACACGTCCTCCGAAAGACCAAGGGTTCCAGGGTCAAGCTAATCTTCCCTGGGTAAGTCGGGACCTAAGGCGAGGCCGACAGGCGTAGTCGATGGACAACGGGTTGATATTCCCGTACCGGCGAAGAACCGCCCAAGCTAATCCAGTAGTGCTAAGTGTCTGAATCCCAGTGACTGATCCCTTCGGGGTGACGCGTTGGGCCTAGCGCACGACCCCATTCTGGTGCGGTTAGCGTATTAACAGGTGTGACGCAGGAAGGTAGCCCAAGCCAGGCGATGGTAGTCCTGGTGCAAGTGCGTAGGCCGAGTCGTAGGCAAATCCGCGATTCACATAGGCTGAGACACGATGCGGATAAAAAGTGGGTGATCCTATGCTGCCAAGAAAAGCATCGACGCGAGGTTCAAGCCGCCCGTACCCCAAACCGACTCAGGTGGTCAGGTAGAGAATACCAAGGAGATCGAGAGAATCGTGGTTAAGGAACTCGGCAAAATGCCCCCGTAACTTCGGGAGAAGGGGGGCCTTCGGCGTATAGGGATTTACTCCCGAAAGCGTTTGGAGGCCGCAGAGACTAGTGGGTAGCGACTGTTTACTAAAAACACAGGTCCGTGCCAAGTCGCAAGACGATGTATACGGACTGACGCCTGCCCGGTGCTGGAAGGTTAAGAGGACCGGTTAGCCGCAAGGCGAAGCTGAGAATTTAAGCCCCAGTAAACGGCGGTGGTAACTATAACCATCCTAAGGTAGCGAAATTCCTTGTCGGGTAAGTTCCGACCTGCACGAATGGCGTAACGACTTCCCAACTGTCTCAACCGCGAACTCGGCGAAATTGCATTACGAGTAAAGATGCTCGTTACGCGCAGCAGGACGGAAAGACCCCGTGACCTTTACTATAGCTTTGTATTGGTGTTCGGTGTGGCTTGTGTAGGATAGGTGGGAGACTTTGAAGCATGGACGCTAGTTCGTGTGGAGTCATTGTTGAAATACCACTCTGGTCACTCTGGATATCTAACTTCGAACCGTAATCCGGTTCAGGGACAGTGCATGGTGGGTAGTTTAACTGGGGCGGTTGCCTCCCAAAAAGTAACGGAGGCGCCCAAAGGTTCCCTCAACCTGGTTGGCAATCAGGTGTCGAGTGTAAGTGCACAAGGGAGCTTGACTGTGAGACTGACAGGTCGAGCAGGGACGAAAGTCGGGACTAGTGATCCGGCAGTGGCTTGTGGAAGCGCTGTCGCTCAACGGATAAAAGGTACCTCGGGGATAACAGGCTGATCTTGCCCAAGAGTCCATATCGACGGCATGGTTTGGCACCTCGATGTCGGCTCGTCGCATCCTGGGGCTGGAGTAGGTCCCAAGGGTTGGGCTGTTCGCCCATTAAAGCGGTACGCGAGCTGGGTTTAGAACGTCGTGAGACAGTTCGGTCCCTATCCGCTGCGCGCGTAGGAAATTTGAGAGGATCTGACCCTAGTACGAGAGGACCGGGTTGGACGAACCTCTGGTGTGTCAGTTGTTCCGCCAGGAGCACCGCTGATTAGCTACGTTCGGGATGGATAACCGCTGAAAGCATCTAAGCGGGAAGCCGGCCTCAAGATGAGATTTCCATACCTTCGGGTGAGAGGCTCCCAGCCAGACTACTGGGTTGATAGGCCAGATGTGTAAGTGCAGTAATGCATGCAGCTGACTGGTACTAATAAGCCGATGACTTGATAACACACCGTTTGTTGGTGCTACGCGTCCACTGAGTGGTTCTCGATGTACGGTCGAGAACCGCATAACAACAATGACTTTGTTATGTGTTTGATTGAAACATCAATAGTGTTTCGGCGGCCATAGCGTGAGGGAAACGCCCGGTTACATTCCGAACCCGGAAGCTAAGCCTCACAGCGCCGATGGTACTGCAGGGGGGACCCTGTGGGAGAGTAGGACACCGCCGGACTCCTTTTAGACAAAATGGCC
>NZ_JAAUVO010000041.1:0-1741 GCF_012030385.1 Microbacterium sp. B19(2022)
CTCCTTCATAGCGGGCCGCGGGCCGCGGGCTGCGCGAGGGGGCGTCAGCGCGGGCGGCGGGGGCTGTCGGGGTTCATCAGCGAGTGGCGGCGGCCGTAGGCGAAGTAGACGACGAGTCCGATCACGAGCCAGACCCCGAAGCGCAGCCAGGTCTCCCAGTGCAGCTGCGAGATGAGGAACAGCGAGAAGGCGACGCCGACGATCGGCACCACCGGCATGAACGGCAGCCGGAAGGTGCGCGGCGCATCCGGCTTCGTGTACCGGAACACGACGACGGCGATGCATACGACGACGAACGCCGCCAGGATGCCGATGTTCGTCAGGTCGGCCACGGCACGGATGGGGAAGATCCCGGCGAAGAACGCGGAGCCGATGCCCGCGATCCAGGTCACCCGCTGCGGCACACCGCGGCGGTCGACCTTCGAGAACCAGCCGGGGAGGAGCCCGTCGCGGCTCATCGAGAACCACACCCGGGTGGCGCCGAGCAGGAACGTGAGCATGACCGTGAGGATCGAGAGCACCGCGAATACGGAGATGATCGAGGCGATGACGGGCAGCCCCACGCTGGAGAACGCCGAGGCGAAGCCGGCCTTCGGGTCGATCTCCTGGTAGTTCTGCATCCCGGTGAGCACCAGCGTCGCGGCGACGTAGAGCAGCATGGCGATGATCAGCGACAGGATGATCGCCTTCGGCATGTGCTTGCGACCGTCCTTCGCCTCCTCGGCGGCGGTGCTCATCGCGTCGTAGCCGAACACCGCGAAGAACACCGTCGCCGCGCCCGTGAAGACCGGGCCGAACCCGGAGGGCATGAACGGGGTGTAGTTGTCGGTGTTGATGTAGAAGATGCCGAGCCCCACGATGAACAGGATCAGCAGGATCTTGATCCCGACCGCCACCAGCTCGAAGCGGCCGAAGGTCTTGGTGCCGCGGCTGAGGAGGAACGTCACGAGCAGACAGATCAGGATCGCCGGGATGTTGACGACGCCGCCGGGCTGGTCGAACGTCTCGGTGACCGCGGTCGGCAGGTGCACGCCGAAGCCGGAGAGGAACGCATCGAGATAGCCGGAGATCCCGATCGCGACCACGGCCACGATGGCCACGTACTCCAGGAGCAGATCCCAGCCGATGAACCATCCGGTGATCTCTCCGAGCGCGACGTACCCGTAGCTGTACGCCGATCCGGCACGGGGGATCATCCCTGCGAACTCGGCATAGGAGAGTGCGGCCGCCGCAGACGCCAGTCCGGCGATGAGGAACGAGATGACGACCGCGGGGCCGACGCCGGGGTTCGTGGCGTCGCCGTGTGCGACGAGACCGGCGAGCGAGAAGATCCCGACTCCGACGATGCCACCGACGCCGATCGCGGTGAGCTGCCACAGTCCGAGGGATTTGAAGAGACCACTGCTCTCCGCCTCGTCCGTCAGGTCGCCGACCGGCTTGCGCCGCCAGACGGAGTACGCCGGATTCTTCGGATTCGTGCGGGGCATCCTTGCCTCCTTGAGGTTCCGCGCGCCCCGGGTGGGGGCGGCGTGCGAATGGCTGAGCTGGTTGAGCGGTAACACGTTACGCTCGCGGCGGTCGCTCCTCAATCGGACTTATGGCCAGGGTTCGCGTCGCCCCTTCCTCGCCCGCGAGTGCACGGGTTGCTCGCGAGTGCACGGGGTGTTCGCGTGGGAAAGCCGTGCACTCGGCGAGGAAGCCGTGCACTCGGCGAAGGGGGGAGGGGGCGAGGGGGAAGGAG
>NZ_JAAUVO010000042.1:0-1129 GCF_012030385.1 Microbacterium sp. B19(2022)
GGTGTGGAGACGGGGGAGGGCAGAACTATGAGGCATGCCGATGACAACTGTGCCTGTTCTCACCCAGCTCGTCCGATCTCGGGCAGATCTCTTTCTGAACGGTTGGACGGATCGGGGGATCGCCGCCGCGCTGCAGAGCGGAGTGCTGTTCGGCGTCCGGCGGGGGTGGTTCATGGACGCCGTCGATCGTGAGTCTCTGCGGCCGGAACAGCGGCACCATGCGCACGTCATCGCTGTGGCTCGCGATGCGAGCGGGCCCGCCGTCATGTCCCATGCATCGGCGGCCGTGCTGTGGGGACTGCCGCTGTACGCGATGCGCCTCGCCCGTGTCCATATGACCACTCCGTCGCCGCGGAGGATCTCGAGTGCGCCGGACGTGTTCCGTCATGTCGCTCCGCTCCCGATCTCCGACGTCACGGTGCGCGACGGCATCCGGTGCACCACCTTGTCGCGCACGGTGTTCGACCTCATCCGCACGGTGACGCCGCCCGCGGCCGTGGCGCTGGCGGATGCTGCGGAGCGCCAGATGGCGGAGCGGCAGTGGGAGTGGGACATGGATGCCGTCCTCTCCTGGCGTCGTGAACTCGCGGCCAGGTTGACCGGCGCCGGGGGAGCGCGGGGAATCCGTCAGGCGCGGTGGGTCGCGGACTTCGCCGACGGGCGGGCGCAGCTTCCCGGTGAGAGTGTGAGCCGGTTGCATCTGCACAGACTCGGCTTCGCCGCCCCGGACCTGCAGGTGCCGGTGGACGGGCCCGGCGGCACTCGCTACTTCGTGGACTTCGGGCTCGCCGATGTCCGCAGTTTCGGAGAGTTCGACGGCAAGACGAAGTACCTCGACGAGGCTCTGCGTTCGGGGCGCGCGCTCGAGCAGGTCCTGCTCGCGGAGAAGCAGCGTGAGGACTGGATCCGGGGTCGCACGCAGTGGCGCTTCGCCCGGTGGGGGTCGGAGCACATCGCGACGCCCACCACTCTCGCCGCTCGTCTCGCCGCCTTCCACATCACTCCGCCCTGACCCTCGCCGCCCCATCGCGACGCCGAGTGCACGGCTTGCCGCCGAGCGCACCGCATATTCACGTCAACAACCCGTGCACTCGTCAACAACCCGTGCACTCGGCGAAGAGGAGGGGGA
>NZ_JAAUVO010000043.1:0-662 GCF_012030385.1 Microbacterium sp. B19(2022)
CGATCGGGGTCAGGCGTCGATCGATTCGCGCGACAGCCGGTCGGACGAGTCGATGATGAACTCGCGGCGCGGGGCCACCTCGTTGCCCATCAGGAGCTCGAAGACACGGCCTGCGGCCTCGGCATCCTCCATGCGCACGCGACGCAGCAGACGGCCGGAGCGGTCCATGGTCGTGTTGGCCAGCTGCTCGGCGTCCATCTCCCCGAGACCCTTGTAGCGCTGGATCGGCTCGTGCCAGCGCTTGCCGGCCTTGCGGAGCTTCGTCAGCAGCGCGTGCATCTCTTGCTCGCTGTAGGTGTAGATCGTCTCGTTCGGCTTCGACCCCGGGTTCATGACGATGACTCGGTGCAGCGGCGGAACGGCGGCGAAAACGCGACCGTCCTCGATCAGCGGTCGCATGTAGCGGAAGAACAACGTCAGCAGCAGCGTGCGGATGTGCGCGCCGTCGACGTCGGCGTCGCTCATCAGGATGATTTTCCCGTAGCGCGCGGCGGTGAGATCGAACGTCCGGCCGGAGCCGGCGCCGATCACCTGGATGATCGACGCGCACTCGGCATTCGAGAGCATGTCGCCGACGGAGGCCTTCTGCACGTTGAGGATCTTTCCCCGGATCGGCAGCAGGGCCTGGAATTCGCTGTTGCGCGCATTCTTCGCGGTCCCGA
>NZ_JAAUVO010000044.1:0-570 GCF_012030385.1 Microbacterium sp. B19(2022)
CGTCGGGGTCATGGGGCATCTGCCGCGGGCGGACGAGGCCGATCCCGCAGCGAACGCGGCGGCGGTACTGCGTCTGCGGCAGGGGAGGGACACCGTGCTGCGCGCGGGTTTCGGCCCGGTGCTCGTGCATCTCGCCGCGACCTCCGGTGCGCTGACCGACCCGGCGACGCACTTCGACCTGGTGCGGGTCGGCGCGGGGCTGGTCGGGATCGACCCCTCCGAGACCACCGTCCTCGCCGGGGCGTCACGCTGGACCGCGCCCGTCGTGCACAGCGCACTCGTGCCGGCGGGGACCGCGGTCGGCTACGGCGGTGCGCACACCACCGACCGGGAGACGCACCTGAGCGTGGTCGGGGTCGGGTACGCCGACGGCATTCCGCGCGAGCTGGCATCTGGCGCCGGGGTGGAGATCGCCGGGACACGCCATCCGATCGTGGGGAGGGTCTCGATGGACCAGATCGTGGTCGACACGGGACCGGCGCTCTTCCCGCGGGGCGCGGTCGCGACCGTGTTCGGGCCGGAGGGCGGGGCCGTGCCGTCGGTGCAGGAGTGGGCCTGTCTCTTATACAC
>NZ_JAAUVO010000045.1:0-503 GCF_012030385.1 Microbacterium sp. B19(2022)
GGGTCGAACAGCACCCGTTGCACCCCGCCCGCGCACGCGGTGTGCGCGGCGACACGGGTGGAGACGGGGGTGTCGATGCCGTCGACGTGCGCCCAGCCGCGACCGGACGTGTAGTCGTCTGCGGTGACGGACACCACCAGGGTGGGCGCACCACCGCCCAGGCGTGGGGTGTCGTCGTGACGTGCGGCGATGCCGAGGATCGCGGCGAGGGTGTCGTGCTGCTTCTGCGACCGGGAGCGCGGGTCGACCATCCGTCCCGGGTCACCGGACGGGAGGACATCGTCGTCCATACCCGCGTCATCGAGTGTGTCCGAGTTCGTCTCCGAGTTCGTTTCCGAGTTCGTCTCCCCCGTCGGACGGAACTCGACTCCGGGGGCGGGTGGTCCGTCGACTTTGGGGTTCAGGTACGCGTCGAACAGGCGCTGCAACTGTCCCGCGACCTCGGGCAGCAGCCTGCCCCGGATCGGGATGACCCCGTCTTTCGCGCGCCCGAGCGTCAGCCC
>NZ_JAAUVO010000046.1:0-424 GCF_012030385.1 Microbacterium sp. B19(2022)
CTATCAGCCATGCGGCTGTTCGCCTGTCGCGTTCGTTCTCGGTAATCATCGGCTCATTCCCCATCCCCTGCTTTGGGTTCGTTTGTATCGTTGGCTTATCGTTTGGCTGGTTGATTCAAGATTTCGCTCTGCCGTTGCCGTATTTCGCTCTGCCGCTCTAACTCGGCTGCCAAGCTCGCTAGCTGCTGCGCTAAACTCGTGTTTTCCTGCTCTAGCTCTGCCAACCTTTCGCCCAAGTGCGTTAAGGCTTTCATCATTCGCTGCTCGATTGCTGCGTGATTGCTCTCTAATTCCGCTAACGCGTCCAGCATTCGCTTCTCGGTCGCTACGCATACCCGCGTTGCTTTGCTGTTCTCGACTGGGCAATTTTCCAGTGTCAAACCTTTGGTCTTGGTTTCCAACAGGTCTAGGGTGCGCTCTGCTT
>NZ_JAAUVO010000047.1:0-409 GCF_012030385.1 Microbacterium sp. B19(2022)
TCACCATGCTGACCGCCTACCTCGCCCCCGTGTTGCCGCAAACCGCCGCCAACGCCGCGCGTTTCCTCAATCTGGACGCGATTACCTGGAAGAACACGCGCGAAACCCTAGGCGAACACGCCATCAACAAATACGAACATTTAATGCAACGAGTGGAGCAAAAACAAGTGGACGATTTGATCGAAGCCAACAAACAAAGCATTCAGACGGCATCCGCGCCCGTTGAAGAGGGTAAATACGAAAAAGTCGCCGAACAGGCGGGCTTCGACGACTTTATGAAAATCGATATGCGCGTCGCCAAAGTATTGAACTGCGAAGCCGTCGAAGGCAGCACCAAACTTTTGAAATTCGACCTCGATTTCGGTTTTGAAAAACGCATCATCTTCTCCGGCATCGCCGCGTCTTACCC
>NZ_JAAUVO010000048.1:0-297 GCF_012030385.1 Microbacterium sp. B19(2022)
GCATCAGCACCACCGACCGGATCTTCACCGTCCATCAACGCCGCGCGATCACCCTCCGCGACCGTGAGTGCCTCATCCCCGGTTGTCATGTCCCCGCGACCTGGTGCGAGATCCACCACGTCACCGAACACGCCCACGGCGGCCCCACCCACACCGACAACGGCGTCGCCCTCTGCTGGCACCACCACCGCACCCTCGACACCAGCGGATGGGAGATCCGGATGCGCCACGGCACACCCCACGTCCGCGGACCCGCCTGGTGGGACCCCGCCAGACGCTGGCGCACACCACAACCCG
>NZ_JAAUVO010000049.1:0-255 GCF_012030385.1 Microbacterium sp. B19(2022)
GCATCCGATCCTTGAGAACTCAACAGCGTGCACTTGTCAAATGCCAAATTATCCTCGTCTCCACTTCGGTGGGGGTGAGAATTCCTTTGGATCAAAGACCAACCTCCTTGTGGGGTTGGCAACGGATAAAGTCAGCAATGAATTTGTCTCTTTGGTCAGCATCAAACTCGCTGCGTCACCGTTTTCCCGGTGTCGTATGCATTTCTTTTTTACGGAGAGTTTGATCCTGGCTCAGGATGAACGCTGGCGGCGTGC
>NZ_JAAUVO010000004.1:0-243193 GCF_012030385.1 Microbacterium sp. B19(2022)
ACCGTGATCTACACTGGCGCGTTCGTAGGCAGCGTCAGATGTCTATAAGAGACAGCCCACGCGCCGTGCACGTTGCGCATCATCGGCTCGAGGGCGGCGACGAGCCCACCGGGAGACGTGCGCCAGACTTCCTCGCCGTCAGGTCCCTCCACCCGGTCGACCGGCAGGCGGTTGGCGACGACGACGAAATCTGCGGCGGTCAAGTGGGACTCCTCACATCAACGATGGAATCCAACCTACCCAGGATCACGGAATACCGTCGCCCGAGGTCAGGCGGTCACCGACGAACGACCTCGCCTCTCGCCGCTGAGAACCCAGTTCGCCACTCCCGCTCCGAAGGCGATGAACGCGGCGATCATCGGCAGCAGGAGTGCGGCGGATGTTCCGACGTTCTCGGCGATCTCGCCGGCCACTGCCGCACCGATCGACTGCCCGACCACGACGCCGGAGCCCAGCATCGTCATCACCGTCGCCGAACGTCCACGCGGGCTGCGGGCGGCACCGAAGCTGTATTGCGTGACCAGGGTGGGTCCGATCCCGATTCCCATGATCGCCAGCGCCAGCATCATCGTGCCGGGCGAGTCGACGAGGCCGAGCAGGAGTGTTCCAGCCAGCAGGATGCCGGAGAAGACGAGCCACCGTGCGCGCATCGAGAACGACGGAGGAAGCCAGGCGACGCCCAGCGCGAGCACCGCCGACCCGACGCCCATCACGCCGTAGAGCAGTCCGGCCTGCTCGGGCGCACCGCGGTCCGCCATGAACGACGTCAGCGACGTCAGCATCGTCCCGAAGAAGATCCCGACGCCCAGGATGCCGAGGACGACGATGAGCAGCTGCGGCCGGAACAGCTCCGAGACCGCTGACGGGGCCCTGCCGTCGGCGTCGCGGTCCTGCGACACGTGACGTCCGCTGGGGTGCAGCGCGAACGCGCCGACGAAGACGACGGTGAGCACGGCGGCGCCCACCAACGGGGCCCAGGGCGCGAATGCGGACGCCAGGATGCCGACCAGGAAGGGGCCGAAGACGAAGACGGTCTCATCCGCCGCGGACTCGTAGGCCATCGTCCCGGAGACGGTCTTCGCGCGGCGCGCCTCCGGCATCCGATCGGCGATGATCGTGACCAGACGTGAGCGCGAGAGCGGCGCGACCTGCGGTGCCGTGGCGCCGATCCCGACCGCCGCCAACAGCACGAAGCCGTCTGCGGCTCCCCCGTAGACCACGAAGGTGAAGAGCAGGAGCATCGCGCCGTTGGCCAGTGCGAGCACGACCAGGACCACCCGCTGGCCGAACCGGTCGGCGGCAGCACCGAGAAGGGGGCCGAAGCACGCCGTTCCCAGACCGACGGCGGCCGATGTGAGCCCACCCAGCGAGAGCGAGCCGCGGGCCGAGACGACGACGGTCAGGACGCCGACGACCATCATGGCGAACGGAAGTCGCGCGATGAAGGCGATGAGGAAGTAGGGGAATCCGGCGAGACGGAGAAGGCTCGGGCTCGGCTCGGTGATCTGCGGGGGTGCTGATGCGCGTGTCATGGCTCTCGCGCGTCGAAGACGCGATGTCGGGTGCCGCCGCTGTCCGCCGGGGATGCCGACGGCCGGTAGATACACGGTTTGTGCGGCCGCGGGCGAGCCGCGACGACCCCAGGATAGCGGATGCGCCCGGGAAGCAGCCGGGAGATCGGTGTTTCGAGACGGGTCTATCCTGGGCGACACCGCCGCACCGCTGTCCCCGCACTCACTCCTCCGAGGAAGAACCTCCGTTGACCACTGCCCCGCATGCCGCTGCCGCCGCACTCGCCCTCCCTCCGCGTTCGCAGCGCGCAGGAAACGCCAAGACCTCGCCGGTGCGCGACCTTCTCGCACTGACCGAGCGCCCGGAGGTCATCTCGTTCGCCGGCGGCCTCCCCGCGCCCGAGCTGTTCGACGTCGTCGGCATCCGGGCGGCGTTCGACGCGGTCCTCGACTCCCCCACTGTGCTCCAGTACTCCACGTCCGAGGGAGACGCCCGGCTCCGGGAGGAAGTCGCCCGGCGCTACTCCGCGGACGGATTGCCCACCGCGGCATCCGACCTCATCATCACGACGGGTTCGCAGCAGGGGCTCGGCCTGATCTCGACGACGCTTCTCGATCCCGGCGACACGATCCTGGTCGAGGAACCGTGCTACCTCGCGGCCCTGCAGACCTTCGCGCTGGCCGGGGCTCGGGTCATCGGCGTCCCCTATGACGGCGACGAGCTGGATCTCGAAGCACTGGACCGGCTGGCCGCCGAGCACAGCCCGAAGTTCCTCTATACGGTCCCCACCTTCCAGAATCCCACCGGACGCACGCACGGACTCGATGCCCGTCGGCACATCGCCGCCATCGCACAGCGGCGGGGGTTCCGCATCGTCGAGGACGAGCCCTACCGCCAACTGCGGTATTCGGGTGAGACCCTCCCCTCACTGGCCGAGCTCGCACCGGAGCACGTGATCGGCCTCGGCAGCTTCTCGAAAGTGATCGCCCCGGGACTGCGCATCGGATGGATCCGCACGACCCCTGATATCCGCCCCGCTGTGACGATCGCGAAGCAGGCCGCCGACCTCCACACCTCCACCATCGACCAGGCCGCAGCTGCCCACTACCTCCTCTCGGGTCGTGGGGAGCCCGCGCTCACGCGCATCCGTGAGGCCTACTCCGCCCGGCGCGACGCGATGCTCGACGCCCTGCCCACCGTTCTGCCGACCGGCAGCACCTGGAACCGTCCCGACGGCGGCATGTTCGTCTGGGCACGGCTGCCTGAGGGTATGGATGCCGCCGAATCGCTCGGACGCGCCCTGGCCAACGACGTCGCATACGTGCCCGGTGCCTCGTTCTACGCGGGAACGCCCGATCTGCGGACGCTCCGCCTGTCTTTCACGACCTACTCCCCTGACAGGATCAGGGAGGGCTTGTCAAGGCTCGGTACGACCTGGGGTGCGGGAAGGTAGCGTGGGGGCATGCGCTACCTCTTCAGCACCGGACTCGTCGCTGCGATCTCTGCAGGGGTCTCGCTGCTACGCGGCACCCGCGAGCAGCCGATCACCTGGCGCTCCCTGCTGTCCTGGCTGAGCTGGGGCATCACGATGGCGCTCGCCGTCGGCGCGGTGATCGACATGAACCGCGAGCGACGCGGGGTGCTCGTCGACGCCGACTCGCCGCAGTCGGTCAAGAAGGCGAAGAAGGCTCAGCGACTCCAGTTCCGCTCGCAGAAGGCCCTCGCCGACACTCAGGATCACGCCAAGGACGCACGGCACTGACACCGTGCGCCCCGAGCGCATCGTTCACCGTGTGAGGATCAGCGCCTCGCCCTGACCGCCACCGCCGCACAGCCCGACGGCGGCCGTTCCCCCTCCGCGACGCGCGAGCTCGTGAACGGCGTGCACCACGAGTCGGTTACCGGATGCGCCGATCGGGTGCCCGATCGCGATCCCTCCGCCGTGGATGTTCACGATGGCCTCGTCCAACCCGAGCTCGACCTGCGAGCGGGCCACGACCGCACCGAACGCCTCGTTGATCTCCACGAGATCGAGGTCCGAGGGGGCGATGCCCTGCTTCTCGCACGCGCGCTCGATCGCGCGCGCCGGCTGGGCCTGCAACGAGTTGTCGGGACCGGCTGTCTGGCCGCTGGCGCCGACGGTGGCAAGTACCGACCAGCCCTTGGTTTCGGCCGCGCGCCGCGTCGTGATGACCACGGCCGATGCGCCGTCGGAGATCTGTGACGAGTTCCCCGCCGTGATCGATCCGCCCTCCGCGAAGGCCGCCCGCAGACCGCCGAGAGTTTCGACGGTGGTGTCGGGGCGCACCCCTTCATCCTTCGTCACGCGAACCGGCTCGCCCCGGCGCTGGGGCACGGCGACGGCGACGATCTCGGCCTCGAACACTCCCGCTTCCTGCGCCGCGGCCGCTCGTTGATGCGACAGTGCGGCCACGCGATCCTGCGCCTCCCGAGTGAGCTCGTATCGCTCGTTGTGGCGCTCCGTCGACGCGCCCATGCTCTCCCGGTCGTAGGCGTCGGTCAGACCGTCGTAGGCCATGTGATCGAGCACCTCGACGCTGCCGTATGTCCAACCGTCGCGGGACCCCATCAGCATGTGCGGTGCCCGCGTCATCGACTCCATCCCGGCGGCGACGACGACGGACGCGTCGCCGGTACGGATCATCCGGGCGGCGTCGATGATCGCGGTCAAGCCCGACAGACACACCTTGTTCACGGAGTGGGCGGGAACGTCCCAGCCGATCCCGGCGCCGATCGCTGCCTGCCGAGCAGCATTCTGGCCGGAGCCTGCCGCCAGCACCTGTCCGACGATCACCGCGTCGACATCTCCGGGGTCGACGGAGCCCTGCTCCAGCGCGCCCCGGATCGCGAAGGATCCGAGTTGAGGAGCGGTGAAGGCCCCCAGCTGGCCTTTCAGTCGCCCCTGCGGGGTCCGGGCGGCGGCGACGATGACGATGTCGTTGTCAGTCATGGTGCGAGGTCCTTTCGTGGAGGAGATCCGGATGGATGGTGAGCGTCGGCTGGGTGGCGGCGATGACCTCGTCCACGCTCACTCCGGGGGCTGTCTCGACGAGCGTCAGCCCCTCGGGGGTGACGTCGATGACGGCCAGGTCCGTGATGATCCGGTCTACCACGCCGCGACCGGTCAGCGGCAGCGAGCACTCGTCCACGATCTTGGGCGATCCGTCCCTGGCCACGTGCTCCATCAGAACGATCACCCGAGCGGCACCGTGCACGAGATCCATGGCACCGCCGGGACCCTTCACCATCTTGCCCGGGATCATCCAGTTCGCGAGATCACCGCTCGTCGAGACCTGCATCGCGCCGAGGATCGCGGCGTCGATCTTGCCGCCGCGGATCATCCCGAAGCTGGTGGCCGAGTCGAAGAACGCCGCACCGGGCAGGGTCGTGACCGTCTCTTTGCCCGCGTTGATGAGGTCGGGGTCCACGGCGTCCTCGTGCGGATAGGGCCCGACGCCGAGAATCCCGTTCTCAGATTGGAGCACCACCGTGATGTCGCTCGACACGTGGTTCGGAACGAGCGTCGGCAGGCCGATTCCGAGGTTGACGTAGGAACCGTCCTCCAGCTCGGCTGCCGCGCGGGCCGCCATCTGGTCTCGTGTGAGTGCCATTTCAGGCTCCTTCCACGGCGACGGTGCGTCGCTCGATGCGCTTGGGGATGTCCGTGCCCACCTCGACGATGCGATGCACGAAGACACCGGGAAGATGGATGCTGTCCGGATCGAGGTCGCCCGGCTCCACGAGCTGTTCGACCTGAGCGATGCAGATGCGTCCGGCCATCGCGGCCAGCGGGTTGAAGTTGCGCGCCGCCTTGTTGAAGACGAGGTTCCCGTGGCGATCGCCGCGGGAAGCGTGCACGAGCGAGAAGTCCGTGGTGATCGCCTCCTCCAGCACGAAGTCCGTCGGCGAGCCATCGACCTCGAATGTTCGGACGTCCTTCACCGGGGAGGCGACGGCGATCGTGCCGTCCGCGTTGTACCGGCGGGGCAGCCCGCCTTCTGCGACCTGGGTGCCGACACCCGTCTGCGTGTAGAAGGCCGCGATCCCCGATCCCCCGGCCCGGAGCTTTTCGGCCAGCGTGCCCTGCGGCGTGAGTTCGAGCTCGAGTTCGCCGCTCAGGAACTGACGCTCGAACTCCTTGTTCTCCCCCACGTACGACGACGTCATCTTGCGGATGCGCTGCGCGCCGAGCAGGACCCCGAGTCCCCAGTCGTCGACCCCGCAGTTGTTGCTCACGACGCTGAGGTCTTTCGTGCCCTGCTCCAGCAGGGCTTCGATGAGCGCGATCGGGTTGCCGGACAACCCGAAGCCACCGACCGCCAGCGAGGCTCCGTCCGGGATGTCGGACACGGCGTGCGCTGCCGAGTCCCATTGCTTGTCGATCACGTCTGCTCCTTCGAAATCGTGCCTCACTCCAGCATCCGCTCTTCGGTCCGTGGCGCAACCGTCGGGTCTTGCCATGTGGGCAGATACGGAGATAGCGTCCACGATATGGAATCGACCGCGCGCTCCGTCCCCGGCGCACAGGCCATCGCTCGGGCCGCGCGCCTGCTCCGGCTCGTGACGGCCGCCGGTGCGGACGGCGCCTCCCTCCAAGATCTCGCACGTGCTGCCGAGCTGTCGCGCTCGACCGCCCATCGCTTGCTCAGTGCACTCAAACTCGAGGGCCTCGTCGACCGCGACGAGGACAGCACCCGCTGGATGCCCGGCCCCGAGCTGTTTCTGATGGGCTCGGTTGCCGCTGCGCGCTACGACGTGACCGCCCTCGCGCGGGACATCGTCCGGTCGCTGGCGGTCAAGACTGAGGAGAGCGCGTTCTTCTCCGTGCGGCGAGCGGATGAGACGGTGTGCCTGCTTCGGGAGGAAGGCTCCTTCCCCATCCGCTCCTTCGTCCTGAGCGAGGGCGTGAGGTTCCCCCTCGGCGTCGCCAGCGCGGGTCTCGCAATCCTGGCGTTCCTCCCTGACCATGATGTGGACACGTATCTGGAGCGGCACCCCGACCTCGAGAGCGCGTGGGGGCCCACACACCGCCCCCGCGCGCTGCGCACCCGATTGGCCGAGACCAAGGAACGCGGATACGCCGTCAACCCCGGCTTGATCGTCGAGGGCAGCTGGGGCATCGGCGCCGCGGTCTTCGATCGATCCGGACGCCCGGAGTGGGCGCTCAGTCTGACCGGAGTCGAGTTCCGCTTCGGTCCGGATCGGATGGCGGAGCTGGGTCGAACCCTGTTGGCGCACGCCCATCAGCTCTCGGCGCGGATAGCGAACGCCCGACGTTAGAAGTAAGTACATACCATCTGGTATATACTCGATGGTATGAATCGTTCGGATGTCGTCGCATCACTGGTGCTCTCCGGCTACGCTCTGGGCCGCATCGCGGCGCAGGATGCCGGCAACGACGCGCCCGCCGCGCAGTGGCGGGTGCTGAGCCTCCTCGAGCAGGAGGGTGCCAGGCGCGTGGGCGAGCTGGCCGCCGCAGCGCGTACCACTCAGCCCGGCATGACCCGCCTCCTCGGCATGCTGGAGCGTGAGGGGCTCGTGCTCCGCTCCCCCGACCCGGACGATTCGCGAGCGACCGTCGTCGACATCACCTCTCAGGGCGCTGCCGCCGTCGCTGCCTGGCGCGCAGAGTTCCGCGAGATCCTCGCGCCGCGGTTCGCCGCGCTGAACGACGACGACTGGTCCGCTCTCACCCGCGCGGCGGAGATCCTCGCTGCGCACACCGCCACGGAACGAACAGGAGAATCTCGGTGAACAACACCGCCACCCCCTCGGTGTGGAAGCAGCCGGCGCAGGTCTGGGCCGTCGCCTTCGCATGCGTCGTCGCCTTCATGGGCATCGGACTCGTCGATCCGATCCTCCCCGCGATCGCGGAGTCGCTCCAGGCGTCGCCGGTGGAGACCGAACTCCTCTTCACCAGTTACCTGTTGGTGACCGGCCTCGCCATGCTGGTGACCAGCTGGATCTCCAGCCGCATCGGCGCCAAGACCACCCTGCTCATCGGGCTCGCGCTCATCGTCGTCTTCGCCCTCCTGTGTGCTCTGAGCGGCAGCGTCGATGCCGTCATCGGCTTCCGTGCCGGCTGGGGACTCGGCAATGCACTGTTCATCTCGACCGCCCTCGCGACGATCGTCGGGTCGGCATCCGGCGGGAGCAGCGCCGCGATCATCCTGTATGAAGCGGCACTCGGCCTCGGCATCGCTGTCGGCCCCCTGCTCGGCGGCCTCCTCGGCGAGCAGAGCTGGCGCGGCCCGTTCTTTGGCGTCGTCGTGCTGATGGCGATCGCCTTCGTCGCCGTGCTCGTGCTCTTGCGCGGACCGGGCGAGAAGCGGGTACCGGTGCCCTTCTCCGCCCCGTTCTCGGCGCTCCGACGCCCCGCCCTCGCGATCCTCGCGGTCGCCGCACTGTTCTACAACATCGGCTTCTTCGTGCTGCTGGCGTTCTCGCCGTTCCCCCTGGGCTTCGGCGCAATGGGAATCGGGTTCACATTCTTCGGCTGGGGGGTCGCTCTCGCGGTCACGAGCGTCTGGGTGGCGCCGGTGCTGATGCGCCGCATGCCGCGCACGCGGATCATCCTCGTGGTGCTCCCTCTGCTCGCACTCGACCTCGTCGCCGCCGGGCTCGTGGTCGGGAACGCGGCCGCCCTCGTCACCTGCATCGTCATCGGCGGTCTGCTGCTCGGTGTGATGAACACCGTGCTGACCGAAGCGGTCATGGAGGCGACGGACCTCCCCCGCTCCGTCGCTTCCTCCGCCTACTCCGCGGTGCGTTTCCTCGGTGGCGCGATGGCTCCTCCGATCGCGGCGCTCCTGTGGCACGCGTTCAACGCGACAGTGCCATACCTGTTCGCGGCGGCGTCTGTCCTCATCGCAGCGCTGACGGTGTTCCTCGGCCGGCGCGTGCTCGCGCACATCGACGACGAGCCTGAAGACGCCGCCGCTGAGGATGCCGCGGCGATCCTCGTGGGCGACGCCGCCTGAGGCGTCATGTCGGTGCCGGATCGGCCGCTGACGCCCGATCCGGCACCGACATCCCCCTCCGATATCGTGGGGCGATGAGCGAAGAAACGCCCCTTCCCGAGCGCAGCAGACTCGTGCAGCAGCACCTTGTGGATGCAGGGGTCGACACCACCATCCGCGTCCTGCCGGACTCGGCGCGCACCGCGGCGGCCGCGGCCGCGGCGATCGGATGCGACGTCGCCGCTATCGCCAACAGCCTCGTGTTCATCGCCGACGGAGAGCCGGTTCTCGTCATGACCAGCGGCGGCCACCGGGCGGAACTCGCCGTGCTCACCGCCAGCATCGGCGCGCGCGAAGTATCGATGGCACCGGCGTCCGTCGTCCGCGCGGCCACCGGCCAGGCCATCGGCGGCGTCGCACCGGTCGGACATCCGACCCCGCTGCGCACCTTCCTCGACGACGCGCTCCAGCGCCACGACGAGCTGTGGGCGGCAGCCGGCCACCCGCACACCGTCATGCCGCTCACGTTCGACCAGCTGCGACTCATCACCGGAGGCACGGTCATCGCCGTGGCTTGAGGCTGACCCACGACCTACGGAGGCGGTCTGCAGCCGCGTGACTCCCCACCACCGCCGCGGGGCCGACGCCGCGGAGCTTCTGCTCCGACGACATCGACCCCAGTGCCCGGATCAGCCCTGGGTCTCGCGTCGTCGAGCGCGTACGGCGGCCAGAGTGGTGAGCGCGACGCCGAGCAGAAGCGCGCCACCGGCGCCCCAGAGCATGACCGCCGGCACATCGCCACCGGTCGTGGCGAGGGAACCGGCGGTCAACGGCAGCTCCGTCGGAGGCGTCACATCCGTCGGCGGCGTCGCGGGAGTCTCCGGCGTGGGAGGCGTGGCCGGCGGCACCACTGGCGGCTTCGCCGTCGCGGTGTTGGTGAGCGTGATCGCGAGCGTCGAACCCCCGTAGACGGTGATCTGTGCCCCGCCGTCTGCGGTCGCGCGCACTCCGGTGCCCGAGAACACCGGCGCACCCCATTCGATGCCGTCGATGGCCGGCGGGGTCAGCTCCTCGAGCGTGACAACGGTGCCGGCGGGGAGGCGAACGGGAGCGGTCGTCGCTCCTGCGATCACGGCGATGGTCTTCTCGACCGCCGGGTCGCCGTAGCTGTAGCGGACCGTGTACTCGGCGTCGGCCGGCACATCCGTCGCTCCGGAGCCGCCCACAGCCTTGGTCAGGGTGAACGCACCGGTGGCGGTTCCGTCTCCGGTGCCGCCACCCGTGACCTGCCATACCTCTCGGTCCTGCAGCACCACTCCGTTGACGTTGGCGACATTGCTGAATGAGGTCCCGTCCGCCTGAGTGCTCGGTACCGTGAAGTACTTGACGAAGTACATCCGCGCGGGATCGATCGCACCAGGGATCTCGAGATGGAACGCCGTGCCGTCCTCGTTCCACGCACCCGCCCAGTTCGTGATCGTCCGGTAGTCCTGCTGGTCGGCGTCGGTGCTCCAGACCACGAGTTGACCGTCTTCGTTGTGGTGCTCGGCGACCTCGCTGTTCGGTGCGGTCAGCACGTCGTCGACGATGATCGACTCGACCCCGGGAAAGCTGGACCCCGGAAGCTCGATCTGCCACGCGATGTTGCCGTCGTCCGTCTGCCACGACACCTTCTGAGGTTCCGTGGGCAGCGGCGCCACAGGCGTGATCCCACCCCCGGGGGTCTCGACCCGGGTGGTCTTGCCGTCGATGACGAACTCCAGAGTCGTTTCCGTGCTCTGCTCGTCCGCGCTGGCGAGGAACCACAGCGAGCCGTTCACGCCGGTGCGGCCGTTCACGTAGTCCGTGAGGGTGCAGGTCACGACCGGTGCCGCGTCGCTGCTGACGGCGCACTCGGCGACGATCTCCGTCGGGTCCTCGGTCGCGGGGACCGAGAATGACAGGCCGGACCGAGCGAATTGGCTCGGAAGCGTAAACCCGAACGTCTCGCCGCCGAGAGCGCCATCCGGCACCGACCAGTCCGCGCCCACGCGCACCTGATCGAATTGCGCCAGAGTCTCATCGCCATCCACGGTGGTCACCGTGATCGATGCGGGATCGATGGCCGCCGGATGGTCGTACTCGGCAGCGGTGGCCGCGGTGGCGCCCATGCCCGTCACCACAGCGGTGAGTGCCGCCGCAGCGGCGGCGACGAGCGTGATGGATGTGCGGCGCGATCGCGCGCGCCGATTACGTCTGTACACGGTGTTCCCCAGTTTCTTGTCGAAGCCCCACCGCCTCGGCCGTGCTGCTTCGCAGCGACGCATCCGACGGCGATGACGCGGTTGTCCCCGTGTGAGAGACGGCGTCGACAAGAGCCCATTACGCGGTATAGCGGCATTCTCTGAAAGTCCTCAGAAACCTGGACTTCGCCGGGCTATCCGGATCGACAAGCGGACCGCGTGCACAAGAAAGCAGAAAAGCCCCAGAAACTGGCGAGAGTTTCTGAGGCTGATCCGTGCACCCCCTCGGACTTGAACCGAGAACCCACTGATTAAGAGTCAGTTGCTCTGCCGATTGAGCTAGAGGTGCGTGGCCCGGGATAACCCCGACCGAGGAATTACATTACCAGCCGACCGGCCCCATGCGAAATCGAGGCGGGCCCGGGCGTGCCGGTCTCCGTCGTGCGCGGAAACATGGCCCTTCGGCCCTCAGCGCCCGCTATTCGGCCGACTATCCTGAGAGCGTGACCGCCTCCCCTCACACTGACGACCTGCGCAGCGATATCGCCCTCGCGCTCCGCCTCGCCGACGCCGCCGACGCCCAGTCGCTCCCGCGTTTCGATGCGGCCGACCTCGAGATCTCGACCAAGGCCGACAACTCGCATGTCACCGACGCCGACCTCGCGACGGAGCGTGCGATCCGCACCATCCTCGAAACCGAACGACCCGACGATGGCATCTTCGGTGAGGAGTTCGGCGCGCAGGGCGGCACGCATCGCCAGTGGATCATCGACCCGATCGATGGCACGGCCAACTTCCTCCGCGGCGTTCCCCTGTGGGGCACGATGATCGCCCTGGCGATCGATGGCGTTCCCCAGGTCGGTGTCGTCAGCATGCCGGCACTCGGCAGACGCTGGTGGGGAGCCACCGGCGAAGGCTCCTGGACGGCCACCGAGGGCGATCCCCGCCGACTCCAGGTGTCCGCCGTGTCATCGCTCGACGATGCCAGCGTGAGCTTCCAGAGCATCGCGCAGTGGTCCGACGCGGGACGGCTCGACAGTCTGCTCAGGGTCGCGGCACGCGTCTGGCGGGATCGCGCCTACGGCGACGTGTACTCCTACATGCTTCTCGCCGAGGGACGGATCGATATGGTCGCCGAATTCGACGTCAAGGAATACGACATCGCCGCGGCCGTGCCGATCATCCGGGAGGCCGGAGGGCGGATGACCGCCGCCGACGGAGCCGAGACGATATCGGCGCGCTCGACACTCGCCACCAACGGCACGCTCCACGAAGAGTTCCTGAAGCTCATGCACGACTGATCCGAACCATGAGGCCACGATGACCCCCCGCATCATGACCGCCGCAGCAGGCTCACTGTTGCAGCTCGTCGCTCTGACAGCGTGCGGAGCACCTGCGGATCCGCCGGCCTCACCCACATCGAACGCCGTCGCTCCAAGCCCGGCACCGAGCCCCGAGCCGGTGAACTCGAGCGTCCCGGAGGCTCCTGCCGAGCTCACCTGCGAATCCATGATCTCGGCGGGAACGGTTTCTGTGTTCACGGATATGGGATGGACCGCGCAGTCGAAGGAGTTCGTCGTCGGCGGGGTGGAGCTCACCAACGGGCTGCTGTGTTTCTGGGCCGACTACAGCGTTGCGTCCGACCACGGCCAGCTCTACGGGTGGGCGGCTCTGAGCATGGAGGAAGCCACTCAGGCTCAGGAGGGTCTGCTTGCTGAGGGGTGGAAGCGGGAAGCAGGCGCGGACGGCGTGTACGTCACAGAGGATCCGCGGTACGCGATGGGTCTCGATGAGGACGGCTACGGGATGACCTATCTGTTCGGCGACGGATGGGTGCGGTTCGCCGACACGCGGCAAGGACTGATCCTTGTCGAATGGACCGACTGAGCGCCGCTCGAGGTCACGACGTCACTACGGTGCCGCGCTCCCCATCGAACTCTCGAGGACGGGCCGGAATCCCCGGGCGACCGGTGGGGTCCAGAGCAGGACGACGATCAGGGCAGCGACCACGGCAGTGGCGGCTGCTCCCCAGTCCCACCGATCTCCGAAGACGAGCACGATCGCGCTGAGTGCGATCACGACCCCGAGGAAGATCGTGAGCAACAGCCGCGAGAGACCACTGCCCCGGCGGATACCGGCCGCGACCGCGAACACGAGAAGACCGAACAGCGCGATGGCCGCGCCCGTGAGCGAGAACGCGGAGGCGCTCACGTCCGGGTCGTAACGTCCGAGGAAGACCAGGATGCCGAAGCCCGTGGCGAGGACTCCGAATACGTAGGAGAGCACGGCGACCGTGGTCGTGATGACCGTCGCCAGGCCACGATCGACTCCGATGCCCGGCTCGGGTGCTCGCGCGGGCGCCGAGGCCGGCTCCTCTCTCAGGACGAGCCGACGATGCACGATGCGCACGACCTCGATCGCCGCGATCATCACGATCGTGATCCCGGTGAGCGCGATCGCGAGGTCTTCCCCCGGATCGACGAGGACGAAGAACTGTCGCGCGAGGGGAAGCGAGAACACGGCGATGAGCAGGATGAACATCGCACCCACGACCAGCACCTTGAAGCGGTTGAGGGGGCGGGCGAGCACGGCGAGCACCCAGATGCCGACGACGGCGAGGATGACGGTCGCTCCGGTGCGCAGCTGCTCCTCGTGCGCGTCGAGCCCGCGCGCGACGAAGGTGAACCACGTGAGACCGAGCGCCACGATGATCCCCGAGGGAATGGCGAAGCTCAACGATCGCCGGAGGAATCCGGGCACATAGCGTGCCGCGTTGGGCATGAGCGCGAGGAAGAACGCGGGGATGCCGATCGTGAGGCCGTCGGTGATGGAGAGCTGACGCGGGAGGAACGGGAACTCGAGCACGAACACCCCGAAGATGATCGCGAGAAGTGTGGCGTACACGGTCTTGTTCAGGAAGAGCATCGAGACGCGTTCGATGTTCGCGATGACCTGACGTCCTTCCGCGACGACATCGGGCAGGTGCGAGAACTGCCCGTCGAGCAGCACCAGCCGCGCCACCGCCTTCGTGGCGGGCGAGCCCGAGTTCATCGCGATACCGATGTCGGCGGCCTTGATCGCGAGGGCATCATTGACGCCGTCTCCGGTCATCGCCACGGTGTGCCCGCGGCTCTGCAGGGCCGAGACCATGCGCTTCTTCTGCTCGGGTGAGACGCGTCCGAACACCGTGTGCGTCTCGAGCACGTCTGCCAGTTCGGCGTCATCGTCAGGAAGACGACGTGCATCGAAACCCTCGGTGACGTCCACTCCCACCTCACGCGCGATCGCCGCGACCGTGCGCGGGTTGTCACCCGAGATGATCCGGATCCCGACATCCTGCCGGGCGAAGTACTCGAGGGTCTGTGCGGCGTCGGGGCGCACCTGCTCGCGGAAGGTGAGGACGATGGCCGCGGCCACACCACCCGGAAGCCGCTCGGCATCCACATCAGCCTCGGACAGCGCCGATTCCGAGTGACCGAGGACCAGTGTGCGACGGCCGGTCTCTGCGAGGGCGGTGACCGAGCGTCCGAGTTCGGTCTCGTCCGATGTCGCGGCATCGCCGAACACCATCTCCGGTGCACCCATCACCCAGGTCCCGGCGATCTCGTCGAAGGAGACCGCGCTCCACTTGCGCACGGACGAGAAGGGGATGTACTCCGCGACCGTGAGCGGAGACGCGGCCGGATACGCCGCTCGCATCGAGCGCGCCGTGGCGTTCGCATCCGGAGACGCGGCGTACCAGCCGAGCGCCGCCGCTGCCGCCTCCGCACGCTCCGATGTGAGGCCGGCGAGTCCGTGGGCTTCGTCGAACCCGATCTCCCCCACGGTGAGGGTGCCGGTCTTGTCGAGACACACGACGTCGACCCGGGCGAGCCCTTCGACCGCGGGCAGCTCATTCACCAGAACCTGCCTGCGCGCCAGTTTCGACGCACCGACGGCGAATGCGATGCTCGTCATGAGCACCAGTCCGAGGGGGATCATCGCCGTCAACGCGGCGATCGTGTTCACGACGGCCTGGACCCAGGCGCCGCTGGAGAACACGGTGGCGTACCCGCCCGTGACGATGATCTGCGCGTTCAGGACGAGCAGCCCCACCGGTCCGATCACCCAGCTCACCCACTTCAGTACTCGGTTGACCGACGAGCGGAGCTCGCTGGAGACGAGCGAGAAACGCTTCGCTTCACCCGCGAAGTGGTTGGCATACGAGTCGGCACCCACACGCGTTGCCTGCGCGGTGCCCTCCCCCGCGACGACCACCGCTCCGGAGAGCGCCTCGTCGCCCGGCTGCTTCTCCACCGGGTCGGACTCGCCGGTGAGCATCGACTCATCGATCTGCAGCCCGCGCGCCGTGAGTATTCGGGCGTCGGCCGGCACCTGCTCGCCGGCTCGCAAGACCAGCACGTCGTCGAGGACGACCTCGGTGGGGGCGACCTCCGCCTCCGCACCTTCCCTGAGCACCAGGGCGCGCGGTGCATTCATCAGCGCCAAGCGGTCGAGAGCAGACTTCGCTCGGAACTCCTGAACACAGCCGATGATGGCGTTCGCGAAGGCGGCGAGCCCGAAGAGCGCATCCTGCCACCGCCCGACCAGGAAGAGGATGAAGAAGCACGCGAAGACGATGCCATTGAACAGCGTGAAGACGTTCGCACGCACGATGCTCCATGCGCTGCGGCTCGTGTCCGCCACGAACGCGTTCGTCTTCCCATTCGCGACGCGTTCGGCGACCTCCGCTCGGGTGAGACCGGTCGCGA
The DNA here is from genome assembly GCF_012030385.1 of Microbacterium sp. B19(2022). NCBI lineage: Bacteria > Bacillati > Actinomycetota > Actinomycetes > Micrococcales > Microbacteriaceae > Microbacterium > Microbacterium sp. B19(2022). Next base: position 15,466 of record NZ_JAAUVO010000004.1, read on the forward strand.
CAGTTTCGGGGGTCGATTCCACAGACCTCAATATAGGTCCCCCGTCGAAACGAGCGGAGGTCTTTCGCGCTTCCTCGACGTGTGTATGGTCCGTGCCTGTGATCGCGCTCACCGCAGCAGCGCCCGAGTATGCGGATGCCGTGCTGACGGTGCCGTACACACAGACGGTGGAGTGACACCCGGGTCCGCACACGAAGAAGCCCCGTGACCTCCTGGTAGGAGTGCACGGGGCTTCTTTTCAGTGACAGCGACCTGGTGGAGCTGGGGGGAATCGAACCCCCGTCCAACGCTGAGTCTCCACGCCTTCTCCGGGCGCAGTCTGTGAAGACGTTCTACTCGGCTCCGACCTTTGTCACAGACACCTAAGTCGACAAGCCCAGCCTGGGAAGAGTCCCACGTGACGTCCAGACGCCATCACGCAGCAAGATTCCTAAATGACGCCAGGATCCGTATCGGAATCACATACGGCCTGACGGACTATCGGGCTCGCTTATGCAGCGAGGGCGAAGTCGTTGCGCTTGGTTTCGGCAACTATTTTTTTGCAGAGAGCGTTAACGAGATAACTCTGCATCCTCGGCCCGCTTCTCGTGGATTCACAGGCGCTGTCGAAACCGATCAGCCCCGTGGTCCTTCTCTCGAAGGAGCCGCTGTCACACTGTGGAATTACCATCCCGGGCGACGAACACCCGAGCATCACAGACTACAACGTTCACCGGCTCTCCGCCATTCCGCAGGTGCCCGGAGTGCTGGCGTAGAGTCGGCGCATGAGCGAAGTCACCGTCACAGTCCGCGGCGAACACGAGGCGCGCATCGCGCCGGAGCGCGCCACCATCCGGGTCAGCGTGCGGGCGGAGGGCTCGGAGCGCACGACGGTCGTCGAGCACGTGATGCGGTTGGCCGAGCCCGTGCGCGGCAGCATCACCGAGCGGGCTGACGCGGGCAGCGTCGTCGACTGGACCAGCAAACGACTCTCCGTGCGAGCCGAGCGTCCCTGGAACAACGACGGGAAGCGCCTCGCCCCCGTGTACTACGCGAGCATCGACTTCACGGCGACGTTCGCAGAGGCGTCGGAGCTGTCGATATGGGTTTCGGACGTCTCGCCCTGGGACGGCGTCGAAGTGGGCTGGGTGGACTGGCACCTCACCCCTGTGACCCGAACACAGGTGGAGCGCGAGGTGGCCGCCGAAGCCGTCAGCGTCGCCGTGACTCGCGCCAAGGCGTATGCGGGGGCTCTCGGACTCGACGAGGTCACGCCGCTCGAGATCGCCGATGTCGGCCTCATCTCGAGCGGACAGCCGATGCCGGGTGCACCGATGATGAAGGCCCGCGGAGGCGTCGCATTCGCCGCCGACGCAGCCCCGGCCATGGAATACGAGCCGGAGGAGATCATCATCTCCGCGACGGTCGAGGCGCGCTTCCTCGCCCGCTGAGCCCGTCAGCCTTCGACGGTGAAGGGCGCGAGTTCTGCCGCGAGGCGTTCGGACACCCGTGCGTGCACAGCGGTGCCCGCCTCTCGATGCTCCACCTCGAGGAGCATCCCCGTCTCATGGATGGCTGCCACGAGGTCACCGCGGTCATAGGGGATCACCGCGTGGATCTCGATCGCGGGCTTCGGGAGGGCTTCCTCGATGACGGCACGCAGCTCGGCGATTCCCTCACCGGACCGCGACGACACGAAGTGCGCATGCGGCTGCAGACCGCGGAGCACCAGGCGCTCGTCGTCATCGATCAGGTCAGCCTTGTTGAAGACGACGATCTCGGGCAGATCTCGCACGCCGACATCGCCGAGTACGTCGCGCACCGTCTGCAGCTGCCCGGCCGGATCGGGGTGCGACGCATCGACGACGTGAAGCACCACGTCCGCCTCTCCGACCTCCTCCAACGTCGAGCGGAAGGCCTCGACGAGCTGATGCGGGAGGTTGCGGACGAAACCGACGGTGTCGGTCAGCGTGTAGACACGGCCGTCTTCGGTCTCCGAACGGCGCACGGTCGCGTCCAACGTCGCGAACAGCGCGTTCTCGACCAGGACGCCGGCACTGGTGAGCGCATTGAGCAGACTCGACTTGCCTGCGTTGGTGTAGCCGGCGATCGCCACCGAGGGGATGGTGTTGCGTTTGCGCTCCGCACGCTTCGCTTCACGAGCCGGTCCGAAGTCACGGATCTGCCGACGGAGGAGCGCCATCTTGGTGCGGATCCGTCGCCGATCGAGCTCGATCTTGGTCTCACCGGGGCCACGGGATCCCATGCCCGCACCACCGGCGCCGACCTGGCCACCGGCCTGGCGACTCATGGAGTCACCCCAGCCACGAAGACGAGGGAGCAGATACTCGAGCTGGGCGAGCTCGACCTGCGCCTTGCCCTCCCTGCTCTTCGCGTGCTGGCTGAAGATGTCGAGGATCACGGTCGTGCGGTCGATGACCTTCACCTTGACGACATCCTCGAGCGCGCGTCGCTGGCTCGGCGCGAGTTCGGTATCGGCGATGACTGTATCGGCTCCGACGGCAGCGACGATGTCCTTGAGTTCCTGCGCCTTGCCGCGTCCGAGATACGTGGCAGCATCCGGGTGGGGGCGACGCTGCAGCACGCCATCGAGCACGACGGCACCCGCGGTCTCGGCCAGTGCGGCGAGCTCACGCAGCGAGTTCTCGGCATCCTCCTGCGCACCCTGCGGGTACACACCGACGAGGACGACGTTCTCCAGGCGAAGCTGTCGGTACTCGACCTCGGTGACGTCCTCGAGCTCTGTCGAGAGTCCACCGACGCGGCGAAGGGCGTGACGGTCTTCGAGATCCCATTGAGCCCCGTCCGTGCTGGTGTGCGCAGCGGTCGACTCGTCCTGCAGCGCCTGCGCTGCCCCGAACACGTGCACGTCGGAGCGCTTCTCTGCGTTCGCGAGCACGCGATCGACCGTCTCGTCGCCGTTGGAGGGTGTCGTGGTATCCGTCATCCGTTCCTTGTCTCTGGGGGTTTTGTAGCGAGCCTTAACCTTAGCCCGCGCTGTCCGGTACGCTCACCGTATGGGGTCAGACCACTACTTCACTGCGGCCCCGGCAAGCCCCGAGAATCTGCGCAGGATCCGTGTATCACTCGCAGGCCGAGAGCTGGAAGTCACCACCGCCGGTGGCGTCTTCAGCCCGGATCGGCTGGATGCCGGCACTGCAGTGCTTCTCGCCAACATGCCCCCGGTTCCCCCGGGAGGCAATCTTCTCGACCTCGGCAGCGGCTGGGGCCCCGTCAGCATCTCGATGGCCCTCGCCGCTCCGCATGCGACGATCTGGGCCGTCGATGTGAATGAGCGGGCCCTCGATCTGGTGCGCCGCAACGCAGCATCCCTCGGGCTCACCAATGTCAACGCATCTCTACCCGACGATGTTCCCGAGCACGTCTCGTTCCGCACGATCCGTTCGAATCCGCCCATCCGCGTCGGCAAGAACGAACTGCACGGGCTGCTCGAGCGGTGGATACCGAGGCTCGACGAACGCAGCGATGCCTGGCTCGTGGTCCAGCGCAATCTCGGCGCCGATTCGCTGCAGCGCTGGATCGGTTCCACGTTCCAGCCCGGATACAGCGTCTTCCGCACCGCCACGGGCAAGGGCTACCGCATCCTCAAGGTACGCAAGCACGGAACGCCGCCGACCGAGCCGATCACACTGTACGGACTCTGACCGCTTCGATCTTGAGCGGGCCGCCCCGGCGACGATGAGGCCATCCGGCTTCGGTCAGAGCAGTTCGATCTCTCCGCTGAAGACGAGTTGAGCCGGACCCGACAGGGCGACGTGCTCTCCGTCTTCTGCCGGGAACATCCGCACTCCGAGCGTTCCTCCCGGCACCTCGACCTGCCAGTTGCTCGGGGCGTTCTCCCCCGCCCAGTAGCGGACGGCGAGTGCGGTGGCAGCCACACCGGTTCCACAGCTGAGGGTCTCACCGACGCCGCGCTCGAACACGCGCATGCGCACGTGCCCGACTCCGTCACGAACCAACGGCTCGCCCGGAACCACGAACTCGACGTTGGCACCGGCGGGCAGAACGGGATCGAGGTCCGGCGCACGGTGCAGGTCGAGCAAGCCGAGCTCGTGCTCCGACGCGATTGCCACGATCACGTGAGGATTGCCCACATCGATTCCGAGACCAGGACGCGTGACCGGAAGACCGTCGACCCGCACCAGCGGATCGTCGCCGGAGAGCTTCCACCGGCCGAGGTCGACCTGGTATCCAGTCGCGCTGCGCGTCACGTCGCGCACACCGGCGCGGGTACCGATCGGGAGCGTCGCTCCCGGTTCGATGGTCGCGAGACCTGCCCGTACGAGATAGTGCGCGAAGACCCGGATGCCGTTGCCGCACATCTCCGCGATCGACCCGTCGGCGTTGCGATAGTCCATAAACCACTCGGCTGCGGGTTCCTCCGCCAGCGCTGCAGCACCGTCGGCGATGGAGGCCGACCGCACGACCCGGAGGATGCCGTCGGCACCGATCCCGAAGTGGCGGTCACACAGCACTGCGACTTGCTCCACCGTGAGATCGAGCGCCCCGTCGGGGTCGGCGATGATGATGAAGTCGTTGCCCGTGCCGTGACCCTTGGTGAATGCGACCATGCTCCCCAGTCTAGAGAGCGCGGCCATACCGCGGAGACGCCGCGCATCCCGCCACGGAAGCGTTCGACGAAATCACTCCGCGGCTCCGGCCGAGACGACGGCGTAGCGACCGCAGAGGAAGTTGCGGTTTCGCGCGACCTCGAGAAGTTCGAGGTCGAGCCGTCGCGGAAGCAGCGGTGCGCCGGACCCCAGCGTCACCGGCGCGTACTGAATCCACACCTCATCCAGGAGGCCCGCGTCTGCGAACTGACCGGCGAGGTCTCCCCCACCGACGATCCAGATGTCCTGATCTGCGGCGGCAGCGAGCATGTCGGCGTGCACGCTCCGCACGTCGCTTTGTGTCAGCCGCACATCAGCGCCCTCGGGGAGCGGGATCTCGCGGTGCGTGAACACCCAGGTGGGCTGACTGTAGCCCCATCGTCCTTCTTCGTGCTTCATCACCCATTCGTAGGTCGACGAACCCATCGCCAGCGCGCCGATATTCTTCTCGAAGGCGTTATAGCCCATCGGTCCGTCGGGATCGACGTCTTGCGTGAGCAACCAGTCGAGCGAGTGCTCGTCGGTCGCGATGAATCCGTCAAGGCTGGATGCGGTGAAGAAATGCGTGGCCATACCGTGAGCTTCGCACCGGCCACCGACATCGCGACGAGGTCAGTCGCGGCGCACCGGCTCACTCAGCCAGGAGTGCCTCCGCATCCGCCGGGGCATCCCACCACTCCAGGTCGCGGTACCGCCTGAACCACGACACCTGTCGACGGGCGTAGCGGCGTGTGAGCGCCTGTGTCTCGGCGATGGCTTCCACCGCGGTGAGAGTGCCGTCCAGCTGGCCAAGCGCCTGCGCGTACCCGATCGCTCTGGAGGCCGTGGCGCCCCGCTCGAGACCCTTCTGCCGCAGTTCGGCGACTTCGGCCAGCATCCCGGCCTCCCACATCCGCTCGACGCGTTCATCCAGACGGGCGACCAGCTCCGAGCGTTCGACATGCAGGCCGATGAGTCTCGTGCGCCGATGCCACAGTACGGGCTTCTCCGGCAGGGACGCGCCGTGCGTACTGCTCCCCTGCGCGAGCACCTCGAGGGCGCGGATGACCCGTCGGCTGTTACGCGGGTCGACCTTCGCCGCTGCTGCCGGATCCTCCGCGCGGAGCCGATCGAGGAGAACGCCCAAACCGTGCGACTCCAGCTCTGCTTCCAGGCGTGCACGGACCTTGGGGTCTCGCGGCGGAAAGTTGAACTCGTAGACGACACTCGACACATAGAGACCGGAGCCGCCCACCAGAATCGCATCGCCTCCGCGTCGGTGAATCGCGTCGATCGCGTCTCGTGCTGCGGGCTGGTACCAGGCGACCGCCGCTTCCTGATCGACTTCACGAACATCGAAGAGGTGGTGGGGGATCCCGCGACGGTCCTCGACAGGGAGCTTCGCTGTGCCGATGTCCATCCCGCGATAGAGCTGCATGGCGTCGGCGTTCACGATCTCCGCCGGATTGCCGCGAGCACGAAGCGCCTCCGCCAGGTCAAGCGCCAGGTCGCTCTTCCCGGTTCCTGTGGCCCCGACTATCGCCCAGAGGCGCGGTTCGCTCACACTCCGACGCGAAGGGTCGGCAGACCGAGAGATACGGCGCGCAGGCCGCCGTCGGACGCCGGAGTCGGCACCGCGCACGATTCCGCCTGCGAGCGATCCCACGCATCGCCCCCGCGCGTCCGGCGGATCCGCAGCGGAGCCCCGGTCGGATCGTCGGCAAGCAAGTGGAAAGGCGCAGCATGCGTCACTCTGACAGTCACGACGTCGCCGGGCCTCGGCAGGTCCGAGCCGGCAGTGACTTCGAAGTGAACCAGACGGTTGTCTTCAGCGCGGCCGGTGAGGCGGTGCGTCTCGGCGTCTTTCTTGCCTTCACCGGTCGAGACGAGCACCTCGATCTGGCGTCCGACCTGCTTCTGGTTCTCTTCCAGAGAGATTCGCTCCTGGAGTGCGATCAGACGGTTGTAACGCTCCTGGACGATCTCCTTCGGAACCTGATCCTCCATCGTCGCTGCGGGCGTGCCCTCACGGATCGAGTACTGGAAGGTGAATGCTCCGGAGAAGCGGGATTGCTCGACGACGCGCATCGTGTCTTCGAAGTCCTCGTCCGTTTCGCCCGGGAAACCGACGATGATGTCGGTCGTGATCGAGGCGTTCGGGATTCGCGCACGGACACGATCGAGGATCCCGAGGAAACGCTCACTGCGGTACGACCGCCGCATCGCTTTGAGGATGCGATCGCTGCCGGACTGCAGCGGCATGTGCAACTGCGGCATCACGCTCGGGGTCTCGGCCATGGCGTCGATCACGTCATCGGTGAACGCGGCAGGGTGCGGACTCGTGAAGCGGATGCGCTCCAGTCCCTCGATTTCGCCGGCGGCGCGCAGCAGCTTTCCGAACGCCTGTCGGTCGCCGAACTCGACGCCGTATGAATTCACGTTCTGGCCGAGGAGAGTGACCTCGATGGCGCCGTCTTCGACGAGGAGGCGGATCTCGTTGAGGATGTCGCCGGGACGCCGATCCTTCTCCTTGCCACGCAGACTCGGGACGATGCAGAACGTGCACGTGTTGTTGCAGCCGACCGAGATCGACACCCATCCGCTGTGCGCCGAGTCACGCTTCGTCGGAAGCGTCGACGGGAACACCTCGAGCGACTCGAGGATCTCCAGCTCCGCATCGCCGTTGTGGCGTGCACGCTCCAGCAGCCCGGGCAGCGACCCCATGTTGTGCGTGCCGAACACGACGTCCACCCAGGGCGCCTTGTCGAGAACCGCCTGCTTGTCCATCTGGGCCAGGCAGCCGCCGACCGCGATCTGCATACCTTCTTTACGACGCTTGACGGAGGCGAGATGCCCGAGGGTGCCGTAGAGCTTTCCGGCGGCGTTGTCGCGCACCGCGCAGGTGTTGATGATCACCACGTCGGCCTCGGCGCCGTCGAGTGCACGGACGTAGCCGGCGCTTTCCAGCGATCCGGAGAGCCGTTCGGAGTCGTGCACGTTCATCTGGCACCCGAAAGTACGAACCTCGTACGATCGCTGGCGTCCGTCTTCGTCGACGGCTGCGGACGAGGCGCTGATGATCGTCGGTTCGCTTCGCGGAATAGTCATGATCAACCCATTCTACGAGCCGTGCGGATGCGGTTGCTGCGTCGCTTGCTCAGTCCGAATCGACGAATCGAACCCCCGAGCTCGACGCACTCGGGCCAGTCTCCCGCAGTGCCTGCTTGGCCGCCTTCATCGCGACGGACCCGTTGTAGCCGCGTCGAGAGAGCTGCCCCACCAGACGCCGGAGCGCGGTGTCATTGTCGAGTCGGCTCAAGGAACGCGCCTTGGTGCGGGCGAATTCGAGGGCGCGCTCATCGTCGTCATCCGGCAGTTCGTCGAGTGCAGCGTCGACCACGTCTCGAGGAATGCCTCGTTGAGCCAGCGCACGAGCGAGGGCGACTCTCCCCTGCCCCTTCCGTTCGACACCGGACGTCACCAGAGCGCTGGCGAGTGCAGCATCGTCGAGGTAGGCACGACGACAGAAGTCTTCGATCACTTCATCTATCACGCCGTTCCCGAGCCCGTGCCCTCGCAGAGCCTGACGTGCTTCGGAGATGGAGAGAGATCGCGTCCGCAGTTTTCTTACGAGCGACTCCTCGGCCGCACTCCGAGCTTCGTCCGGCACACTCGGATCCTCAGTATCGCCCTGCGATGCGGGCGGTGCCCCGAGCGCATGAAGCCGGGGGGCGGATCTCGATGCCGGCGAACCGGATCTGGCTGACGCCCCACGGGCGGGATGACGGTCACTCGGGCTCCCGGACTCCGCTGCACTTTCGGCGGGCGATGCACCCGCACCCCACGTGGGCCGCCACAGATCTGCACCGTCGGAGCGATCCGACCGGTCGCCGGAGATGTCGTCGTCCGTTCCCGGACTGATCGAAACCGGGTCGACATCCTTCGCGGCGCGACCGAAAAGGGGAATGATGGGGGCGATCCGATCCGGACCGCCCCCACGTGTGTCATTCATCAGGCCGGACGACGCTCAGCGAGCTCGTCTGCCGCAGCAGGCACGGCCGCCGGTCCGCCGATGCCGAGCTTCTGCTTGATCTGCGTCTCGATCGCCAGCGCGACATCGGGGTTGTTGAGCAGGAACGTCCGTGCGTTCTCCTTGCCCTGACCCAGCTGGTCGCCATCGTAGGTGTACCACGAGCCCGACTTCTTGACGATGGCATGTTCGACACCGAAGTCGATCAGGCTGCCCTCGCGAGAGATGCCGACACCGTAAAGGATGTCGAACTCCGCCTGCTTGAAGGGCGGGGCCATCTTGTTCTTCACGACCTTGACCCTGGTGCGGTTTCCCACCGCGTCGGTGCCGTCCTTCAGCGTCTCGATACGGCGGATGTCCATGCGGACAGAGGCGTAGAACTTCAGCGCCTTACCGCCGGCGGTGGTCTCGGGCGAGCCGAAGAAGACACCGATCTTCTCGCGCAGCTGGTTGATGAAGATCATGGTGGTGTTTGTCTGGCTCAGACCACCGGTGAGCTTGCGCAGCGCCTGCGACATGAGTCGCGCCTGCAGACCCACGTGCGAGTCACCCATCTCGCCCTCGATCTCGGCACGAGGCACGAGCGCCGCGACGGAGTCGATGACGATGAGGTCGATGGCACCCGAGCGCACGAGCATGTCGGCGATCTCGAGCGCCTGCTCACCGGTGTCGGGCTGGGAGACGAGAAGCGCGTCGATATCGACGCCGAGCTTCGCCGCGTAGTCGGGGTCGAGCGCGTGCTCGGCATCGATGAAGGCTGCGATGCCTCCGCCACGCTGGGCATTCGCGATCGCATGCAGTGTCAGCGTCGTCTTACCCGAGGACTCAGGTCCGTAGATTTCGACGATACGGCCACGCGGGAGACCTCCGACGCCGAGGGCGACGTCAAGGGCGATGGAGCCGGTGGGGATGACGGCCACGGGGGCGCGCTCATCGCTGCCCAGCCGCATGACCGAGCCCTTTCCGAACTGACGGTCGATCTGGGCGAGTGCGGTCTCGAGGGACTTCTCGCGGTCGGCGGGTGATGGCATGGTCTGCTCCTTCTGCGCGCGTGGTGCCGCCTGTAGGCTGTCGCGGCTCTCCCGGCTGGGAGGAACTCTCCGACAAGGCGTAATGGCTCTTCGGCTTGTTTCCACCGTAGGAGAGGCCACCGACATCGACGCGGAGAGCTCACATACCGTGGAGAACAGATTGCCTGAACCACTTGTGCAGAAGACTACGCCCGGTTCGAACAGACCTTCGACGACACGCCGCCCACTGCACATTGTGTGCCGTAACCTGCGGACATCCCCTGGGACTCAACGCCCCCGCGGCTCCTGCCGTCCGACGCCGTGTCGTCGGTTCTCCGGAACATCCATCTCTGCGCACAACGCAAGCCAGATCTCCCGCGGCGGAGTTCCGTCGTCCAGAGCCTCGAGCGCCGTACGGCCGCGCAGGGCCGAAAGCCCGAGGTCGTTCACCAACGAAGAGGCCCGCGCCTGGAATTCGGTGTCGACCGCGCGAAGGAACTCGCTACGACGCATCGCTCACCCGCACGCCGACGCTCAGTGCAGCGAGAGCTGGGGTTCGATCGACGCCACGAGGTCGTCCGGAACGACATCCGGGAAGACCTGAATGCCCTCGAGAACAGAGATGCGGTCCCCGACCTCACGCATGATCGTCGAGATGGGGACGTCGAGAGCATCGGCGACGGATGCGAGGATCTCGCTCGACGCCTCCTTCTGCCCCCGCTCGACCTCACTGAGATAGCCGAGCGCCACCGACGCCTTGCTTGCGACCTGCCGGAGCGTGCGCCCCTTCTGCAGGCGGAAGTCCCTCAGCACATCGCCGATTTCCTGTCGTACAAGAATCATCGGAACCTCCTCCCCGTGTGATCGTTCGAGGTTTCCCCCGATGAGACAGCCAGTCTAGTACTCCTGGCCTGCTCGAAATCTACCCCTGCACTCTGTGGTTTGAATGTGAGCACATCGGTAATAACCGACATCGGACCGCCACTATTCCAGGACGAACTCAAGCAACACCTGAAGAGCCGCGTTCACCGTCTGCGCACGGATCGAATCACGGTCACCCTGCAGGTGCAGCGCCTTCGCCGAGGAGCCGTCTGGCGTCACGATCCCGATGTGCACCGTTCCCACCGGCTGGCCGTCGGGGGAATCCGGCCCCGCGATCCCGGTCGTCGACACACCGACATCCGCCGCGACGCCGTTCACGCTCACCACGCGGCGCACACCGTCAGCCATCTGCAGGGCGACCTGCGGATGAACCGGCCCCTCGGCGGCGAGGAGCTCGGCGTCCACTCCGAGCACCGTCGTCTTGACCGGGGTCGCATACGCCACGACGCCGCCGAGCAGGACCGCGGAAGCGCCCGGAACGGATACGATCTCGGCACACAACGCGCCGCCCGTGAGGGACTCCGCGACGCCCAGAGACCAGCCGCGCTGATTTAGAGCCGACAGCAGTGCGGCGGCGCCCGCGTCGCTCATGCCCGCTTCTGGCGCGCCCCGCGTACCTGCGCGACGATGTAGTCGATGCCGCTCGCCACCGTGAGGACGAGCACGATGAGCATCAGGATGAACGTGATGATCGTCCAGGCTTCGAGCCCGATGAGGACGTTCAGGGGAAGCAGCGCCCAGCCGAGCGCGACGCCCTGGAAAGCCGTCTTGATCTTGCCCATCCAAGCAGCAGCGACGACATGCTCGCTCGCGACCATGAGGCGGTGGATCGTGATCCCCCACTCGCGGACGAGGATGACCGCGACGATCCACCAGCTGACCTCCCCGAGGATCGCGAGGCCGATGAAGCCCGCTCCGGTGAGCATCTTGTCGGCGATCGGGTCCCAGAGTTTGCCGAAGTCACTGACGATGTCGTACTTGCGTGCGAGGTATCCGTCGACCCAGTCGGTGGAGATTCCGACGATGAAGATGATGGCGGCCGCCCAGCGGAGGCCGGGCTCGGGGAGACCGTAGGTGCCACCCAGGAGCAGCAGCACGAAGAAGATGACCGCCAGCGGGATACGCGCGACCGTAATGGCGTTGGGCAGCTGCCGAGGAATAGCCATCAGTCGCGCCCCGTCAGGCCCCAGGCGTCTTCGTCGCCACCCTCGGCCTCCACCTCGGGGAGTCCTTCGTACTGAGCGGCGATCGGATCATGCGTCTGCGGCATCGGCGGAACCGGAGGAGTAGCCGGAGACGGGGAGGACGCGGGAGCGTCGTCCCCCCGCAGCTTCGCCATCACCTGCGGGAGCTGCTCGGCCGTGGCCAGCACATCTCGGGCCTTGGAACCCTCGGAGGGCCCGACGATCTCGCGCGATTCCAGAAGGTCCATGAGGCGACCCGCCTTGGCGAAGCCGACACGCAGCTTTCGCTGGAGCATCGACGTCGAACCGAACTGGGACGAGACGATGAGCTCGGCGGCAGCGAGCAGCAGCTCGAGGTCGTCGCCGATGTCTTCGTCGACTTCCTTCTTCTTCGTCGGCTCCATCGCCTCCTGGACGTCGGGACGGTAGTCCGGACGTGCCTGACGGGTGACGTGCTTGACGACGGCGTCGATCTCCTTCTCGTCGACCCACGCACCCTGCAGACGGAACGGCTTCGACGATCCCATCGGGGAGAACAGCGCGTCGCCCTGCCCGATCAGCTTGTCTGCACCGGGGCTGTCGAGGATGACGCGGCTATCGGTGACGCTGGTGACGGCGAACGCGAGTCGCGAAGGGACGTTGGCCTTGATGAGACCGGTGACCACGTCGACGCTGGGGCGCTGCGTCGCGAGCACCAGGTGGATACCCGAGGCACGAGCGAGCTGCGTGATGCGGACGATCGAGTCCTCCACGTCGCGAGGGGCGACCATCATGAGGTCAGCGAGCTCATCGACCACGACCAGGAGGTAAGGGTACGGCTTGAGAACACGTTCGCTGCCCACAGGCAGCTCGACCTCGCCGGCGCGCACGGCACGGTTGAAGTCGTCGATGTGACGGAAGCCGAACGACGCGAGGTCGTCGTACCGCATGTCCATCTCCTTCACGACCCACTGCAGCGCCTCGGCCGCCTTCTTCGGGTTCGTGATGATGGGCGTGATGAGGTGCGGGACGCCGGCGTAGCTGGTGAGCTCGACGCGTTTCGGGTCGATCAGGACCATGCGCACGTCAGCGGGGCGAGCGCGCATCAGCAGGCTCGTGATCATGGAGTTCACGAAGCTCGACTTACCGGAACCGGTGGAACCGGCCACCAGGAGGTGCGGCATCTTCGCGAGGTTCGCGATGACGATGTTGCCACCGACGTCTTTGCCGACGCCGATGGTCATCGGGTGTGTGCTCTTCTGCGCGGCCGGCGACCGGAGGACGTCGCCGAGCGCGACCATCTCCTTGTCGGCGTTCGGGATCTCGATGCCGATCGCGCTCTTGCCGGGGATCGGCGAGAGGATGCGGACATCGTTCGAGGCCACGGCGTAGGCGAAGTTGTTGCTCAGCTGCAGGATCTTCTCGACCTTGACGCCGTGACCGACCTCGACCTCGTACTGCGTGACGGTCGGCCCGCGCGAGAAGCCGGTGACCTTCGCGTCGACCTTGAACTGCGTCAGCACGCTGGTGATCTGCTCGATCACCTTGTCGGTGGCCTCGGAGCGAAGAACCGGCGGCGGCCCTTCGACGAGGAGGCCGGGAGAAGGCAGGATGTACGGCGTCACGGGAGCCTGCGGACCCCGGTCGCCCGGACCGTCTGTACCGAAGCCGTCGAGGCCGGGAAGCTCCGGTGCTTCGCCCGTGTCGGAGGAATCGTCGAGGAGCGCCGTGGTCTGCTGCTCGGCGAGCGAATCCGCGACCGAGCGAACCTCGGACAGCACCTCGGTGGCGGCGTCATAGGGATTCTCGACGACGACCGCCTGGTCGTAGGCCGGAGTCGGGTCGGAGGTCGTAAGCAGCGCCGTGATGTCGTCGGAGCCGAGAGTGCCCTCGTCAGGGTCTTCTTCCCGACCCGTCTTGTTGCGTCGCCACCAGGGCAGCACGTCGGGGTCGTCGACCTTGTCGGCCTCATCGATTGCGGCGGCGTCTTTGGCGGGCTTTTCCGGACGCTCGGCGTCGAACATCCAGGCGTAGAGATCGCCGAGGCGCCGACCGATGCGGTTCGGCGGTGTCTTGGTGAGGATCAGGATGCTGAGTGCGGTCAGCAACGCGAGCACGATGTAGGCAGGGATATTCGTGAGGTAAGTCAGCGGCTGCCCCACCAACCACCCGAGCAACCCGCCCCCCGTGTTCAACGCCGTGATGTTCGGCTGGGGCTGTGGCTGTCCTCCGGCGACATGGCAGAAACCTGCCAGGGAGATCACGAACAGGCCGAAACCGAAGCCGATGCGTCCGTTGTCGTGAACCGACGCGGGGTGGCGGAACAGCCAACCGGCCAGCACCAGCAGAAGCAGGGGCATGATGAACGCCACTCTGCCGACGAGCAGCCCCACGGAGTAGGCACTGATGTTCTCGGCCACTTCGTTGCCGATGAAGACCCACTCGTTCACGGCGCCGAGAGCCGCGAGCAGCACGAGGAGGAACGGGAAGCCGTCGCGGCGGTCGTCCTTCTCCAGCGCCTCAGGCCCGAAGGCACGGAAGAGCCCGCCGACGCCGTGGGCGAGTCCGATCCAGGCCCGGACTGCCACCGGAGGCTTGTCTGCCTCGTCGATGTACTTCTTCGGTGCGGGCTGGGCCTTGGGAGCCGTCTGCCGCTTGGGGCGCGACGGTGCGCTGGTCGACGCGCGCTCTGTCTTCGTGGTACTCCTGGCCATGCTCTCACGTTACGTCCAACAGCCGACATCTCCGCGTAATGACGCGGCTTTCCGTCGATCCTCGCGGAGGCGGCTACCTGGTGCGACGCGCCATCGTGTCTCGGGTCTCACCCTCCCCGACAATGGCGAATCCCTCGGCGCGATACAGATTGCGGGCGAAGTTGTCACGCTCGACGCTCAGGCTGATCCGTGCATGCCCCTCTGCGCCGGCGAGCTGCACTATGCCGCGCAACAGAGATCGTCCCACCCCCCGAGCCCGCCAGAGCGGGTGCACGCCGATGATCAGCTCGGGGACAGCGGCTCCGATGAAGCCGAGTCCCGGGGCGTTCTGCGGCAGGACCCGATACCAGGCAGCGCCGACCGGGATGTCATCGTCGCTGGTGGCGACAAGACCGTCGTCGGACATCCGCTTCCATCCCGCGAGATAGCGTCGATGATCCGCCGACGTCAGCACCTCGTGTCTCGGGCGCACTCCCCCGGCGCGCCAGTTGGCGGCCTCGACGAGCATGTCGCCGAGGAACATCGCATCCGTCTGCGCCGCCCTGCGAAGGGCAATGCCCCTGTCCATGACGTGAGCATAGAACCGGGGTGTTACGCCGGGATGACGGCCAACCGTGAATACCGGGCGGCCGTCACGCTTCGATGACGAGCGGGACGATCATCGGACGACGACGCAGCCGCTGGTTCACCCAGCGCCCGATCGTGCGTCGCACGACCTGCGACAGCGAGTGGGTGTCGCGCACGCCGTTGCCCGCCGCCTCCTTGAGCGCCGCGACGATCTTCGGCGCGACGTCATCGAACACGGAGTCATCTTCGGCGACACCACGCGCGTGGATTTCGGGACCGGAGATGATGCGGCCGGTCGCGGCATCCACGACGACGATCACAGAGATGAATCCCTCCTCGGCGAGGATGCGTCGATCCTTGAGGTCGGCATCGGTGATCGCTCCGACCGAGGAGCCGTCGACGTAGACGAACCCGAGATCCAGCTGGCCTACGACGCTCGCCACGCCGTCCTTGAGATCAATCACGGTGCCGTTGGAGGCGATGATCGTGTTCGCCTCAGGGACGCCGGTCTCCTGCGCGAGCTTGGCGTTCGCGATGAGGTGTCGGTACTCGCCGTGCACCGGAAGGACGTTCTTCGGCTTCAGGATGTTGTAGCAGTAGATCAACTCTCCGGCGGCGGCATGTCCGGAGACATGCACCTTCGCGTTGGCCTTGTGCACGACGTTGGCGCCGAGCTTGGTCAAGCCGTCGATCACGCGGTAGACCGCGTTCTCGTTGCCCGGGATGAGGCTGGAGGCGAGGATGACGGTGTCGCCCTCGCTGATCTCGATCGCGTGGTCCATGTTCGCCATGCGACTGAGCACCGCCATCGGCTCACCCTGGGAACCGGTCGACATGTAGACGATCTTCTCGTCCGGGAGATCGCGCGCCTTCTTGAAGTCGATGAGGACCCCGTCGGGCACCTTCAGATAACCGAGCTGCTCGGCGATGGTCATGTTCCGCACCATGCTGCGGCCGAGGAATGCGACGCGGCGACCGTTGGAGTACGCGGCGTCGATGACCTGCTGCACACGGTGGACGTGGCTGGAGAAGCTCGCGACGATCACGCGGCGCGGTGCCTTGGCGATGACCTGGTCGAGAACCGGACCGATGGAACGCTCGGTGGGAGTGAAGCCGGGGACGTCGGCATTCGTCGAGTCCACGAGGAACAGGTCGACGCCCTCCTCGCCGAGGCGGGCGAACGCGCGCAGGTCGGTGATGCGGCCGTCCAGCGGCAGCTGGTCCATCTTGAAGTCACCCGTGGCGAGCACCATGCCGGCCGGTGTCCGGATGGCGACGGCCAGAGCGTCGGGGATCGAGTGGTTGACCGCGACGAACTCGAGATCGAAGGGTCCGACTCTTTCCTGCTCGCCCTCCTTCACGGTGAGAGTGAAAGCCTTGATGCGGTGCTCCTTGAGCTTTGCTTCGACGAGCGCGAGCGTGAGCCCCGAACCGATCAGCGGGATGTCGCTCTTCAGGCGCAGCAGATACGGAACGGCACCGATGTGGTCCTCGTGGCCGTGAGTGAGCACGACGCCGACGATGTCGTCGAGGCGATCACGGATCGGCTCGAAGTCGGGCAGGATCAGATCGACGCCCGGCTGGTGTTCCTCGGGGAAGAGCACGCCGCAGTCGACGATCAGGATCTTGCCGTCGTACTCGAACGCGGTCATGTTGCGACCGATCTCGCCGAGACCGCCGATCGGGATGACCCGCAGCGTCCCTTCAGCGAGAGCGGCCGGTTCTACCAGGGGAATGGACATGCTGTCTCCTCAGTCGGACACTCCACGCGTCCGTTCGTTCGTGGGGACGCGGCTCAGCGCGTCGTGCCGTGCACCTTCGGCAGGGCACCACCCGCAGCCGCGTTGCGGTCGGGTCGGAAGTTCGAGAAGTCGGCTCCGGGAACGTTCTTGACGAGGTCGAGCTCATCCTCGATGAGCGCGGCCTCCCATTCCTCGGGACCGACCAGGGGCAGACGGACGCGCGGGCTCGAGATGCGGCCGAGCCCGTGCAGGATGTACTTGGCGGCGACCGTTCCTGGGACGTGCGTCATGACAGCGCGCACGAGCGGCTCGAGCCGCTTGTGCGCGGCTGTCGCCGTGGCCAGGTCGCCCGCGTTCACCGCGTCGATGATCGTACGATACGGCGCTGCAGCAACGTTCGCCGTCACGCCGATGAGGCCGGTGGCCCCGATCGCGAGGTGCGGCAGCACATTGGCGTCGTCGCCGGAGAAGTACATCAGATCGGTCTGGTTGAGCACGCGGCTCACCTCGGAGAAGTCGCCCTTGGCGTCCTTCACCGCGAGGATGTTCGGGTGCTTCGCGAGGCGCAGGATCGTCTCGTACTTGATCGGCACACCGGTGCGCCCCGGGATGTCGTAGAGGATCACCGGAAGGTCGGTCGCGTCGGCGACCAGGCGGAAGTGCGTGAGGATGCCGGCCTGCGTCGGCTTGTTGTAGTACGGCGTGACGATCATGATGCCGTCGGCGCCGGCCTTCTCGCTGGCCTTGTAGAGCTCGATGGCGTGCGCGGTCTCGTTGGAGCCACCGCCGGTGATGATCTTGGCGCGGCCTGCCGATACGGACTTGCCGACCTCGACGAGCTTGAGCTTCTCGGGGTCCGTCAGGGTCGAGGTCTCGCCGGTCGTTCCCGTCACGACGATGCCGTCCGCTCCCGCGGTGATCACGTCATCGATGTGCTTCTCGACGGCGGGCCAATCGACTTCACCGTCGGCTGTCATCGGAGTGACGAGCGCGACGAGAACCTGTCCGAAAGGGTTGCCCGAGTGCGTCATAGACCCAGCGTATCGGTTCGCGTCGAGGTCATGCGGACGCGGTGACGCTCGTCAGACACGGCCGCGACGAGCGACGCCCGACGTCAGCGAACTCGGCAGCACACGCGTCAAAGCCACGATCGCCTTGTATCGCAGCGACGGGATGGACACGGACCTGCCCCGGGCCGCATCGCGTAGCCCCGCACGGACCACGTCGCGGGCGTCCAACCACATGAAGGCGGGCACGCCCTCCTCGCCCACGGCGAGTCCCATCCGCTCGTGGAACGAGGTGTGCGTGAATCCGGGGCAGAGGGCGGTGACGCTGACTCCGTCGCGCGCATACTCCGCGTTCGCCCACCGACTGAAGCCGATCAGCCACGACTTGCACGCCGAATAGGTCGAGCGGGAGATGAAGCCGGCGACGGAGGCCACGTTGATGATGCGCCCGCCTCGTCCGCGCATGGACTGCAGAGCGGCGTGCATGAGACGCATCGACGCCTCGACATGCACCCGGAGATGCCGTACCTCATCATCGATGTCGTTGTCGGCGAAGCGGAGCGGCAACCCGAATCCGGCGTTGTTCACGAGCAGGTCGACCGGGTCCGCGGTGTCGCGCAGCCGTTCAGCGACGCTCTCGACCCCCGCAGCGTCTGCCAGATCGGCGGGGAGCACCTCGACTGCTACCCCGTACTCGCTGCGCAGCTCGGTCGCCAGCTGCTCCAGCGCGGCCTCGGAACGTGCGACGAGGACGAGATCGGCGCGGCGGCGGGCAAGCTGGCGGGCGAACTCTGCCCCCAGTCCGGCGCTTGCGCCGGTGATCAGAGCGGTGGGCATCAGCGCTCGTATCCGAGGAAGCGGTAGCGGATACCGGTGCGCGAGGTCTGCCACTCCCCCTCGTCGACGAGTCGCCACCCGGTCTTGGCCGGCGCGTAGGCGTCACCGTCGACATCGAGGTCGAGCTCGGTGACTTCGAGCCGGTCGGCATCCCCGATCACCTGGCGGAAGATCTCCGCGCCGCCGATGATCCACACCCGGTCCAGGCCGCGGACGGCTTCGGCGACGGTGGCGGCGCGGCGGGCACCCTCCTCCGACCAGTCCTGCTGACGGGTCACCACGATGTTGTCGCGGCCGGCGAGCGGACGGAAGCGCTCCGGAAGCGAGTCCCAGGTCTTGCGCCCCATGACCACCGGGGCCCCGAGAGTGACGTCCTTGAAATGCGCGAGGTCTTCGGGCACGTGCCAGGGCATGCCCCCCGCGGCACCGATCACGCCGCCGTGGGCTTCGGCCCAGATGAGCCCGACCCAGGTCATACCGCCACCGCCGCGCGGATCGGCGCGTGATGCTGGTAGTCCTCCACGACGAAGTCCTCGTACCGGTAGTCGAGGATCGACTCGGGCTTGCGGGCGAAACGGAGCGTCGGATACTCGAACGGCTCACGGCTCAGCTGCTCGCGCACCTGCTCGACATGGTTGTCGTAGACGTGGCAGTCACCGCCCGTCCAGACGAAGTCACCGGGCTCGAGGCCAACCTGCTGCGCGATCATCATCGTGAGCAGGGCGTAGGAGGCGATGTTGAACGGCACCCCGAGGAACATATCCGCGCTGCGCTGATACAGCTGGCACGAGAGTCTGCCGTCGGCGACGTAGAACTGGAAGAGCGCGTGGCAGGGAGCGAGCGCCATGTCGGGGATGTCGGCCGGGTTCCACGCCGACACGATGAGCCTGCGCGAATCGGGGGAACGACGGATCTGCTCGATCACCTCGGAGAGCTGGTCGATGCTGCCGCCGTCGGGCGTCGGCCATGACCGCCACTGCACACCGTAGACCGGTCCCAGGTCGCCCGACTCGTCCGCCCACTCGTCCCAGATCGTGACGCCGTGCTCCCGCAGCCAGCCGACGTTGGAGTCGCCCTGCAGGAACCAGAGCAGCTCGTAGGCGATGGACTTGAAGTGCACGCGCTTCGTGGTGATGAGCGGGAACCCCTTCGCCAGGTCGAAGCGGATCTGTCGGCCGAAAACACTCGTGGTCCCCGTCCCCGTCCGATCCGACTTGTGCGTCCCGGTCTCCAGCACATCGCGGAGCAGGTCTTCATAGGGCGTCGGGACGGCTGCACTCATGACAGCCACGATACCTTCCCGCCCCCGGTCACGGGCGGATCCACCGCGGCGGGATCGGGGTTCGTCACGCTCGGAAACATCGGCCTCGGTACCTCTGTGGAGCACGTAGCCTCGACACATGTCGCCCGCCCTCGCCCTCGGATTCGCAGCGGCGCTTCTCGCGCTCGCGACGATCGTCGGCATCGTCCTGCGACGTCGAGACGGGCGGCGACGCGACGGCGGGACGCTCCGATTCGATCCCGCGGATGTCGCCTCGGCGGAACTCGGCTCGCGCGCCACCCTGGTGCAGTTCAGCACCGAGATGTGCGCGCGGTGCCCGCAGGTCCGTCGCCTGCTCCGCGACTACGCATCCGGTCACGATGGGCTCGCGCACGTCGAGGTGGACCTGACGCATCGTCCCGATCTCTCCGCGCGATACAAGGTGTTGCAGACGCCGACAACCTTCCTGGTCGACGATTCCGGCGCGGTCCGCGCACGATTCCATGGCGTGCCGCACCCGCACGCCCTCAAAGAAGCCGTCGCCGCCGTCTGAGGCGCCAAGACCGGAGCACACCCATGAGCACACCCGCAGGCATCGATCCCCGTGGTCCGCGCTTCGCCGCCTCGATCACCGCGATGCTCCTGTTCGTCGCGACGTTCCTGGCACTGATCGGGATATCGACGGAACCCGCCAGTGCGGGCTCATTCGGCTGGTTCGCCTATCAGCCGCTCACGGACTCCGCCTTCGTGCCCGGTGGTTTTGTGATCTCCTCGTCGACGCCCGCCCAGCGCGCGCTCGACCCGGGCTTCCTGCTCACGGTCGTGATCGCCCTTCTGTTCCTGTGGGGTGTCGTCTCGCCCCGGACCACGCCGTGGAGCGTCGTCTTCCGCACGCTGGTGCGCCCGCGACTCTCGGCGCCGACCGAACTCGAGGACCCGCGCCCGCCTCGCTTCTCCCAGGGAGTGGGGCTGTTCGTCGTCGGCATCGGTCTTGTGCTGCATCTCCTCGGCGTACCGTGGGCGCTGCCGATCGCCACCGCTGCCGCGTTCATCGCCGCGTTCCTGAACGCCGCCTTCGCTTTCTGCCTCGGCTGCCAGCTCTACCTCCTGCTGCAGAGGGCCGGCATCATCGGTCGCGCAGCCGCTGCCTGACTCCTGTTCCGTCCCGCCCGGCCCCTCGGTAGGCTGGCCGCAACGTGCCCCGCACACCGAGCGGGGCCCGAGAAGCGGAGGAATCATGCCCGTCACCAGCGAAGCCGCCAGCACCTGGACCGGATCGCTCATGGAGGGATCGGGCACGGTCGCGTTCTCGTCGTCGAACCTCGGCACCTTCCCGATCAACTGGAAGGCGCGCAGCGAGGGCAGCGACACCACGACCACCCCGGAGGAGCTCATCGCGGCGGCCCACGCCTCGTGCTTCAGCATGGCGCTCTCTCACGCACTCGCCGAGAACGGCACGCCGCCGGAGCGCGTCAACACGACGGCCTCGGTCACCTTCAAGCCGGGCGTCGGCATCACGGGCAGCCATCTGAACGTGAACGCGACGGTCCCGAATCTGACGCCCGAGGCGTTCCAGGAGATCGCGGCCGGCGCCAAGACCGGCTGCCCGGTGTCGCAGGCCCTCGCGGGCATCGAGATCACGCTCGAAGCGACTCTCGCCTGAGGAATGATGCGGGGTCAGCGACGCGAGAGGCGGATCGCCTCGCGAATGCTGGCCCTGGCATCCTTCCGGTGGCCGGCCGCATCCTGCACGACACCCAGTCGGTAGCGTGCACGCCAGTCATCATCGGCGGCATCGGCCTCGGCGGTGTATCGCGCGATGAGCGGATCAGCGTCGGCTCGAGCGATGCGACCGCTGGGGGTCAGTTCCGTCTCCACCGGAGGCATCCCGCCCTCCGCGTCGAGCAGGCGCCCGAGGCGGTCCGCGCCGAAGCCGAACATCATCTCCCGCACCAGCGCCCAGGCACCGATCGGAGCCAGCACCAGCAGCGTGATGCCCATGCCGATCGACACCGGCGAGCCGACCGAGATGAACATCACAGCCAGCCAGATGGCGACCGCGAGATAGACCAGCAGCGCCGCGGCCATCAGCCCGACGCCGATCCGCGACATCACGAGCGGATGCCGATGTCGATCATGTTCTCCAGGCCGACGATCACACCGCGCGCCTCAACCGCGAACGGGACGGCGAGCCGGATCCCCGGCGCATAGGCGAGCGCCGAGTCGGTGGTGTCATGCGTGAAGGTCAGCGACTCGCCGGGGCCCGACAGAATGACCTCCTGCTTGGCGACGACACCGGGGCGCCGCAACGAGTGGATCGGCACGCTGCCGACCTGCTGACCGCGTGCACGCTGATCCGCATGCGGAGCGCTGACCGGGCCTTGCTCCGCACGGGCGGCCGCGATGAGCTCGGCGGTGCGCACCGCCGTGCCGCTCGGCGAATCGATCTTGGTCTCACGGTGCGCTTCGACGATCTCGGCGGAGCCGAAGAACGGGGCGGCGGCCGCAGCCAGTGCCGACCCGAGTACCGAGCCGAGTGAGAAGTTCGGGATGAAGACGGCCCCGGTGCCGGCAGCCTCGACGAGTGGACGCACGAGGGCGATCCGCTCCGAGGACCACCCGGACGTCGCGACGAGGACGTTGGTACCACGTTCGACGGCGGCGCGGACGACCTCGATGCTGACCTGGGGCGTGGAAGCATCGACGACGAGATCGGCTCCGTCCAGTTCGGTGAGATCACTCGACGAGGTCAGCACACGGCTCACCTCGAAGCCCTCGAGCTCATCGATCACCGCTCCGATGATCGTGCCGAGCTTCCCGGTTCCGCCGACGAGGGCTACCTGCGTGGTCATGCGTCCAGTCTATTTCGCGGGACGCGGTCCGGCCGGGGGCGCGCGGGCGGTCTCCGCCGTTCGGGAGCGAGAGCTCAGACGAGAAGCGCGTCGGGGATTCCCGTTCGCAGCTCCACCGGAAGATGCCCGGTGTCGTTGTGCGTGAGAAGCGTCCACGGACGCCCCTGCTTCTGCGCGATGACCGTCAGACCGCAGTGGGACTGGTTCAACGTCATCCACCGCCACTCAGGCGCTGCGAGCACCTCGCGCACGAACCACGAGATCACGAAGTTGTGTGTGATCAGCACCTCATGCACCTCCCCGGTCTTGCGCACGAGGAACTCCTCGACGGCATCCGACATCTGTGCGCGCCCCGCCTCGATCTCGGCTTCGGTGACCGAGCCGAAGAAGGGCTCGAACACTGCGGGAGTCTCTTCGGTCATCCCGGTGGGGACGCAGTCGAAGAGCAGTGCGGTGGGCTCAGGGTCGACGGACGGCAGACGAGCGGCGATGGCTCGGGCCGTCTCGTTCGCGCGGAGCAACGGCGAATGCCAGACCGCGTCGAGCGGAAGCCCGGACAGCCGGTCGGCGATCAGCTCCGCCTGACGCTGCCCTCGAGGAGAAAGGGGTCCGTCGGCGAGACCATGCTCTGCATCCTGATGTTCACCGTGTCTGACCAGATATATGTAGTGCGTCACAACTCGCTCGCTTCATCGCCAGCATCCGCCGGGCCTTGATCCCACCCTATGTCACGGGTGGGACGATGCTCAGTTACCGGCCCGGGTCAACTCGGCGACGTGGCTCCGCGAGAGCGAAACACCGGCGCCCTGCATGAGTTCGTCGACATGATCCGTCGCGAAAGTGTTCACGATCGGTGCCGCGATCGTGCGCTGAGCGAGCAGCCAGGCGACCGAGACCGCCGCCACCGGCACAGCCAGTTCTTCAGCCACCTGGTCGAGTGCGCGCAGGATCTTGATCCCCCGCCGATTCAGGTGCCCGCGCAGCTGCTCGCCACGCACGCCCCGTGAGGTGAGGGCCTTGTTGCGGTGACGCCCCGAGAGGAAACCGTGCTCGAGCGCGTGCGACGGGGTGACCGCGAGGTTCTGTGCGCCGGCGACGAGGCGCAGGTCGCCTTCGAACGGCTGACGACGGATCAGGTTGTACGGCGCATCGATCACCTGGATGCGCGGATAACCGGCCGAGGCGAGGATCCGTGCCTCGACGAGGCGCTCCGGCGACAGGCCGAAGGCTCCGACGGCACCGACCTTCCCCGCGTCCGACAGCCATTCGACGGTCGCCAAGGTGTCTTCGAGGTTGGTCGTCGCGTCGAGCGTGGCGTCGAGATACAGCACATCGATGCGCTCTACCCCGAGCCGAGTCAGCGACCCCTCGACGGCACGCACGAGGTTGACGGAACCCAGCCCCGGATTGTCGGCGTGGGCTCCGATGCGCACGCTCAGCACCGCGTGATCGCGCCGGCCGCGCGATCGCAGCCACTGCCCGATGATGTGCTCGCTGCGTCCGCCGGAGAATCCGTCGGCCGTGTGGATGGCGTTGCCGCCGAACTCCATGTAGCGATCGAGGATGCCGTGGCTGGTCTCGAGGTCGACGTTCCAGCCGAACTCGGCGGCACCCAGCATCAGCGGGAAGGTCTCATAGCCGGTCTCGCCGAGCGGGACGCGGATCGTCTCCCCTACCCCCGGTCCGACGATGGGGATAGGTGCGGACGGGTGCTCGGCATGCTGCTGGGCGCGATCGGCCGACGCTCCTGCGCCTACGCTGAACAACCGCATACTCTCTCACCCCCGCGTCGATCGGTGCGTGCCGACCTGCGTACCTGCTGGATCTGCACCCCCCGGTGCGTACTTCGAGGGTAAGCGAATTCATCGAACGCCCTGACCAATCCGGGGAACGGCGCGGAAACGGCCGATAACGATTTGATCACACCGGGATACGCCGGAACCCGGGCCCGTCCTCGACGGACGGACCCGGGTTCCGGTTCGATCTCTGCGCTTACTCGGCGGCCGCGTCTTCTGCGGGCGCTACCTCAGCGGCGGCGGCATCGTCGAGAACAGGCTCGAGCGAAAGCTTGCCGCGGTCGTCGATCTTCGTGATCTTGACGAGGATCTTCTGACCGACCGACAGCACGTCGTCGACGTTCTCCACACGCTTGCCACCGGCGAGCTTGCGCACCTCGGTGACGTGGAGCAGGCCGTCCTTGCCCGGGAGCAGCGAGATGAACGCACCGAAGGTGGCGATCTTCACGACGGTGCCGAGGAACTGCTCCCCGATCTCCGGGTTGGTGGGGTTGGCGATCGCGTTGACCTGGGCGCGAGCGGCCTCGGCCGCGGGGCCGTCGGTCGCACCGATGTAGACGGTGCCGTCCTCCTCGATGGAGATCTGCGCCCCGGTCTCGTCCTGGATCGCGTTGATCGTCTTGCCCTTCGGGCCGATCAGCTCACCGATCTTGTCGACCGGGATCTGCACGCTGATGACGCGCGGCGCGGTGGGCGCCATCTCGTCAGGTGCGTCGATCGCAGCGTTCAGGACGTTGAGGATCGTGAGGCGAGCCTCGCGAGCCTGCGTCAGCGCGCCCGTGAGCACCGACGTCGGGATGCCGTCGAGCTTCGTGTCGAGCTGGATCGCCGTGACGAAGTCACTCGTTCCCGCGACCTTGAAGTCCATGTCACCGAGAGCGTCTTCCGCGCCGAGGATGTCGGTCAGCGCCGCGTAGCGGGTCTCGCCGTTGACCTCGTCGGAGACGAGACCCATCGCGATACCGGCGACGGGGGCGCGCAGCGGCACACCCGCGTTCAGCAGTGACAGGGTCGACGCGCACACGGAGCCCATCGACGTCGAGCCGTTGGAGCTCAGCGCCTCGGACACCTGACGGATCGCGTAGGGGAACTCCTCGCGGCTCGGCAGCACCGGCACGAGTGCGCGCTCGGCGAGGAAGCCGTGCCCGATCTCGCGACGCTTCGGCGAACCGACACGGCCGGTCTCACCGGTCGAGTAGGGCGGGAAGTTGTAGTGGTGCATGTAGCGCTTGCTCGTGACCGGCGACAGCGAGTCGATCTGCTGCTCCATCTTGAGCATGTTCAGCGTGGTGACACCCAGGATCTGAGTCTCGCCGCGCTGGAAGACCGCGGAACCGTGCACGCGCGGGATGACCTGCACCTCGGCGTCGAGCGGGCGGATGTCCGCGAGCCCACGGCCGTCGATGCGAGCACCCTCGGTGAGGATGCGACCACGGACGATCTTCTTCGTGACCGACTTGTACGCCGCGGAGAACTCGAGCGGAGCCGCCGCCGGGAGCGAACCCGCCTCGGTGGCCTCGATGAGCTCGGCCTTGACGCGGTCCTTGATCGCGTCGTCAGCGGTCTGACGCTCGACCTTGTCGGCGATCTGGTAGACGCCGACGAGCTCGTCGTAGGAGCGGCCGGCGACGAAGTCGTAGACCTCCTGGCTGTACGCCGGGAAGACCGGGTAGACGCCCGGCTCCTTCGATGCGGTCGCGGCGAGCTCGGCCTGAGCCTTGACGAGCTGAGCGATGAAGGGCTTCGAGGCCTCGAGGCCCTGGGCCACGACCTCTTCGTTCGGCTTCGTGGCGCCGGCCTTGATCAGGTTCCAGCTGCCCTCGGTGGCCTCAGCCTCGACCATCATGATGGCGACGTCTTCCGTGCCATCGGCCTTGGTGACGACACGACCGGCGACGATCAGGTCGAACACGGCCTCCGAGACCTGCTCGGCGTTCGGGAACGCGACCCACTGGTCGTCGTTCTGGCCGTTGCCCGGGATGAACGCGAGGCGCACACCGGCGACCGGGCCCGAGAACGGGAGACCCGAGATCTGCGTGGACGCCGACGCGGCGTTGATCGCGAGAGCGTCGTAGAACTCGCCCGGAGCGATCGACATGACGGTGATGACGACCTGGACCTCGTTGCGCAGGCCGTCGACGAACGACGGGCGCAGCGGACGGTCGATCAGACGGCAGACGAGGATCGCCTCGGTGGAGGGGCGGCCCTCGCGACGGAAGAACGAGCCGGGGATCTTGCCGGCGGCGTAGGAGCGCTCCTCGACGTCGACCGTCAGCGGGAAGAAGTCGAAGCCTTCGCGCGGGTGCTTGCCTGCGCTGGTGGCCGAGAGGAGCATGGTCTCGCCGTCGAGGTACGCGGCGACTGCGCCCTGAGCCTGCTGCGCGAGGCGGCCGGTCTCGAAGCGGATGGTGCGGGTGCCGAAGCGGCCGTTGTCGAGAACGGCCTCGGTGGCGGTGATTTCAGGACCTTCCAAGAGGTCTCTCCTTCTTTGTTTAGACTCGCGAGTCCATGTGACGCGCGAGCGTGTTCAAAGGAGCGGAACGGAAGGGTTCGGGCGCGCGGGCACTCCCGCGAATGTCGCCTGCGCTGGCCACCAGTAGAAAGCCACCCGACATGTCCTGCCGAGGAACCCACCACAGGGGACCAGCTTCTCCGCCGCTCGCTCCATGAGTCGATATTCGATTGTGCGATTGACACACGTCAACCTCGTCCACCCTACCAGCGGACGTCGCAAAACCCACGTCACCGCAGCAGCGCGGAGTGGACAGGCGCCGGCCACGGAACGTTCACCGAGCGGATGCCGTGCCGTGGCGGGAGTCCGTTGTGCTGTCTCCATGCGCATGTCAGTGATCGGCTGCGGGTACCTCGGTGCCGTGCACGCCGCCGCCATGGCCTCGATCGGACACGACGTCATCGGCATCGACGTCGACGAGCGGAAGGTGGCCGCGCTCAACGCGGGCTCCGCACCGTTCTTCGAGCCACAGCTGACGGAGCTGCTCACCGAGGGGCGGGAGTCCGGTCGGCTCCGGTTCAGTGATCGGATGGCGGATGCCGCCGGCGCGCAGGTGCACTTCCTCGCCGTGGGTACGCCGCAGATCCCCGGCGGTCACGCCGCCGACCTCCGATACGTCGATGCGGCGATCGACGGGCTGCTCCCCCACCTCCGCCCCGGCGACGTGATCGCGGGGAAGTCGACCGTGCCGGTCGGCACCGCCGCACGACTCGCGACCCGCGTCGCCGACTCCGGCGCGACCGTGGTGTGGAATCCCGAGTTCCTTCGCGAGGGCTGGGCCGTGCACGACACGCTGACCCCGGACCGGTTGGTGGTCGGCGCCGAGCCGGACGCGGCCGGTGAACGCGGCGTCGCGGTGCTGCGCGAGGTCTACGCGGCGGCTGTCGAGGCCGGGACGCCGTTCCTGGTGACCGACCTCGCCACGGCGGAACTGGTGAAGGGCGCCGCGAACGCCTTTCTCGCGACCAAGATCTCGTTCATCAACGCGATGGCGGAGATCGCTGATGCTTCCGGCGCCGACGTGGCGCTGCTCGCCGACGCTCTCGGCCACGACTCGCGGATCGGTCGGCGCTACCTCGGCGCCGGCATCGGCTTCGGCGGCGGATGCCTGCCGAAGGACATCCGCGCATTCGCCGCGCGTGCGGAGGAGCTGGGACGCGGTGAAGCTGTCGGCTTCCTCCACGAGGTGGACGCTATCAACCTCCGGCGCCGGGAGCGGGCCGTGCAGCTCGTCGTGGACGCGCTGGGCGGGCTCGTGTTCGGGCGCCGGATCGCCGTTCTCGGCGCCGCGTTCAAGCCGTTCAGCGACGACATCCGCGACTCCCCCGGCCTCGACGTCGCCGTTCGCCTGCGCGGACTCGGAGCGGACGTGGTGGTGACTGACCCCGCCGCGCTGGACAATGCCGCCGCCGCCCATCCGCAGCTGGGTTACGCGCGAGACCGGAATGATGCGCTTCGGGAAGCGGATGCGGTCGTGATCGTGACCGAGTGGGACGAGTACCGCCGCGACCTCTCCCCTGCGCACGCCGGCGGTCTGGTCCGCGGACGGATCATCATCGACGGGCGCAACTGCCTCGACGCGGCGGCCTGGCGCGCAGCGGGCTGGCAGTACCACGGCATGGGGCGGCGCTGATCGGCCCCGGCCGTCGGCGGTGAGGTAACGCGACGCGAGTCAGCCGACGTTCGCCCACCGCGCCGCGGATGAGCGCCCGAGATACACGTAGTCGTCATGCTTCGCCGCGCGACCGTCGCCCGCCGCGCGTCCGTGCAGGCGGCGCCAGACCCAGGGCAAGGCGTGTCGGCGCCACCACACGCCCGCGCCGATCGGCTCGTGCTCGTGCAGGGCAGCGTCCAGGATGCCCAGGGCATCCGCATCGGGCACCCCCAGCATCTCGGCCGCTCGATACGCGAGGAGACGATGGCCACGACTGCTCAGATGCACCAGGTCCTCACCCCAGTTCGGCCGCTCGGCCAGTGCAGGATGCAGATCCGTGTCGATCAGGATCGCTCCCGTGCGCGCGGCGACCCCCGCCAACGCCGTCGCGAACGCGGCGAAGCGCCGTGTATAGATCGCCGCCGCCCGACGTCCCGGCAGGAACGGCGTGACCAGCAGCACATCCGCACCGATCGCCCGCAGCCGCACGACGGCGTGCTCCACCTCCGCGGCGAGCGCTGCGACGTCGACACGATGCTTCACGAGATCGTTCGCTCCGATGAGGATCGAGATGAGGTCAGGATGCAGCTCGAGCGCACGCTCCAGCTGTCGACCGCACACATCGCGCACGCGCTTCGACCTGATCGCGAGGTTCGCATAGTGGAGCCCTCCCCGCGCGGCGAGCAGCAATGCGAGCCGATCGGCCCAACCGCGCAGGGCGCCATCCGGGGCGGGATCGCAGAGTCCCTCGGTGAGCGAATCCCCCAGCGCGACGAAGCGGCGCCAGCGATGCGCGGTGACCGGCGGCGGGGAATCCGGCCGGGTGACGCGGCGAGCGCGCGAAGCCGCATCCACCCGCTGCAGCAGCCGCGCCTCCTCGAAGTGGCCGAGCAGTTGATCGCACACGCTCGCCCAGCTGCGACTCTGCACTGCATCACGACCGGCTTCTCCGAACGCCCGCCGCTTTCGCGCGTCGCCTGCCAGATCGGCCACTCGCATCCGCAGGTCATCGAGGTTGCCGGGGCGGTACAGCCATCCGTCGACGCCCATGCGAACGAGGTCGAGGGGCCCGCCGCGCCCGGTCGCGATCACCGGGACCCCGCTGGCGTGCGCCTCCTGCAGGGTCTGCCCGAACGTCTCGCTCTCCCCGGGGTGCACGAAGACGTCGAACGACGCCATGGCCGCGGCGAGCGCAGACCCGTCGAGGTGGCCGAGGAACACGGCATCCGGGAGCAGCCCCTCCAACCGTGCTCTGCTGGGGCCGTCTCCGACGATCACCAGGCGCGCCCCCGGGAGGTCGCGGAGCACGACGAGGTCCTCGACCTGCTTCTCCGGGGCGAGGCGGCCGACGTATCCGATCACGACCTCGGCATTCCACTCGGCACGCAGCGCAGGGTCCCGACGCACCGGCTGGAAGCGTTCCGCGTCGACGCCCCTTCCCCAGTGGCGCACGCGATCCACTCCGAGTGCGGCGAGCTGCTGGGCTGCATCCGCGGAGGGAGCGAGTGTCATCGTCGCTCGTCGGTGCAGCCGCGCGATGTGCGTCTGGGCGATGCCGGTCGCCGCGGCGACCCCGTAGCGCTCCGTATAGGCCGCGACGTCGGTCTGGTAGGCGGCGACGCTGGCGACCCCGATCCGCTCAGCGGAGATCACCCCACGCCAACCGAGCGCGAACGGCGAGGCGAGGTGCACGACATCCGGCTGGAAGCGGCGCAGGGACGCGGCGATGCGCGGGACGCCAGACGTGCCGACCCTGACGTTGTGATAGCCCGGAAGCGCGAGGCTCGGAATAGCCTCGATCGACACTCCGTGCACCGCCCCGGGGATCCCGACCGCGGCGGGGGCGATCACGTGGGCATCGTGCCCGCGGTGCTCGAGGTGTCTCAGGATCTGCAGCACTGACCCGGTGACGCCGTTCATGTGCGGAAGGAAGGACTCCGTGACGATCGCTACTCTCACAGCCTCAGGATGACCGTGCTCCGACGCTGCAGTCGCCACAAACGGCTTGCGGCACCGGATGTTCACCGGATGCTGGACGGCGGGTCACCGGCTATGCGCTCTTTGGTTGCCGTTCACCGTCTGCGGGCACAGTGGACGACGTGTCGACGGATCTGCTCACCGAATCCCTCACCGGGCCTTGGAGCCTGGCGCTGATGGGTCTGCTCGTGCTCGGGGACGCCTTCTTCGTCGTCGTGCCGGGTGAGATCGCGGTGACCGCACTCGGAGCGCTGGCGGCGACCACGGGGACCCCGCCGCTCTGGTCGGTCGTCGTCTGCGCCGCGGCAGCCGCGACCGTCGGAGACGCGTGCTGCTACCTGATCGGCCGGACCGTCGGCCTCGATCGGTGGCGGTGGATGAGGGCGCCTCGTGTGCAGCAGGCACTGGGTTGGGCACGGCACCGGCTGGACGCGGGCACAGCCACCGTCCTCTTCACCGCCCGCTTCGTGCCCTTCGCCCGACTCGCGATCAACCTCGTGGCGGGGGCGTCGCGCATCCATCCACCTCGGTACCTCGCCCTCGTCGCACTGGCCGGGTCCGGTTGGGCGCTGTACCAGGCGGCCGTGGGCGCCGCCGTCGCCGCCATCCTGCCGGGCGGCCCGCTGATCGCCGTCCCGGTCTCTATCGTCATCGCGCTGGGTCTGGGAGTGCTGCTCGATCGCGTCCTGCGCGGCACGAGAGGGTGACCCGCCGCAGCCGGTGCTCTAGGCTCGGGGCATGAGCACCGAAGAAGGCGCCTCCTCCTCTGAGGAGATGAAGCGCAAGTTCAAGGAAGCGCTCGAGAAGAAGAACGCGCACCACCGGCAGGGCGAGGCGCACCTGGATGGCGACTCCGCCGTGCACAGTGCGAACGCCCCGCAGACCCGGCGCGAGTTCCGACGCAAGAGCGGTTGACCGCGCGGATGCGGGAGCCCGTTCACCCGGACTCCCGCATCCCTCACCCCTCTCGTCAGCCGCGTTCCGCGCGCGCCCTGGCCCGCTCCTCCTTCGCCGCCATCTCCGTCATGGCCGCCTCCCGCAGCTCCTGCACGTCCGCGCCTTGTGAGGCCTTCTCATGACCGTGCGCGTCGACGCCGTCGAGCAGGGACTCGTCGAAGGGGAGGTCACCGCTCAGCACCCGCCGCACGCGGTCACGGTCGATCTGCTTGGTCCAGGTGCCGATCAGCAGAGTCGCGACGGCATTCCCGGTGAAGTTCGTCAGAGCCCGTCCTTCTGACATGAAGCGGTCGATGCCGACGATCACGCCCACCCCGTCGACGAGGTCGGGGCGATACGCCTGCAGCCCCCCGGCGAGTGTCGCCAGTCCCGCACCGGTCACTCCGGCCGCCCCCTTGCTGGCGATGATCATGAACACCAGCAGCCCGATCTGTTCGCCGATCGACATCGGCTGCCCCATCCCCGTGGCGATGAACAGCGACGCCATCGTCAGGTAGATGGCCGTTCCGTCGAGGTTGAACGAGTACCCGGTCGGCACCGTGATGCCGACGACCGGCTTGGACACGCCGACGAACTCCATCTTCGCGATCAGGCGAGGGAGGGCGGACTCCGAAGAAGACGTGCCGACGATCAGCAGGTACTCCCGTGCGAGGTACTTCATGAGGGCGAAGATGTTCACCCGTGTCACCGCCCACAGCATCACACCGAGGATCACCACGATGAACAGGATGCAGGTGATGTAGAACGCGACCATCAGCGTCCCGAGACTCCAGATCGCCGCCACACCGGTCTTGCCCACCACCGCGGCGATGGCTCCGAACGCCCCGATCGGTGCGAGCCAGAGGATCATCCCGAGGATGCGGAAGACGAGCTTCTGCAACTGCTTGACCGCCTCCATGATGGGGGCGCCGCGCTCGCCGAGTCCCTGCAGCGCGAAACCGACGAGCAGTGCGATGAACAGCACCTGCAGCACGCTCTCCCCCGTGAAGGCCGAGAAGAACGTGGTCGGGATGATGCCGAGGATGAACTCCTGCGTCGTCTTGGCCTCCGCTTCGACCGCGTCATACGTCGAAGACGCCATGTCGAGCCCCGCGCCCGGGTGGATGATGTTCCCGACGACGAGGCCGATCGCCAGCGCGAACGTCGACATCACCATGAAGTAGAGGAGAGCGAGCCCGCCGATCTTGCCGACCGTCGCCGCCTTGGCGATGGATCCGACGCCCACGACGATCGTGCAGAAGATGATCGGGGCGATCATCATCTTGATCAGGGCGACGAAGCCCGTGCCCAGCGCTTCGAACCCTCGACCCACCTCCGGCCAGATGAGCCCGACCATCGCGCCGAGTACGACCGCGATCAGCACGGACATATACAGCCAGGTGTGCCGGTCCCACGCGTGCTTCCCTCGTCGCCAGTTGAACTTCGGCAGTGCGAATCCCGTTGTGAGCGCCATGGCTTCCTCCTCGATCGTCGACGTCTTCGTCCGAATGGCGGCTTCTGCGCCGCCGATCGGTTCCCACGGTCATCCACCTCCCGCCGCAACACGAGTTGTGGTCGTATTGGTCACGGCACCTGACCATCGACGATCGGAGCAGGCGATGGCGCACACCTCCCGCGGCCGCAGCACCGCTTCGCGCGTCTTCGCCGTGCTGCTCGTCGCGGCGGTCGTGATCGGCGCCCTCGTGGCGGTCTTCCTCGTCGCCGAGGCGCAGCGATCGATCCGCACCGAAGCGGAGCGGGTGACGGCGGCCATCGCGGCCTCGTTCGCCTCCTCCCCTCTCGTCGTCGACGGCCTGCGCTCGAGCGATCATGACGCGGCCACCCGCGTGCTCGAGCCCTACTCCCTGGGGGTGATCGCCGGTGCCGGGCTCGACTTCATCACCGTCATGACCCCGGGCGGCACGCGGATCACCCACCCCGATACCGACCAGATCGGCGGGATCTACCTGGGCACGATCCCCGCGACACCCCAGACACTGACGGAGGAGTTCACCGGAACCCTCGGTCCCTCCATACGGACGATCTCGCCGGTCATCACACCGGACGGAGACCTGATCGGCTGGGTCGCGGCCGGGGTGACAACCGAATCCATCACCGACACCCTGATCCGCCGCCTGCCTCTCACGCTCGGTATCACGGTCGCCCTCATCGCACTCGGCGTCGGTGGCGCGATCATCGCGCGGCGTGTGACCCGCCGCATCACCGGTGACCTCCCACCCGGTCAACTCCGCGACGCGGTGTCGTCGTACGAGTCGATCCGCACCCTGGGCGAGGCTCTGCGCGCGCAGACGCACGAGCACGGGAACCGTATGCACGCCGCGGTCGCGCTGCTCGAGCTCGGACGCCGCGATGAGGCGATCGAGATACTCACGGAGACGTCACGACAGAGCCAGTCGCTCGTGGACCAGGTGACCGCGCGACGCCACGGGGATCCCGCCGTCGGCGCGCTCCTCCTCGGCAAGGCCTCGCAGGCCAAGGAGCGCGGCATCGACTGGCGGGTGCACATCGAGCCCGATACGCCCCGCACGCCGTTGTCTCCTGTCGATGCCGTCTCGGTGCTGGGCAACCTCGTGGACAACGCCATGGACGCCGCCGCCGAGTCGGACGACCGCTGGGTGCAGGTCTCACTCCGCCCCGACGATGGCGCAGGGATCGTGCTGGAGGTCTCGGACAGCGGTCCCGGGATCCCTCCTGCCGTGCGCGAGCGGATCTTCGACCAGGGTTACTCCACGAAACCCGCCGACGGGAACGGCCGCGGTATCGGTCTGGCGCTCGTCCGTTCCGTCGTGACCGGTGCCGGCGGCTCGGTGACGGTGAGCGACGCACCGACCACGTTCCGGGTCATCGTCCCGGCAGCGGCACCTCGGCGGTCGACGCCGTGATCCGCGCACTCATCGTCGACGACGACGCTCTGACGCTCGAGTTGCACCGCGACTACGTGGCCCGCCTCGACGGGTTCGTCGTCGCCGGCGAGTGCACGGGAGCCCGGGCCGCTCTGACCGCCCTGATCGAGCATCCCGGCGCGTTCGACCTCGTCCTGCTCGACATCACGATGCCGGACGGCTCCGGCATCGATGTGCTCCGGGCCCTTCGCGCTCGCTCCGCTGCGGTGGATGTGATCGCGATCACCGGTGTGCGGGACGCCGAATCCGTACGGCAGATGGCGGCGCTCGGCGTCTTCCAGTATCTCGTCAAGCCCTTCCCCTTCGCGGTGTTCCGCGAGCGGATGGAACAGTATCGTGCGCATCGGGAGCAGGCGCGGACCACCGATGGCGAAGCCACCCAGGCAGAGATCGACGCACTGCTCGGCCGCGCCACCGGGACGATCACGCTTCCCAAGGGGCTCTCGGCGGCCTCGCTGGACAGAGTCACCGCACAACTGCGCACCGACGGGCCGTTGTCGGCAAGCGAGGCGGCCGAACGGCTCGGCATGTCCCGGGTCGCCGTGCGACGCTATCTGGAACACCTGGTCGTCGAAGGTGTGCTCACGCGGGCCGCACGTTACGGGAACCGCGGACGACCGGAGACCGAGTACGGCTGGAAGCGGCGAACCGGCCCCGAGGTCTGACCGTCAGCGGGGCAGCCGCCCCTCGTGCAGCAGAGCGTCGGGATCGAACCGCGCGCGCAGTTCCCGGAGACGGGCGATCTCGTCGGCAGATCCGCAGCGCTCGAGGGTCTGCTCCGGCTCGAGGAAGGTCGCCACGGTCTGAGAGGCCTCGTTCGGGGCCAGCAGCTCTCGGAAGGCCACGAGACTCGCCTCTCCCGGCTCGGCGGGCACTCCGGGGATCACTGGCACGAGAGCGTGCAGCAGCCAGCCCACGGACTCCAGAGAGGCGAAGCCCGGTCGTCGCGGTGTATCCAGGGCGCCACCGAGCATGCGGATGTCGATGCCCATGATCGGCCACTGCTCGGGCAGTTCGCGGAACTCGAGGAGCGCGTCGATGGTCGCGTCGTCGAGGGCGCTCAGCGCCATCGATGATCCGCGGCCGGGCGTCGGATCCGTCGGCTCGTTCGATGCGGCGGCCAGTGCCGCCGGCGAGGTCGGGCCGGTGATATCCCTGCGCACCTCTCCGGCCCGGCGCACCGCGTCGATCAGCTCTTCCTGCGGCCCGTCGGTCGACAGCGCCTGGACCGTGAGGAAGCTGCGCCCGCGGATCTGCTCGGGGAGCTGCGGCGCATCCGGCATCCGCATCGAGTTCAGGAACACGTTGAGCGTCGATGGAGCCGAGGACGCCAGGTCGCGGACCGCTCGGACGACCGTCGGCGCATCGGCGACGTCGAAGGTGAGGT
This sequence comes from Microbacterium sp. B19(2022), assembly GCF_012030385.1. Lineage (NCBI taxonomy): Bacteria > Bacillati > Actinomycetota > Actinomycetes > Micrococcales > Microbacteriaceae > Microbacterium > Microbacterium sp. B19(2022). Next base: position 51,327 of record NZ_JAAUVO010000004.1, read on the forward strand.
TCGACCCCCAGACGGCGGGTGCCCGCACGAGTTCGATCTCGAGTGCGGTCACGATGCCCACGAGGCCGCCGGCCCCCCGCAGCGCCCACAGGAGGTCGGCGTCGGCATCGTCGTCCACGCGCTCGTGCGTGCCGTCTGTGCGCAACACCCACGCCGCGCGCAGATTGTCGGAGCCGAGGCCCGCCGTGCGGCTGAACCACGAGTGTCCACCGCCCAGTGTGTACCCGGCGACGCTCACGACGGGGCTGGTGCCGGCCGGCGCGACCCATCCGGTGCCTTCGAGCGCCTCGACGACCGCGCCCCAGCGCACGCCGCTGCCCACCCTCGCGACGCCGCTGTCGAGATCGATCTCCAGATCGTCGAACGCGCTCATCCTCACCAGCACGGCACCGGACAGAGAACCCGAGGCTCCGTGGCCACTCGGCTGGATCGCGAGCCGCACACCCGACTCCCGCGCCGTGTTCAGCAGCGCGCGGAGGTCGTCGACATCGGCGGGCGTCGCGACCGCGACCGGCCGCTGCTCGATCGCGAGATTCCACGGCTGTCGAGCCGCGTCGTAACCCGAGTCATCGGGAAGGAGGAGGGTGCCGGAGAATCGTTCCTGGAGCGCGACGATCGCGGGGTGTGTGGGCATGACGCCACCGTACGATACCCCTCGGACATCGTCGATGGCGTCATGCGCCACTCACTCCCCCGCGAGGCCTCCGAGCATGTGCCCGAAGGAGCGCCCTTCGCCCAGGTACGTCGCCGGGTCGTACGGGTCTGCGACCGTGGTCGCTTCCTTCCGCGCGATCGTGTCGGCGAGCTCCCGTGCGCCCTTCTCCACGCGCTTCGCGAGCGGGGCGACGTCGTCACCCGAGTCTCCCCAGTCGCTCGATGCCGCGAACACGCCCGTCGAGACGGTCTCGGCGTGCAGGTAGGCGAACAGCGGCCGGATCGCGTAGTCGATCGCCAGCGAGTGCCGCGCGGTTCCCGCGTTCGCGCCGATCAGGACCGGCTTCCCGGTGAGCGCGTCGGGATCCAGCACATCGATGAACGACTTGAACAGTCCCGAGTAGCTCGTGGAGAAGATCGGTGTGACGGCGATGAGCGCGTCGGCGGAGACCACCGTGTTGATCGCGGTCTCGAGCGCCTGCGGTGCGAACCCCGTGAGCATGTTGTTCGTGATGTCGTGCGCATAGTCGCGCAGCTCGATCACGTCGACGGTGGCCTCGATGTCGCGCTCCGCGAGGGCCTTCACGGTCTCGGCGGCCAGTCGATCGGCGAGCATCCGGGTGGACGACGGGTTCGAGAGCCCCGCCGCGACGACGGCGATACGACGCGTGGTCATGTCACGCCTCCTTCCGGCCGAGCCCGAACGCTGCGCCGGCGGGCGCCGGGCTGTCCTGGTACGGCGAGTCGCCGGTGAGGTTGTCACCGCGATTCGCGCCGGGGCGAGCCTGGCGCGTCGGACCGTCACCGAACTCCGCGGCCACGCGTGCGGCGTGGGTCGGTGCGTCCGGGACGGCGGACGGGCGGTCCTTCGCGAGTTCCTTGCGCAGCACCGGCACGACCTCGGAACCGAGGATGTCGAGCTGTTCCAGCACCGTCTTCAGCGGGAGCCCCGCGTGGTCGATCAGGAAGAGCTGGCGCTGGTAGTCGCCGTAGTACTCGCGCATCGACGCATACCGGTCGATGACCTGCTGCGGCGAACCGACCGTCAGCGGCGTCATCTCGGTGAAGTCCTCCATGCTCGGACCGTGACCGTACACCGGCGCGTTGTCGAAGTACGGGCGGAACTGGTTCACCGCGTCCTGCGACTTGGCCGCCATGAACACCTGACCGCCGAGGCCGACGATCGCCTGCTCCCTGGTGCCGTGACCGTAGTGCTCGAAGCGCTGACGGTACAGCTCGATGAGGCGCTGGTAGTGCTCCTTGGGCCAGAAGATGTTGTTCGCGAAGAACCCGTCGCCGTAGTAGGCGGCCTGCTCCGCGATCTCCGGGGTGCGGATGGACCCGTGCCACACGAACGGCGCGATGCCGTCGAGCGGCCGCGGTGTCGAGGTGAAGCCCTGCAGCGGGGTGCGGAACTTGCCCTCCCAGTCGACGACGTCTTCACGCCACAGCTTGTGCAGCAGCGCGTAGTTCTCGATCGCGAGCGGGAGACCCTGGCGGATGTCCTGCCCGAACCAGGGATACACCGGTCCGGTGTTGCCGCGACCGAGCATGAGGTCCATGCGCCCGTCGGAGACGTGCTGCAGCATCGCGTACTCCTCGGCGATGCGCACCGGGTCGTTCGTGGTGATGAGCGTCGTCGAGGTCGACACGATGAGGCGCTCGGTCTGCGCGGCCAGTGCCGCGAGGAAGGTGCTGGGGCTGGAGGACCAGAACGGCGGGTTGTGGTGCTCACCGATCGCGAAGACGTCGAGTCCGACCTCTTCGGCGTGCACGGCGATCGCCGTGGTCGCCTTGATGCGCTCCTGCTCGCTGGGGGTGATGCCCGTGGTGGGATCGCGGGTGATGTCGCTGACCGACATGATGCCGAACTGCATCGCCTGCGCGCCTGACTGCTCGCTCATGATTGCTCCGTGTTCTCCGAACCGGATGACTCGCATCCGTTTCTATTCATTTGAATGTATCTGTGTCAACGCGCTCACAGCAACTTTATTCCCGGGCTGTAGCCTCGAAAGATGAGCAGTACCGGGGCGGACATCTCAGGGCCCACCACAGGATCTCTCCCGCGAAAGCGACGGCGCGTGCCGTTCTGGGACAACGCGCGGTACATCTGCATCGTCCTCGTCGTGCTCGGGCATGCGATCCAGCGGCTCATCTACGACTCGGACATCGCCTTCGCCTTCTACCTGGCGCTGTACGCGTTCCACATGCCGGCGTTCGCGATCATCTCCGGCTACTTCTCCAAGTCGGGCACTCCCACCAAGACACAGATGGCGCGGGTGATCACGGACATCATCCTCCCCTACGTGATCTTCGAGACACTGTGGACGCTCACCAAGTGGCTCGTCGAAGGCGAAGCGACACCGAACTTCACGAAACCGAGCTGGACGCTGTGGTTCCTGCTCGCGCTCGGCATATTCCGACTGGTGCTGCCCTATCTCGCTCTGCTGCGCTGGCCGCTCCTGTGGACGGTCGTGATCTCGATCGGCTCCGGCTACCTCCCGAATGTCGACAGCACGTTCTCGCTGTCTCGCACTCTCGGCCTCCTGCCGTTCTTCGCACTCGGCTGGTGGCTGCGCGAGCACGACATCGTCGATCGGTTCCGGCTGCTCGACTTCCGCCCCTGGTGGATCCGGGCCGCCGCAGTGGCGCTCTTCGCGGGAGTGGGCTGGGCGGCGTGGAACTGGCTGCCGCTCTGGCAGGCCGTGGATCTGCGCCACTGGCTGTTCTACGAGGACTCGTACTCCGACCTGGTCGGCGAGCAGTGGTGGGCCGGTGCGATCCGTATCGCCCTGATGCTGTTGGCCGTGCTCCTGTGCGCCGGCTTCTTCGCCCTGATCCCCCGCGGCTCGTACTGGTGGACCACATTCGGTCAATACACGATGTACGTGTACCTGCTTCACTCCTTCGTGCTCTACCCGTTCCGCGAGACCGGCGTGCTGCGCGACCTCGAGCCCACATGGATCTGGTTGCCGCTGGTGACGGCGCTCTCCGTGGTCGTCGCGCTGCTCCTGGCCACTAAACCCGTGCGTCGGGTGTTCCGACCCCTGGTCGAGCCGCGTCCGCGCTGGCTCTTCACCGACCCGGCCCTCACGTCACGCGAAGGACGTCGAAACGATCCGACCGGGTCCCGACGACCCCGGACCGATCCGCGATGACCGCCGCACGAATCGTCCGCGACCGCATCGTCGAGGCGGTGTCCACGTCCGGCTTCGGCGCGCACGGGCTTCACGTGCGCATCGGAGCCGGCGAGGCGGAACACCGCTGGACGCCCGATGTGCTCGAGGATGTGCATTCGGTCGCCAAGGGCGTGTGCGTGCTCGCGGCCGCGATCGCCGCCGATGAGGGCGCGATCTCCTTCGATGTGCCCGTGACCGTCTACGTGCCCGACTTCGAGCGCGGCGAGGGCGTCGACGAGGTCACCCTGCGACACCTGCTCACGATGTCGAGCGGCATCGACCTGCCCTGGTCCGAGACGCTCATGACGGACTGGCCGGACCTGGCCCGTGAGTTCCTGCGTCGGCCATCACGCGGACGCAGATTCCAGTACTCGAACGCCAGCACCTACACCGCCATGACGGCCCTCTCCGCCCGAGTCGGCGATGTGGGCGACTACCTCGATGCCCGGCTGTTCCGCCCGCTCGGCATCGATGATGTGGTGTGGACGCGCAGCCCGAACGGGCGCATCCAAGCGGGCGGCGGGCTTCCGCTGCGAACGAGTGAGATGGCACGGATCGGCCTGCTGATCCGCGACCGCGGATGGTGGCAGGGCACGCAGCTGGTGTCGTCGGGATGGATCGACGCGATGCACGAGAACGGCGTCGTCGCCGGCCCGAACCCCGGCTACGACCGCTACGCCCTCGCCGGCTGGGGCGGCCCCGGGCGCGGGTGGCGGCTGCACGGCGCGCACGGCCAGCTGCTCATCTTCCTCGACGACGCGGTCGTGACCATCACCGCTGCCGATCACTTCGGTGCGGACGAGATGGCCGCCACGGTGGTCGACATCCTCGAGACCGCCCGACGCGGAGCCTGAACTCACTCAGGCGAACAGCTGCGCACCCACGTAGGACCCGGGGGTCGCGCCGCGCGGCACGGCCCAGATCCCGGAGCCGACATGGCGGATGTACTCGTTCATCAGATCGGTCGACAGCCGCCGCTGCAGTGCGATGAACTGTGCGGGGTCGCGCTGGTACGACAGGAAGAAGAGTCCGGCGTCGAGGCGTCCGAGCGCGTTGTTGCCGTCGACGTAGTTGTAGCCGCGCCGCAGGATCCGCACACCGTCGTTCTGCTCGGGATGCGCCAGGCTCACGTGGCTGTTGGCGTCGATGGCCTTGCCACGGAAGTCGGGCGCGGTGAACTCGTCCCCTCCCGAAAGGGGCGCGCCCTCCCCTTTATCCCGTCCGACGATCGCATCCTGCTCCGAGAGCCGCACCCGGTCCCACGTCTCGATCAGCATCGCGATCTTGCGTGCGACGAGGTAGGAGCCACCGGCGAGCCAACCGGGCTCATCCTTCTCGGACACCCAGACGTGGTCCGTGAGCGCCTCGGTGTCGTCGGCGAGGATGTTCGCCGTGCCGTCTTTGAAGCCGAAGAGGTTCCGGGGCGTCGCCTGGGCGGCGGTCGTGCGCGAGGTCTTGCCGAATCCCAGCTGCGACCAGCGCAGGCGGGCACGCCCGAAGGCGATGCGGCTGAGGTTGCGGATCGCATGCACCGCGACCTGCGGGTCGTCGGCGCACGCCTGGATGCAGAGATCTCCGTGGGACGCCTGCGGGTCGAGATCATCGCCGAGGAACGCCGGGAGCCGTTCGAGCCCGGCCGGGCGCTGCGCGGCGATCCCGTAGCGGTCGCCGTCTTCGTTCTCGAAGAGGCCGGGCCCGAACCCGAAGGTGATCGTGAGGCCGGCCGCCGGGAGCCCCAAGGCCTCGCCGGTGTCGTCCGGCGGCGCCTCGCCCGGCCCGCCGACCGCTCCACTCGCGCTGACCTCCAGTCCCTGCGACATGCGGGATGCGGCGTAGGACCAGTCCTGCAACAGGGAGATGAGGTCATCGCGGTCACTGCGCGGCATCATGTCGAAGCTCGCGAAGTGCAGATGATCCTGCACCGGCGTGGTGATGCCGGCCTGGTGCATACCGAAGAACTCGTACGCGGAATGCGCGTCCTCCGCCGCGCGGGCACGGCCCAGCGCCACCCCTCCGGCGAGGCCCGCGCCGGCGCCGACCGCAAGCCCTGCCACGCCACCGCCGATGGCGAGGCCGAGGAGTCCGCGTCTGCTCAGTCCGCCCGGAGCCGGGGCATCACCCGTCGATGAGGTGTCGGGCGAGGCCCCCGCGTCTGGTTCGTTCACGTCCGTGATGGTATCCGTTCGATTCCGCTCGACGCTGATCAGTCGAGGACGGTACTGGTGAGCTGCGAGAGCGGCTCGGCCAGTGCGTTGATCAGGTCGGTGAACTCGCGCTTGTCGTCTTCGGTCAGCTCCGCATAGGCGACGAACCCGTCGGTCAGCGAGCCGTGGGCGGCGAGAGACTCCTCGAGTGCGGCGTAGCCGCCTTCGATCTCGTCGACGAGGGCCTCACCGTCGTCACCCTGAGCTGCGGCGAAGTCCTGCACGAGCGAGAACGCCATCTTCGAGCCCTCGACGTTCGCAGCGAAGTCGTAGAGGTCGGTGCCCGACCACCAGTCCTCCTCGCCCGAGATCTTGCCGGTGGCGACCTCGTCGAGCAGCGCGATCGAGCCGTTCGAGATGCCTCCGATGCCCTGATCGTCGAGAGCCGTCGTGAAGTCGTCGGAGTGCACGTAGTCGTAGAGCTCCTGCACGTCGGCGAGCAGCAGGTCGCCGAAGTCGGCCCGCTCTGCCGGTGTCGACGGAGCCCAGTCCTGCCGGGCCGGGGTCTCGCCGTCGGCGTTCAGCGCGTCCTCCGCCGGCACCCACAGGTCCTTCTCGATGCGGTGGAAGCCCGTCCAGTCCAGCCCCTCGGCCACGGCGTCGACCTCGCGGTAGTCGATGCGCGGGTCGAGATCCCCGAGCGCCTCGGCGACCGGCTCGATGCGCTCGTAGAACGCGCGGGTCAGCGGGAACTGCTCGCGAGCGGTCTCGTCGTCACCCGATTCGTAGGCCGCGACGAACTCCTCGACGGCCGGGACGAGCTGGCCGACCTGGTCCTTGACGAACGCGGCGTAGAGGTCGACGGCCTTCTGCTTCTGCTCGGCATCGGGGCCGTCGACGGCGACGCGGTCGCCTGTGACGGTGAAGGCCGCCTTGCCGACGCCGTCGCCGAGCATGCCGGGCTTGCAGAGCGTGAAGTAGTCCCCCGGCTGTGCGACGACCGTGAGGGTGCGCGACGCGGCGGGCGCGATGTTCTCGACCTCGCCGACGATGCGCAGACCGTCCTCGGCCAGCAGATAGAACTCCGAGACCTGATCCGTGTCGTTCTTCACGTCGAACGTCAGCGTTCCGCTCTTCGCCGTGGCCTCCGAGACCGCGCAGTCCCCCTCGGTCGACGAGACGTCGAACGCGGCATCGGCGGCGACATCGCTCTTGGCGACGCAGCCACTCAGGACGAGAACCGCAGCGCCCGCGGCGGCGAGTGTCCCCAGGACACGGTGAGAGGTGGTCATGCTGCTCCTTGTGGTGAGAGAGAGGTCGTGTCGGATTCGGGTTCGGTCGAAGCGCGGGGCTTCGGAGCACGGCGCGAGCGGAGACCGCGGACGTACAGCGACCCGACGATGAGGATGTAGAGAGTCCAGGCGGAGACCTGCAGCCAGGTCATCGCGGGCATGAAGCCGACCGTGGCCTGCAGCACCGCCGCCAGCGGACCGCTCGGAGCGATGGCCGACGACACATCGAAGGCCCAGCCGAACGGGAAAGCCATCCACCCGATCGCGACCGCCCCGGTCGACGGGTCGAGCGGGGCCGCGGCCGTGAACGGGCCCGGCAGGGCGCCCGCCTCCTGGAGATCCATCAGGGCATACGCGAGCACACCAGCCGCGACGATGACGAGGAAGCCGCCGGTCCATGCGAAGAAGCGGCGGAGATCGAGCTTCACGGCTCCGCGGGAGATGAGCCAGCCGATGATGACGGCGGCGGCGAGGCCGAGCAGAGCACCGAGCAGAGCGGAGGGCGCATCGCCGAAAGCCTGCACCATCGACCACAGCAGCAGAGTCGTCTCGATACCCTCCCGCGCGACGGAGACGAATCCGATCGCGACGAGAGCCCAGAGCCCGCCGGTGGTGAGCGCGCGATCGAGTCCGCCCTCGAGCGTCGCCTTCATGGTGCGTCCGGCACGCTGCATCCAGAAGATCATCCACGTGACCATGGCGACGGCGAGCAGCGAGAGCCCTCCGCCGATCAGCTCCTGCGCCTTGAACGTGAGCTCATAGGCGCCGAAGGTGAGCACGGCACCGATGCCCAGGGCCAGGACGATCGCGAGGCCGACGCCGACCCACATCTTCGGCAGGGCGTCCTTCCGGCCGAGACGGCGGAGGTAGGCGACGAGGATGCCGACGACGAGCGCAGCTTCCAGACCTTCACGGAGGCCGATGAGAAAAGTGGCGAGCACGGAGACGATTTCTGTTGCGACGACTGAGGTAAGGCAGCCCTTACCTACGAGACTCTAGCACCGCGGTGACATCATGCCGGAACACCGTTGCCGCCGGCAGACGACGACCCGGCGGTAACGCGGCGCAACAGTCGCCCTCCCTCTCGGAAAGGCGACATACCCTCGGTCCATGCCTGAACTCTCGCTCCCGATCCTCGACCTGTCCCAGCTCGATGAAGGCCCGGAGGCCGCCGCGCGATTCCGCGACGACCTCAGGGCGGCGACGCACGACGTCGGCTTCTTCTATCTCACGGGCACGGGCATCTCCCCCGAGCTGGAAGCACGGCTGCACCGCGCGGCCCTCGACTTCTTCGCGCTCCCGGAGGCGGACAAACTCGCCATCGAGAACGTCAACAGCCCGCACTTCCGCGGGTACACCCGCATCGGCGGGGAACGCACACAGGGACAGGTCGACTGGCGCGAGCAGATCGATATCGGCCCCGAGCGCGAACCCGTCGAGGGCGGACCGGCGTTCAACCGCCTCGTCGGACCCAACCTGTGGCCAGCGGCGCAGCCGGAGCTGCAGGAGGTCGTCGCCGAATGGCATGCGACGCTGTCCGACGTCGCCCGGCGGTTGCTGCGGGAATGGGCGCAGACGCTCGGAGCCGACGAGACCTACTTCGACGATCACTTCGGTGAGCCCTCGACACTGATCAAGATCGTCCGCTACCCGGGAACACACGAGCCCGAGCCGCAGCAGGGCGTCGGCGCGCACAAGGACTCGGGCGTCCTCACGCTCCTCTGGGTCGAACCGGGCAAGGGCGGCCTGCAGGTCGAGCGCGACGGCGCCTGGGTCGACGCTCCCCCGGTGCCCGGCGCCTTCGTCGTGAACATCGGCGAGCTGCTCGAGTACGCCACCGGCGGCTACCTCAAGGCGACGAACCACCGGGTCGTGTCGCCGAAGGCCCCGAACGACCGGATCTCGATCCCGTTCTTCTTCAACCCCGCCCTCGACAAGCGCCTCCCGCTGATCGAGCTTCCGCCGGAGCTGGCGGCCGAGGCGAAGGGTGTCACGAAGGACCCGAGCAACCCGATCCACGCGCTCTACGGCGAGAACGCCCTCAAGTCACGCCTGCGCGCCCACCCCGACGTCGCGGCGATCCACCACGCCGACCTCGTGGAGGCCCCCGCCTGAGCGAACACTCACAGCGCCTGCCCACCGCCGAGAGCGACGATCTCACGCAGGGCCTGGAGGTGTGCAGCGAAGGCATCGCGACCCGTCGCCGTCGAACGGACCCAGGTGCGCGAGCGACCACCGACGTTCGCCTTGCGCGCGAACACGTAGTCAGCGGCCTGCAGATGCGTGATGGCCTTGCTCAGCGGCGAGTCACCGCACTGGAGGACTTCCCGAAGCGTCGGGAAGTCGAGCTCCATCCCGTCACCCAGCGCCGCCATCAAGGAGAACCGGATGGGCGAGGCGAAGTTGTCGTCCAGCTGGGTGCGCGGGTGAGGCCGGGAGGCCGACTCAGCCACGGCTCTCCCGCCCGGGGACGAAGGAGACGAGGGCGAAGAGCAGGATCACGACGACACCCCCGAGAAGTCCCGCCACCCCTCGGTCGCCGAGAGACTCTTCCCCGAGCGCGAGGCCGACGGGGATGCACGCCGCGACGAAGAAGGTGGCGACATGCGGCCAACGCCAGGCGGCTCCGACGGAGGGAAGCCCCAGCGGAGTGTTGAAGGCTACGATCCACGCGAGGAGCATCATCATCACCAGCAGCGTGATCACGCTCCGGAGCACGTCGTCGGGAGCCCCCGCCAGCATGGTGAGCACGCCGAGAGCGGCACCGACCAGGACCGTTCCCCACCGTACGGCGACGGGCAGCGGGGTCCAGGCAGGCCGCGGACGATGCGGATCACCTGACGCGCGGATGAGCTGCGCCACCCCGTAGCCGCCGATGCCGAGCAGAACCATGCCGGCAGGCAGGAGCACCCAGCCGACGGGGAGCGTGGTGTCCAGTGACACGAACCCGAACATCACGACGGCAGCGGCCAGCAGCACCCCTCCGCCCAAAATGACCGGCCACCGCGAACGAGTCATGCGCCACTGCATCCCGTTGCGCTGAGCCATGCCGCTCGCGAGCTGCCCCCACACCAGGAAGGTGAACAGGATCATCTGCGAGGCGATCACATCGTCGTTCCGGAGGACGAGCGCGAACGCGACGAGGTACGCCGCGGTGACCACTGCATTGAGGATCTGGAGCCAGGCGAGCGCACGTCGGTCGATCGCCCGGTCGCGGCGCCCCGCCACCGCATCAGCTGCAGCCAGATACTGCTGCGCGAGATCGGCATCCGGCGGGACGAGCGCGTCCTGACCGGGAATGGGCTTCTGCTCCACGATGGACCTCCTTCACTTTCCACACGGAAAGCTCCTACTTTCCTATCGGAAAGCAGGAGCGGGGTCAACCCGTCGTCACCAGTCAAGCGCCTGCGCGAGGGCTTCGATGATGGGTTCGCGCCCCTGATCGATGTGCGCGTAGGCCTGCGCAGCCGCCACCTCGCCGCGCCCGGCGACGATGGCGTCGAGCAGCTGTTGGTGCTCCACCGCGTGCTCCTGCTCCCGCGTGGCGTGCGTGATCCCGAAGATCCACTGCATCCGGCCGAGCATGGGCAGCAGACTGCGCTCGAGGATGCGATTGCCGGAGAGGCGGACGATCTCGAGGTGGAACCCGAGATTGGACTCCCCCAGCTCGGCCGTGTCACCCGGCGTGAGCGCACGCTCGAGGAGCTCGCGCAACCGATCCGCACTCGCCGCTCCCGAGTGGACACGGTGCGCCGCATGACGTGTCGCATAGGGTTCGATGCACAGCCGCGCGTCGTACAGCTCCTCGACGTCGGCTCTGGTCACCGGAGTGACACTCGCCCCCTTGTTGCGGGTCGTGACGACGAACCCGTCCGTCTCCAGCCGCTGGAGCGCCTGCCGGACGGGCACACGGGACACCTCGAACCGCTCCGACAGATCCCGTTCCTTCAGCCATGATCCCGGCGTGAGCTCTCCGACGATGATCCGGCGCAGCACACCGCGGTAGACCCGCTCGGCGAGGGCGGATCCGTCGGTGATCATGCTGTCGGAACTCATCGCGGAACCTCTCGGGGTATCAGGCATGACGGGGGAAGACCGGAGGGAAGAGCTCGTCCGTCGTTCCGCTCCGATGGTCGCGCCCAGTGTAGGCGTTCCGCATCCTCGCGAAGAGGATCTGCGTGTCGTCGCGGATCGCGTCGAGGTCGATCCCGTCGATCTTCCCGTCCCGCATGACGACCCGGCCGGCGACCATCGTCAGGCACGCATCGCGCGCCGTGCCGTTCAGCACGAGCGTGCGCAGCGGGTCATCGACGGCGCCCATCCGCACGTCGTCCAGCCGGAACGCCGTCAGGTCGGCCTGGGCGCCGACGGCGATCCGGCCAAGGTCCGGGCGATGCAGAGCCCGAGCTCCTCCGAGTGTCACCGCGTCCACGTAACCCGCGAGGTCACCGGCAGCCAGACTGCCGTTCTGCACCTTCGCCACCGACACCCCGGTGTCGATGCCGCGGATGAGGTCGGGCGGGAACGAATCCGTACCGAGGGCGATGTTCACCCCGGCGTCGCGATAACGCTGGAACGTCTCGAGCTCGGAGCCGTAACGCGCATTGGTCAGCGGACAATGCACGATCGACACCCCGGCGTCGACCAATCGGGCGAGGTCGCCGCGGTCTTCCCCGTGCACCCGCGGGTTCACGTCGAGGAACACGCCGTGCGGCACGAGGAGGCGATCGTTCAGCAGCCCCGACTTCTCGATCAAATCGAGCGGAGTGCAGCCGTGGGCATCGAGGATGAGCTCGCGTTCGACCTCCCCCTGCAGTGCGTGCAGCCGGACGATCGCACCACGCTCGGCCGCCGCCGCTCCCGTCGCCGCGAGCAGCTCGGGAGTCAGGGTCTCGATGCGACAGGGAAGGAAGACCGGGGTCAACAGCGGATCGTCGAGCGCTGCGAGTTCGTCGTGGAAGCGGACGGCGTCGGCGAATCCGGCCTCACCCTCCTCCGGAGCGAACCGCACGACGCGTTCGCCCGACGCTGTGACGGTGTTCACGCCCGAGCGATAGGACGGACCGAGGAATCCGCGCAGGCCGAGCCTCCGCGAGAAGTACGCCATCCGGTGGAGATCGGCCGCAGACTCCGCCCAGACCGAGTGCACCTCCGAAGCGATCGGCATGAACGAGGTGATGCCGTGCAGCGCGAGCTGCACCAGCGCGATCTCCCGGATCCGTGCGCGCTCGTCCTCATCGAAGACATGCCGTCGACGGTCGAAGTACTCGTCGGACCACTGCAGTCGGGCGGCCTGCTCCCGGGTGCCCCACGCGTCCAGGATCAGGTGATCGATGTCGGTGAGCGCGTCCAGATCGATGAGTCCGGGCATGAGCAGGCTCTCGCCGAGATCGATGCGCTCGTCGACGCCAGACGGCGCGTCCCCGGCCGGACCGACGTAGGCGATCACGCCATCCTCGACCACCACAGCCCCCTGCCGGAGTTCCGTGTGAGAAGTGCCGTCGAACGCCAGCACATGGTCGGCCGTGAGGAGTGTGCGCATGAGAGCCCCGATGATCTGAGATGCGATTTGGTATCCAAAAACTATCCCACGTCTCCGACCTTCTCAACACACACGCCCATCGCATTCGAGAAAACCGGCTATCTCGCCATGATCTCCGAATTTGGTATCCCAAGCTTGCCCACGCTGGTATACAATTCTGAGCACCCGCTCCCCGGACCATCAAGGAAGATCGTGACGGACACACAGACGCTGACCCCGAAGACGGAAGCGCTGCCCACCGCGCCGCCGAAGATCGCGACCGGACGCTCGCTCCTCGGGACGGCATGGCTGCGCATCCGTCGGAGTCCGGTCGCCCTCGTCTCCTTCGGGGTCGTCGTGGCGATCGTGCTCTTCGCTTTGCTCGCCCCGGTACTGGTCGCGATCGAGGGGCAGGATCCGTTCACCACGAACACCGGCCCGGAAGTCCTCGACAACTTCAACACCCCCGGCCTGCCGCTCCCCGCCTACATGTATCCCTCGGTGGAGCACTGGCTCGGCGTCGAGCCGGGACTCGGACGCGACATCTTCGCGCGCATCGCGTACGGAGCCCAGGTCTCGCTGCTGATCGCCCTGCTGTCTACCGTGGTCTCGGTCGTCCTCGGAACCGTGCTCGGGGCCGCGGCCGGTTACTTCGGCGGCAAGGTCGACATGGTCATCAGCCGCATCATCGACCTGTTCCTCGCTTTCCCGCACCTGCTCCTGGTGCTCTCGCTCACCCCGATCCTGCAGTCCCGGCTGCGCGACACGCCCCTGGGCCAGGGCAGCTTCGTCCCCATCGCCTCCCTCGTGCTGATCCTCGGATTCTTCGGCTGGGCATACCTGGCCAGAGTCGTGCGCGGCCAGGTGCTCAGCATCCGCGAGCAGGAGTACATCGAGGCGGCGAAGTCCTATGGGGCCTCGCACCGGACCATCATCTTCCGTCAGGTGATCCCGAACGTGCTCGGGGTGGTGCTCGTCTACGCGACCATGATGATCCCCGCGAACATCTCCGCCGAAGCCGCGCTGTCCTTCCTCGGTGTGGGCGTGAAGGACCCGACACCGTCCTGGGGGCAGATGCTCAACGCCGCGCAGGCGGGCAACTGGTACCTCAGCGATCCCTGGTTCCTCATCGTCCCCGGCACCGCGCTCATCATCACCGTGCTCGCCTTCAACCTGCTCGGCGACGCCGTGCGCGACGCGCTCGATCCCAAGGCCTCGCGCAGCTGACCTTCCCGACCCCGAACACCCGACCCCCACCGAAAGAGAACGCGTCATGAGACACCGCAGTCCCCTGCTCGCCGCTGCGACCGTGGCCATCGCCCTGGTCGTCACCGGTTGCACCAGCGTCACCGCACAGAACGGGCAATCCGCCCCCACCGGCTCGAAGGACCCGTATGCCGCGCACATCGTGCAGCCGGGCTTCGACGAGGCCGGCGGCAACGTCAACGTCCTGATGTCGAGCGACTTCATGACCCTCGACCCCGGCAACAGCAACTATGTGCAGACCGCGAACGTCGGCCAGCTCTACTACCGCACGTTGACGATGGCGAAGGAGACGGCCGGAGAGCCGCCCACGATCGTCGGCGACCTCGCAACCGACACCGGCACCGCCTCGGAAGACGGCCTCACCTGGACCTACACCCTCAAAGACGGCCTGAAGTACGAGGACGGCACGCCCATCACCGCCGCCGATGTGAAGTACGGCATCGCCCGCACGTTCGCGCGCGACGTCTTCACGCAGGCGCCTCAGGAGTTGAACTCCGCTCTCGACGCCGACGACTACAAAGGCCCGTACTCGGGCGGCGGCGATCTGACGGCCGTCGAGACCCCCGACGACACGACGGTGATCTTCCATCTGAAGCAGCCGAACCCCGACTTCGCCGCCCTCGTGTCGCGCTCGAACACGGCGCCGGTGCCGCAGGCGAAGGACACGAAGCTCGACTACACGAACCACCCCATCTCCTCGGGCCCGTACATGATCGAGAGCTACGACCGCGGCCGGGAGCTGAAGCTCGTGCGCAACCCCTCCTGGGATCCCGCGACCGACGAGAACCGCACCGCGCTCCCGGACACCTTCACCTTCTCGCTCTCGACCGCGCAGGCGACCATCAGCCAACAGCTGATCTCGGATGCCGACCCGACCGCGATCACACTCGACTCGAACGGCGCCCTCCAGGCATCGGACACGTCACGCCTGACCGAGTCGTCCGTCGCCCACCGCACCGCCTCCGGACTGCTCGGCTGCACCGATGTGCTGAACTTCAACACCGAGACCATCACCGACCCCGACGTGCGTCACGCGCTCGCCCTGGCGATGGACCGTGCGGCTATCCAGGTGCAGTACGGCGGTGCGCGCTTCGGCAAGCTCACCAACTCGTACCTGAACGACTCGCAGGTCGGCTACGTCGCCGAGACCACCGACCTCGACATCGACGGCGCCCCGCAGCTCGAGGCCGCCAAGAAGCTGCTCGAGGGCAAGGATGTCCCCGCCTCGCTCACGTACGGCTACTCGAACGCGATCGACCGGTACAAGAACCTCGGCACCGTGCTCCAGCAGAACTTCACCGAGCTCGGCATCGACCTGCAGCTCGTGCCGATCCCTGCCGCGAACTACTACACGGTGCTCGCCAGCGACGAGATGCCCGACCTCGCCCGCGCCGGCTGGTGTGGCGGTGCAGCTTCCGGCTCCACCCGGACAACGGTCGACCCCAACATCGGCCCGAGCCTGGACGGAACGACGTACGGCTTCAGCAACATCTCGCGCTTCTACGACGAGAAGCTCTCCGGTGACATGTACGAGCTGCGCAACACCAACGGCACCTCCGAAGAGCTGAACACGCGCTGGGCCGAGCTCTACAACGAGGCCATGGAGTCGTACCCGCTCGTGCCGCTCATCCGCACCTTCACCAACAGCGTCGTGGGCTCGAAGATCCACAACGCCCAGGTGGGGTACTTCTTCGGAAGCATCGATCTGTCCACCATCGGCGTCGAGCAGTAACGGCCGACACCACACCTTCGGAAAGGACGGGGCCGACCGCTCGTTCGGTCGGCCCCGTACGGGACAGCAATGTTCGGATTCATCGTCCGCCGCGTGACCGCGCTGGTCATCCTCCTGCTCGTCGTGAGCTTCGTGACGTTCGCCCTGTTCCAGATCGGCCCCGCAGACCCTGCGGCAGCCGCCTGCGGCCAGGAGTGCACCCCTGAACGCATCGACCAGGCACGCGTCGCCCTCGGCATGGACAAGCCGTTCCTGGTGCAGTACTTCACCTACATCAGTGGATTCTTCGGCGAACGGCTCATCGGAGCCCCCGGCGCCGAGCAGGTCTGCGCCTGGCCCTGCCTGGGCAAGTCGTTCCAGACCAACGAGAACGTCACCGACGTCATCGTCAGGGCGCTCCCCTATACGCTCTCCATCGCCGTCGGCGCTGTCGTGCTGTGGACCGTGGTCGGCGTCGGCCTCGGACTGCTCGCAGCCCTCCGCAAGGGCAGGGCGACGGACAAGATCATCGTCGGAGCCGCATCCGTCGGCGTCTCGCTCCCCGTCCCCGTCACCGGGCTGCTGCTCCTGCTCGTGTTCGTGAGCGCACTGCACTGGCTGCCGTTCACGAGCAATCAGATCTCCTCCCCGTTCGGCCCCGCCGGACCCGGGGCATGGTTCACGAACTACCTGCTCCCCTGGGTGGCGCTGGCCATCCTGTTCAGCGCGCAGTACATCCGCATCACGCGGAACAACATGATCGAGACCTTCGGCGAGGACTACATGCGCACCGCGCGGGCGAAGGGTTTGAGCCCCGGACGGATCACGAGACACGGAGTCCGTGCCGGCATCACTCCGATCATCACGATGCTGGGCCTGGACATCGGTGCCCTGCTCGGCGGTGCCGTGCTGACCGAGCAGATCTTCTCGGTGCCCGGCCTCGGGTTCACCGCGGTGCGGGCAGCCACCTCGGGAGACCTGCCGGTCACCATGGCGATCACGATGCTCGCCGCCTTCTTCATCATCACCGCGAACGTCATCGTCGACCTCGTGTACGCGAGCGTCGACCCGAGAGTGAGAGTCAACTGATGACCACGCCGATCCTCGACATCCGCGACCTGCGGGTGACCTTCCCCACCGACGACGGTCTGGTCAATGCCGTCAACGGCATGGACCTGACCGTGCAGCGCGGAGAGACCGTCGGCATCGTCGGCGAATCCGGCTCCGGAAAGACGGTGACCAGTCAGACCCTGATGGGGCTCCTCAAGGGGACCAGCGCCAAGGTCACCGGACAGGTGCTCTTCGACGGCACCGATCTGGTGCCGCTCAGCGAGAGCGAGATGCGCCCCTACCGCGGACGGAAGATCGGGATGATCTTCCAGGATCCGCTCTCGGCGATGCACCCCTTCTACACGGTGGGTCGGCAGATCGCCGAGGCGTATCGCGTGCACAACAGGGTGAGCGCGAAAGCCGCGAAGGCCCAGGCGATCGAGATGCTGAACCGCGTCGGTATCCCCGACCCGGTCGCGCGGTACGACTCCTATCCGCACGAGTTCTCGGGCGGTATGCGGCAGCGGGCGATGATCGCGATGGCGCTCATCTGCGAACCGGAGCTGCTCATCGCCGACGAGCCGACCACGGCGCTCGATGTCACCGTGCAGGCGCAGATCCTCGATCTGATCGGATCGCTCCAGGCGGAGACCGGCTCCGCCGTGATCTTTGTCACGCACGATCTGGGCGTCGTCGCCGAGGTCTGCAAGCGTGTCGTCGTCATGTACGGCGGCCAGTGCGTGGAAGAGGCCGACGTGCACGACCTGTTCTTCCGCACCGCGCACCCCTATGCCCAGGGCCTGCTCGCATCGATGCCCTCGATGGTCGACGAAGCAGGGCGGCTCACGCCCATACCCGGCTTCCCGCCGTCGCTGCTCGATCTCCCGCAGGGCTGCCTCTTCGCCGATCGCTGCCCCGTGGCAGCCCTGGTCCCCGACGACAGATGCCGCACCGAGCGCCCCGCCCTCACCCTCGTCGGCTCGGACCACCGCGCACGCTGTCACCTCGCGGAAGCCGACATCCAGACATCCGCGCTCGACCTGCAGGAGGTGGCCCGATGAGCGAACCGCTGCTGAGTGTCGAGAACCTCGCCAAGCATTTCAGCGTCAGCAAGGGATTCCTGCGCGGTTCCTCGCAGGTGAAGGCCGTGGACGGCGTCTCCTTCACACTCGAACGCGGATCGACGCTGGGGCTGGTCGGTGAATCCGGCTGCGGCAAGTCCACCACCGGACGACTGCTGATGCGTCTGCTCACGCCGACGTCGGGGCGGATCCTGCTGGACGGTGCCGACGTGTCGCAACTCCGCGGAGCCGACCTGCAGCAGTTCCGGCGCCGCGTGCAGATGGTCTTCCAGAACCCTTCGTCGTCGCTGAACCCGCGGCAGAGCGTGGGCGCCGCGATCGCGGCTCCCCTCCAGGCCCAGGGCATCTCCCCCCAGGAGGGCATGAAGAATCGGGTCGCGGCTCTCATGGACAGGGTGGGGCTGCGGCCGGAGCACTACAACCGGTTCCCCCACGAGTTCTCGGGCGGACAGAAGCAGCGCGTCGGCATCGCCAGGGCACTGGCGTTGGAGCCCGACGTCCTGGTCTGCGATGAGCCGGTCTCCGCTCTCGACGTCTCGGTGCAGGCGCAGGTCATCAACCTGCTGCAGGACATCCAGGCCGACACCGGCATCTCCTACGTTTTCATCGCACACGATCTGTCCGTCGTGAAGCACTTCGCCGACGAGGTCGCCGTGATGTACCTCGGACGCATCATGGAGCACGGCACCAGGGACGCGGTCTTCGGAGCTCCGCAGCACCCGTACACGCAGTCGCTGTTGTCCTCCGTTCCCAGTCCCGATCCCACCGCCGACCGCAGCCGACGTATCCGTCTCGTCGGAGATCTCCCCCACCCGTCGAATCCGCCCAGTGGCTGCGTGTTCCGCACGCGATGCCCGGTGCTGCCCCTCCTCGACGAGGACCGGCGCCGGCAGTGCGTGGAGCAGGTTCCCATCGGCGCCGCCGCGTGCCATCATCTCGCTGAAGCCGCCGACCTCGCGTCACGGCTCGGCTCCCCCGAAGAAAGGAAAGTCCATGCTGATTCGTGACGTGCGCCCCTGGGGCGGATCCGCCTCCGATGTCCTGATCGAGGACGGGCGCATCACCCGGATCCTCCCCCACGAGGCGGCGCCGGGGTCCGGTGACGACGTCGACGGACGCGGGCGGCTTCTGCTGCCCTCCTTCAGCGATGTACACGTGCACCTGGATTCGACACGGATCGGACTGCCGTTCCGTGAGCACACCGGCGCTCCCGGCGTCTGGGGCATGATGATGAACGACCGCGAGAACTGGCGCAACGCCGAGGTCGACCTCCCCACGCGGGTGGCCGGCACCCTCGAGCGCATGATCGCGCGGGGCACGACTCGCGTGCGCTCCTACGCGCAGGTCGACGTCGACTGCAAGCTCGAGAAGTTCGACGCGGTGATCGCGGCGAAGGAGAAGTTCGCCGCGCACGCCGACGTCCAGGTCATGACCTTCCCCCAGGCGGGCATCCTCCGCGAAGAGGGCACGGTCGAGTATCTGGAGGAGTCTCTCAAGCAGGGCGCAGACGTGATCGGCGGAATCGACCCGTCGCAGCTCGACCGCGACCCCGCGAAGCACCTGGACATCGTGTTCGGTCTCGCCGAGAAGTACCAGGTCGAGGTCGACATCCACCTGCACGAGCCCGGCGCGCTCGGTGTGTTCAGCACCGAGCTCGTGATGGAGCGCACACGCGCGCTCGGCATGCAGGGCAAAGTCACGATGTCGCACGCGTACGAACTCGGTTCGGTGAACGAGGCCACCAGCCGTCGTCTGATCGAGGAGTTCGCCGAGCTGGACATCTCGATGGCGACGGTCGCCCCCTCGACCAGCAATCACCTGTCCCTGGTGCAGCTCGTCGAAGCGGGCGTGCGGATCGGACTCGGTCAGGACGGCCAGCGCGACTACTGGAGCCCGTACGGCAACACCGACATGCTCGACCGCACCTGGCAGCTGGCCTTCACGAACGGCTTCCGCCGCGACGACCACATCGAGATGGCGCTCGCGGTGGCGACGATGGGCGGGGCCAGCATCATGTCCCTCGCCTCGCCGCGCCTGAACGGGATCGACGATCGACCCGGCCTGGCCGAGGGAGACCGAGCCGACCTGCTCCTCGTCGACGGCGAGACGCCCACCAGCGCGGTGATGGACCGGGGAACCGACCGACTCGTGATCCACGACGGCCGCGTGGTCGCCGATGGCCTTCGTGTCCTCCCACTCTGAGCGACGAGGCAGCCAGTTCCGCGATCGGGCGGTCGGGCTCGGCGCAGCCCTGCTGATCGGACTCAACCTCCGCCCGGCGATCACTTCGGTCGCCGCCCTGCTCGAGCCGACCAGGGCGGCGTTCGACCTCGCTCCCGTGCAGTTGAACCTGCTGGCGACGCTGCCGGTGATCGCCTTCGGTGTCAGCGCCCCGATCGGGCCGCTGCTGGCCCGTCGCATCGGTGTGACCAGGGCACTGATCTGGGCCATGGTCGCGCTCGCGGGGTCGCTCGCGCTGCGGGTCGTCGTCCCGGGCGGCATGCTCCCGGGAACGTTCCTCGCCGGGGTGTCGATCATGGCCGCGGGGACGCTGCTTCCCCAGTACCTGAAGTCGCTGCGGGCCGGCGGGCTCTGGATCGGGCTGAGCAGCATGTCTTTCAGCGCGGGTGCCGCGCTCGGAGCCGGCCTCACGGTGCCGCTGAGCAGAGCGACCGGCGGACCCGCCGTGGCCCTCGGCCTTTGGGCCGTCCCCGCGCTGATCGCTGCCGGTGCCATGGTCGCTGTCGCCATGCGGACCGACGCTCCCTCACCCTCCTCATCGCGGATGACGCTGCCACGGTCGGCCCGATCGACGGTCGCCCTGATCACGGCGATGTTCGGACTCCAGGCGATGCTGTTCTTCGCGGTGGCCTCGTGGCTCCCCCGCATCCTCGGAGATCGCGGCGTGGACGCGCAGACCGCCGGCTGGCTGCTCGCGCTGACCAGCGTCGCGGGCCTCGTGCCGACGCTCATCGCGCCGATCCTCGCTCGACGCCGCCGCGTTCTGCGCCTGTTCGGTCCGGGCCTGGGCATCGTGATGCTGGCGGCGTTCATCTGGCTCGCCTCCGGCGACGAGTCGTACATCGCGATCACCGTCGTGCTCGGTGCCGTGCAGAGCGCGACGTTCGGACTCTCCCTCGCGCTCATCGTGATGCTCGCCGCCAACGAGGCCTCGGCGGGCTTGCTGTCCGCTGTCGCGCAGGGCGTCGGCTACGCCTTCGCCGGAGCAGGGAGCCTGCTCGTCGGGGTCCTGCACGACCTCACCGCCGGCTGGACGGCGAGCCTCGTGTTCATGATCGTGTGTGCCGCGGCGCTCGCCGTCGTCGTGGGGTTCGTGATCCGCTGCCGCCCGGTCGATCTGCAGGTGCCGGCCGAGGTGCCCGCACTCCCCCGAACATGACGAAGGCCGCCCCACACCGTGGGGCGGCCTTCTCAAGAATGTTCTGCGCGATTGTACGCAGGTTCGCAGTGCCTTAGCGGCGGAGTCCGAGACGCTCGATCAGCGAGCGGTAGCGCGCGATGTCGATGTCCTGGAGGTAGCCGAGCAGACGACGGCGCTGACCCACGAGCAGGAACAGCCCACGACGCGAGTGGTGGTCGTGCTTGTGCTCCTTGAGGTGCTCGGTGAGGTCCTTGATGCGCTGCGTCAGCATTGCGACCTGCACCTCGGGGGATCCGGTGTCACCGGGGTGCGTCGCGTACTCTTCGATGATCGCCTTCTTGACGTCTGCTTCCAGTGCCATAGATTCGATCCCCTCTCTGCTTGTTGCGCGGCGCCCGACGCCTGATACGTGGGCTCTCTTTATCCGCGGCCGATCAAACGGCAACCTGAAGAGTCTACCAGCCGAGGACTCCCCCGCGTGACAACGCCGAGAGGGGCGCTCGACCGGGGTCAACTAGGCTCGAACGGTGCAGAAGAAGATCGACGAGTGAGCGGCCGACGCGGTCTCCTGATCGACCTCACTCCACTGAAGACCAGTCCCGCCTTCGCACGGATGTGGATCGGATCGACGCTCTCCGGCATCGGCGGTCAGCTGACGATCGTCACCGTGATGCTGCACGTGTTCGTGCTCACCGAGAGCACATTCGCCGTGTCCATGATCGCGGTCGCGGGACTCATCCCGATGATCCTCGCCGGCCTGTACGGCGGGATGCTCGCGGACGCCTTCGACCGGCGTCGCGTGGCTCTGATCGCGGCCACAATCACGTTCGCATCCACTGCCATGCTCGCCGCCCTCACCTGGACGGGCACCGAGACCATCTGGTGGCTCTATGCACTGAGCATCGTCAACTCCGCCGCGAACTCCGTGGGCATGGCCACCCGTACCGCCATCGTGCCGCGTCTGATCCCCCGTGAGCAGCTCGCCGCGGCATCCGCGCTCAACGGCGTCGCCTTCGGGCTCACGGTCATGGCGGGCCCCGCGCTGGCCGGTCTGCTCGTGGCCCTCACCGGCTACGGCTGGACCTACACGATCGATGTCGTGCTGATGCTGTCGATGTTCCTCGGGTTGTGGACGCTTCCGACCCTGCGACCGGAGGGCGAGATCGTGCGCCCCGGCCTGGAATCGCTCGTCGACGGCTGGCGCTTCCTGCGCAAGGCGGGCAACATCCGGATGCAGTACATCATCGACATCATCGCGATGACGTTCGGGCAGCCCCTCGTCCTCTTTCCGGCCCTCGGAACCATCCTCTTGGGCGGCGGCGCCGTGACGACCGGAATCCTCACGGCGGCCGTCGCCGTCGGAACCTTCACGTCGAGCCTGTTCTCGGGGCGCGTCGTGCAGTACCGCTGGCACGGGCGCGGCATCGCGCGCGCGGTCGAGGCGTACGGCGCATCGATCCTGTTGTTCGGCGTCGTGCTGCTCGTCGGCGCCTTCTCATCGCCGGCCAGCGAGACGGCCCCGCACATCGGACTGATCGTCGCCGCCTGCGTCGCGCTGGCGTTGTCGGGCGCCTCGGACAACGTCAGCTCGATCTATCGCAACACGATGATGCAGGCGGCGGTTCCGGATGCGATGCGCGGACGACTGCAGGGCCTCTTCGTGGTGGTCGTCGCCGGCGGCCCGCGCGTCGGAGCCCTGTACGCCGGCACACTCGCCACGCTGACCACCCTGTGGTTCCCGCCCCTGCTCGGCGGTGTCCTGGTGATCGCCCTCGTCGCGATGCTCTCGCGCCGCAACCGCCGATTCCACGACTACGACGCAGAGAACCCCGAGCCCTGACGGACCCGGGGTTCGAGGAACTGCGTGACGGCGTCAGTCCTGCTGCAGCGCGCCCTGCAGGTCGAGGTTGATCGTGATGTCCTTGCCCACGAGCACGCCACCGGTCTCGAGTGCAGCGTTCCAGGTGAGGCCGAAGTCCTCGCGGTTGATCACGGCCTTGGCGGAAGCGCCCGCCTTGTAGTTGCCGTACGGGTCGGTGCCGAAGCCGCCGAAGTCGAGCTCGAAGCTCACCGGCTTGGTGATGCCGCGGATGGTGAGGTCTCCGTCGACGAACAGCTCGTCGCCCTTGACACGCGCGCCGGTGGAGACGAACTCCATCGTCGGGAAGTTCTCGGTGTCGAAGAAGTCGGCGGAGCGCAGGTGGGCGTCGCGACCCTCATCGTTCGTGTCGACCGAGGTGACGTCGACAGAGGCTTCGACCTTGGCCTCGAGCGGGTTCTCGGGCGCGACCAGAGTCGCGTTCTTGACGCCGAAGGTGCCGCGCACCTTGGAGATCATCATGTGGCGGACGCTGAACGTCACCTCGCTGTGCGAGGGGTCGAGCACCCAGGTGCCGGGACGGTAGCCGGGAATGTCGATGCTGGTCATGGTTTCTCCTCCGGAGACATCGGCCGCTGATGCGGCTTCGGACAGGGGCCGCGTTCACCGCGACCTCTGTGACAACTTACATTCATTCGCATATATTCCCCTGAATGCGGAAGTTCTTCCGATATACAGCAGAGACGCCCCTCCTCTGAGGAGGAAGGGCGTCTCTGCGTGCAGTCCGGACTCAGCCGACAGCGACGAGATCGATGATGAAGATCAGCGTCTTTCCGGAGAGGAAGTGGCCGCCGCCGACCGGGCCGTAGGCCAGGTGCGGCGGGATGATCAGTTCACGGCGTCCGCCGACCTTCATCCCGGGGATGCCGTCCTGCCAGCCCTGGATCAGGCCGCGCAGCGGGAACTGGATGGTCTCGCCGCGACCCCAGGACGAGTCGAACTCCTCGCCGGAGTCGAACTCGACGCCGGCGTAGTGCACGGTCACGGTGTCGCCGGGCTTCGCCTCGGCGCCGTCACCCTCGATGATGTCGCGGATGACGAGCTCCGCGGGAGCAGGGGCGCTGGGGGCATCGAACTCAGGCTTTGTGCGATCAGTCATGCCTCCATCAAACCCGAGCCCGCGGAAGGGGTCAACGCGATCGCACCTGCTCACAGCGAACACTTCGACAGGCGCACCGGCAACAGCCTCTTGACACCCTCCACGGTCGGGTGCACCCTGATTACAGACCAACTCAGCGCCCGGGAGACTCGCAGGCATCGCCGCAGCACCGGGCGCTGAGTCTTGCCACGACAGGGGCTCCGGGGATCAATCCAGGTAGCCGACGAGCAGCTCCGCGAGTTCGACCGGCCTGCTCAGCATCGCGCAGTGCCCGCCGGGGATCTCGTCCGCGACGACCCCGAGCCGCTCTCGGGCGAGGTGGCGGAGAAACCTCGGCGGGAAGAACCGATCGTCCGCGAACACGATGAATCGTGTCGGCACATCCGGCCACTCCTCCAGAGGCCACGGCGCCTCCATGGCCGCCTGGGACGGATGTGCGCGCTCCTGCCGCAGTGCTTCGTCGGCCAGCTCTCGCGGCACATCGTTGTAAAAGCTCACGTACGGGTCCTCATTGCCCGTCAGCCCCCCATCGATCGCCGCCTGCGCTTCGGCGGCGGCGACATAGCCCGACTCGGCCCACCACCGCTCCGGCGGCTCACCGGCCGCCGGGATCATCCCGGCGGCCAGCACCAGGAGGTCGGCCGCCAGTCGCTCGGCGACCAGGGGCGCCGTGAAGGCCCCGAACGAGTGGCCGAGCACGACGACATCGCGTCGCGGCCCCACTTCTGCCACCACGGCGTCCGCGTAGTCCTCGAGAGTGAGGGAGTCGTCGTCGGCGGGGAGATCGGGCGCGAAGACCTCGTGCCCGCGCGCCACGAGTTCCGCGGCGACCAGATGCCAGGACCACCCGACATCTCCCCCGCCGTGGATCAGGATGAACGTGCTCATCGCGACCGCCTCCTCAGGACGAGTATCCCGATGTCGAGCTCAATACGCCAGCAATGCGGCCCTCGCGGCACGGGTGCGGATCAGCAGCGCGCGTTCGTCTTCGATGGCCAGCGGATCGCGTCCCGTGATCGCGCGCTGACGGACAGCGGCCAACGCGGTCGCATCCTTGATGAACTCGCGCATGATCGGACGCCGGTCGCCGCGAAGAGTTCGCGCCCAGGTGAGACCGGCCTTGCGTCCACTCGATGTCGCGAGCATCGTGACCTCTTCGGGGGTGAACCATCCGGCGTTCGCATACTCGGCGAGGCGCGCGCGAGTGAGACGCGCCTCCTCGCGGCGGAGGGCGACGATGCCGAGGATGAAGCCCACGAAGAGCGGCACCTGCAGGGTGAAGTACAGCCCGAAGAAGTCGGCGAAGGTCGCGGACCCGTTCCAGAGTGCGTGCAGGAGAACCGCTCCGAGCATGCCCAGCAGGCCGGCACCGATCGCGGAACTCGCGGATCCGTGTCGCCGCGCGACCAGGCCGATCGCGAAGCCGGTGACCGCCGTGAACATGGCGTGCGCGAAGGGAGAGAGGATCGCGCGCACGGCGAAGGTGACGGTGAGCTGCTCGCCGCCGCCCTCGATCAGGCTGAGCGCGAAGTACTGGATGTTCTCAG
This sequence comes from Microbacterium sp. B19(2022), assembly GCF_012030385.1. NCBI lineage: Bacteria > Bacillati > Actinomycetota > Actinomycetes > Micrococcales > Microbacteriaceae > Microbacterium > Microbacterium sp. B19(2022). Next base: position 77,133 of record NZ_JAAUVO010000004.1, read on the forward strand.
TGAAGGCGAACCCCGCACCCACCAGCGCTCCGTACACGACACCGTCCACGGGACCGTCGAAAGCACGACGGGCGAGCAGGAAGATGAGGAAGATCCCGAGTCCCTTCCAGAACTCCTCGACGATCGGCGCCTGCACCACCGCGGTGAAGGCGTCGGAGGTGGGGCCGATCAGGATCTTCAGGCCCACGTCGACGAGCAGAGTGAGCCCTGCGGCCGCCAGCGCGCCCCAGGCAATCGCGAAGAACACGAGGCGCTTCGGCTCCGGCTCCCAGCGGTCGATCATCCGGACCCCGAGGAAGACGACGGTCAGCGGGATGAGCGCGAGCACCAGGCCGACGACGGAGGCGAACACACCGAGCGCCCACCCGAAGTAGCCGACCAGAGCGAGCAGCAGGAAGCCCAGGAAACCGAAGAGCCAGAGGGAGATCGTGCGCCCCTTGCGCGTCGGCACCGGCAGCGCAGGCAGCGATTCGGCCGGCGACGGCGCGACCGGCGCGGGAGGTGTGTACGGTGTCGGCTGAGCCAGACGCGAGGCATAGGCCGGCTGCCGCGGGGGCGGCGGCATGTACGGCGAGGGCTGCTGCGGCGGCGGGGGTCCTCCGAAACTCATAGCCAAAGCTTATGGGGAACAAGAGAGGTGCCTCGGGTATGGCGGACTCCTCCACCCGCTCGTCGCCCGCCAGCCGGTAGCGTAGAACCATGCGGTTCGCTCACCTGCGCCGTCCTGACTCCCCGCGCACGGTTCTGGCCGTGGTGCAGGACTCGGACGCCATCCTCGTCTCTGATCTCCTGAACGACGCCCCTGCCACGCTGCAGCAGCTGATCGAGGGAGGGGACCCCCTGCTCGAGCGCCTGCGTGCCGCGCTGGCCGAGGGCGACGCCGTCCGCCATCCGCTCGGCGACTGGGCGTTCTCCTCCGCCGTGATCGCTCCCCCGGCCGTGCTGGCAGTGGGCCTCAACTATGCGGCGCATTCCAGCGAGCTGGGCTTGAAGACCGATGCCGCACCGACCGTGTTCACGCTGTGGCCGAACTCGCTCACCGGGCACGAACAGACCACTTCCTGGCCGCGGTCTCTCAGCGAGGCCGTCGACTACGAGGCCGAGCTCGGGGTCCTCATCGGAAACCCCGCCAAGGATGTCAGCGAGGCGGATGCGCTGTCGCATGTCTGGGGCTACACCGTGGTGAACGACATCACCGCCAGGAACATCCAGTTCTCCGAGGCGCAATGGTCGCGCTGCAAGTCGTTCGACGGGTTCACCCCGACCGGACCGTTCGCGGTGACGGCGGATGAGATCTCCGACCCGCAGGATCTGCACATCTGGGCGGTCGTGGACGGCCACACGGTGCAGGACGCCAGCACGGACCAGATGGTGCGCTCCGTCGCGAAACTGATCGCTCACCTCTCCCAGTCCCTCACGCTGCTGCCCGGCACTCTCATCTCGACGGGAAGCCCCGGTGGCGCCGGGTACTCGCGGGATCCGCAGATCTTCCTGCGCGACCACTCCACCGTGACCGTCGGCATCGACGGCATCGGCGAGCTCACGACGCACTGCCGCATCAGCGACTGAGAAGCCGGACGCACGAAGAGGGGGATGGATGCCGCGGCATCCATCCCCCTCTCACGTTCGCAGGGGGTCAGACCTCGACGCGGTCCTCCGGCGAGATCACCGGGATCGCCGCGGTGATCGTCTCGAGCCCGGAGAGACGCGCCGGCGAGAGCTGCTTGACGACCTCGTCGCGCGACATCAGACCGGCTTCGACGACCAGGTCCGCGACGCTCCGGTTCGTCAGGAGAGCGGTCTTCGCGAGCGCCGCAGCGGCCGCGTAGCCGATGAACGGAGTCAGTGCGGTGATGACGCCGACCGATGCACCGACCATCGCGCCGAGACGATCGCGGTTGGCGGTGATGCCGTCGACGCAGTTGACGCGCAGGGTCCACATCGCCTGGCGCATCCACGTGATCGACTGGAAGATCGAGTGCGCGATGACCGGCTCGAACGCGTTCAGCTGGAGCTGGCCCGCCTCGGCGGCCATCGTCACCGTCATATCGGCGCCCGCGACGGCGAACGCGACCTGGTTCACGACCTCGGGGATGACCGGGTTCACCTTGCCGGGCATGATGCTGGATCCCGCCTGCATCGCCGGGAGGTTGATCTCGCCGAAGCCCGCCTGCGGGCCGGACGAGAGCAGACGGAGGTCGTTGCAGATCTTCGACAGCTTCATCGCATTGCGCTTGAGCGTCGAGGAGAACGACATGAACGAGCCGGTGTCGCTGGTGGCCTCGACGAGGTCGCCGGCCGTGCGCAGGTCGAGCTGCGTGATCTCCCGCAGGTGCTTGAGCACCGCAGGTGCGTAACCGGGGTGCGTGGTGATGCCGGTGCCGATCGCGGTGGCTCCCATGTTGATCTCGAACATGAGCGACGCGTTCTCGGTGAGCCGCGTGTGGTCGTAGCCGAGGGTCGTGGCGAAGCCGTTGAACTCCTGCCCGAGGGTCATCGGCACGGCGTCCTGCAACTGGGTGCGCCCGACCTTCAGCACGTCGTGGAACTCGCGGGACTTGCCGAGGAACGACAGCCGCAGCAGGTCGAGTTCCTCGAGCAGCGAGCGCAGCGTCAGCGACAGACCGATCTTCACTGCGGTCGGATACACGTCATTGGTGGACTGGCTGCGGTTGGTGTGGTCGATCGGCGACAGGAAGGCGTAATCGCCCTTCTCGCGGCCGGCCAGCTCGAGCGCGATGTTGGTGATGACCTCGTTCGCGTTCATGTTCGTCGAGGTACCGGCACCGCCCTGGATGACGCCCACCGTGAACTGCTCGTGGAACTCGCCGTCGATCACGCGCTGCGCGGCACGGTCGATCAGGTCGGCGCGCTCGTGATCCAGCACGCCGATCTCGCGGTTCGCCCGCGCACTCGCCTGCTTGACCATCGCCAGGCCGACCACGAGGTCCGGATAGACCGAGATGGGTCGTTTCGTGATCGGGAAGTTCGCGTCGGCGCGGGCGGTGTGGATCCCCCAGTACGCGTCGACGGGAATCTCCATGCTCCCGAGCGAATCGGTCTCGGTGCGGGTCGGGGTAGGCGCGGCAGAAGCCATGTCACATCCTCGTGGGTCGTGGCGGGTGAGAAAGGTGGGGGATGCCCTCAGTCTACGCCGCTCACCGGGCGGGCTTGCGGGAGAACGCCTCGAGTCGCTCCTCCGGCGTGAGCGCCGCCATCCGCTCGAGCCACTCCGCGGAGAAGTAGTCCCCGGTCGTGGCCTGGGTCACCGGCACCACCGTGTGCGTGATCGTCTGCGGATACACGTGCACGAGCTGGAAAGCCTGGGCTGCGTCCATGCCGTTCACCTCGGCCGACGGACGCGCCACGTTCATCGTGTAGCACGTGGCTGACGCGACGCTCACCGGGACGCCGGCGAACGTGCCCTGCGACGAGTAGTGCAGATGCCCGGCGAGGATGCCGCGGACGTCGGTCCCGCGGATGACCTCTGCGAGCTCGTCCTGATGCCGCAGCTCCAGGATGTCGAAGAGCGGCAGATGACTCGGGAGCGGTGGATGATGCATCGCGAGCAGGGTGCCGTGAGGGGCAGGGTCCGCGAGCGCATCGGCGAGCCAGGACAGCTGCCCCTGATCGACGTCGCCGTGATGCCAGCCGGGGACGCTGGTGTCGAGAGCGATGAGGCGAAGCCCGTCGAGGTCCCAGATGCCCGTCACCGGGTCTTCGGTCGGCTCCGCGTCGAGCAGTCCTGCCCGCAGGGCCGGGCGTTCGTCGTGGTTGCCCGCGACCCAGATGATCGGAGCGTCCAGCTCGTCCGCCACCGGCTCGACGGCGTTCCTCAGTCGACGATAAGCATCGGGCTCGCCCAGATCGGCGAGGTCGCCGGTGACGACGATCGCCGACGGATGCGGGTGCACGGCCTTGATCGCATCGAGCGTTCGGGCGAAGTTCGCCTCGACGTCGTACCGACCGCCGAGCCGGGCTCCCTCGGCGAGGAAATGCGGATCACTGACGTGGATCAGCACATGGCTCGCGGGCTCATGGCGGCCGAAGGCATACACGTTTCCGGTTCCTGCGGACATGCCAACAGCCTAGGCCTCGACCCCGCGCCGGCGTTCGACCTGCAGACGCCGCGCTCGGGTCAGTGCCCGATGACGAGGAGCAGGATGCCGGCGACCACAGCGGCGGCGCACAACGCGAAGCACCCGTACGCGCCGAAGAGCGCCAGGGTCTTCTGCCCCTCGGTGAGCGGGCTCTTGCGCGCCGCCTTCGCCGCCTGCTTCTCCGCGCGCTTGAGCTCCTTCTCCGTGATCACCGTGATCGCATCCGTGAACTCGGCGGGGCTCACCACCGGGGCGCGACCGCTGCGCACCAGCAGACGGAGACCGAGGGCGTAGAAGGTGACGATGGCTGTCGCGCCGATGAGCGCGGCGAGGAACACCTGGAGGAACGCGATCCAGTCGATGACGACGTTCATTCCGAGTCCCCATTCCGATTCGCGTCCGAGTTCTTCGACGACGAGGCAGACTTGGCGCCCTTGACGTTCGCCTTTGCCTGAGCCTTCTTCTTCGCCTTGGCCTGCGCATCCTTCTTCGCCTGAGCCTTCACCTGCTCACGGGCTTCGGCACGGGCCTTCGCCTCGGCCTTGGCCTGCTGGATGCGCTGCTGACGACGCGTCGGCGGCGGCATGTCCGGAAGCTCGATGGCCATGCCCGACTCGGCGACGTCGCTCATCGCATTCGCGGACGTGACCGCGTCGCGGCGCGAGCGCATGAACAGTCCGAGGATGATCAGCACCGCGATGACCGCGTCGATCACCACTCCCCAGTTTCCGAGCCACACGACGAGAAGGGCGGCGAGAGCGCCGACGGCTCCCGCTGCGGGGAGGGTGAGCAGCCAGCCGACGCCGATCCGACCCGCCGTCCGCCAGCGGACCGTGGAGCCCCTGCGACCGAGGCCGGAGCCGATCACAGAGCCCGATGCCACCTGCGTGGTCGAGAGAGCGAAGCCGAGGGCGCTGGAGGCCAGGATGGTCGCCGCCGTCGAGCTCTCCGCCGCGAAGCCCTGTGCGGGCTTCACATCGGTGAGTCCCTTGCCGAGGGTCCGGATGATGCGCCAGCCGCCGAGGTACGTGCCGAGTGCGATCGTGAAGGCGCAGGCGACGATCACCCAGAGCTGCGGTTCGTGGTGCACGCCGGACTGCCAGCCGATCGTGATCAGCGCGAGGGTGATGACGCCCATCGTCTTCTGCGCGTCGTTGGTGCCGTGCGCGAGGGCGACCAGGGAGGACGTGAAGATCTGACCCCAGCGGAAACCGTCGCGACCGTCGGGCTTGCTGTCGTAGCGTCGTGTGATCGAGTAGGCGATCTTCGTCGCTGCGAAGGCGATGAGGCCTGCGGTGACGGGGGCGATGAGCGCCGGCAGCACGATCTTCGAGAGCACCATCCCGAAGTCGATCGCGCCCAACCCGGCCCCCACGAGCGTGGCGCCGATGAGGCCACCGAACAGTGCGTGCGACGAGCTCGACGGAAGGCCGAGGAGCCAGGTCAGCATGTTCCACGTGATGGCGCCGATCAGGCCCGCGAAGATCAGGGACAGGAACAGATCCGCCCCCGCGGAGATGATCGCGTCTTCACGGATGATGCCACCGGAGATCGTCTTGGACACCTCGGTGGACAGGAATGCCCCCACCAGGTTCAGGACGGCGGCGAGGAGGACGGCGGTCTTGGGCTTGAGCGCACCCGTGGCGATCGGCGTCGCCATGGCATTCGCCGTGTCGTGAAAGCCGTTGGTGAAGTCGAAGAAGAGTGCCAGCGCGATGACAAGCACGACGATGAGGGCTGCGGTTTCCACCGTTCGCTTTCGGTCGTTTGAGGAAGAAGGAGATGTCGACGTGATCGACGTGACGAACGAAGAGTTCACCGTGGGTTTGACTTCCGTTAACCGGCCCCGCTAAATCCTCCCACCCTCCCCCGTGCCGGTCAACTCGACCTGGGATAGCGTGGGACGGTGACTGACGCTCCTCTCGCTGCCCGCCGCTCCACGCTCCGCACGCACCACGGTGACACCTTCGACGACCCGTACGAGTGGATGCGGGCGAAGGACTCCGCAGAGGTCATCGCGCACCTCGAGGCGGAGAACGCCCACACCGACGCCGAAACGGCACACCTCGCCGATCTGCGCGAGCGACTCTTCGAGGAGATCAAGAGCCGCGTGCAGGAGACCGATCTGTCCGTGCCCACCCGACGCGGCGACTGGTGGTACTACAGCCGCACCGAAGAGGGCGCGCAGTACGGCATCCATTGCCGGGCCGCAGCAGCGCACGACGACTGGACTCCCCCGAAGCTCGAGGCCGGCGTGCCGGTTCCCGGCGAGGTCGTCCTGCTCGACGGGAATGTCGAGGCCGAGGGGCACGAGTTCTTCTCGCTCGGGGCTTTCGACACCTCCGACGACGCGACGAAGCTGCTGTGGTCGACCGACTTCGAGGGCGATGAGCTGTACACGGTGCACGTGCGCGACCTCGTCTCGGGCCAAACCCTCGACGACGAGATCCCGAACACCGGCGGCGCGTTCTTCACCCCGGACGGCACCGGAGTTCTCTACACGACGCGGGATGAGGCCTGGCGGCCCGACACCCTGTGGCTGCACCGTCTCGGTACGCCGGTCGCGGATGATGTGCAGCTGTTCCACGAACCCGACGAGAAGTTCTGGCTCGGCGCCGGGATCACCCGCAGCCGCCGCTACCTCGTGATCGGCGTCGGTTCGAGCATCACCAGCGAGGAGTACCTCGTCGACCTGACCGGCGACCTCACCGCGGCACCGCGCCTGGTCTGGCCGCGCCAAGAGGGAGTGGAGTACTCGATCGATCACGCCGTGGTGGACGGCGAGGACCGGCTCTTCATCCTGCACAACGACGGCGCCCTCGACTTCGAGCTCGTCTCGGTGGCGGCGTCCGAGCCTCAGGGCGAGCGGCGCCGGGTCGTCGCCCATGAGGCGGGCAGGCGTCTGCTCGGCATGGATGCGTTCCGCGACTTCGCCACGATCGAATACCGCAGCGAAGGGCTCGAGCGCGTCGGGCTTCTCGACTACACCACGAACGCCGTCGACGAGATCCCCTTCGACGAGCCGCTGTACTCGGCCGGAGTGAGCGGGAACCCCGAGTGGCACTCCCCCTTCCTGCGACTCGGATACACGTCGTTCGTCACGCCCGGCACGGTATACGACCTCGACCTGTCGAACCGCGAGCTGGTCCTGCGCAAGCAGGTGACCGTCCTCGGCGGGTACGACCCGGACGAGTATGGCCAGAGGCGCGAATGGGCGACGGCATCAGACGGGGTGCGGGTGCCGATCTCGCTCGTGTGGAAGCGCTCATTCGGCGAGCCCGGCGTGGAAGCACGCCCCGTGCATCTCTACGGCTACGGTTCCTACGAGCATTCGATCGACCCCGGGTTCTCGGTCGCGCGGCTCTCGGAGCTCGATCGCGGCGTGATCTTCGCGGTCGCTCACGTGCGCGGCGGCGGCGAGATGGGCCGCCAGTGGTACGAAGACGGAAAGCTGCTCAGCAAGCGCAACACCTTCACGGACTTCGTCTCCTGCGGAGAGCACCTGGTCGCGACCGGCGTGACCACGCCGAGCCGGCTGGTCGCCGAGGGCGGCAGCGCCGGCGGCCTGCTGATGGGCGCGGTCGCCAACCTCGCGCCCGAACTCTTCGCCGGAGTCCTCGCGGGGGTGCCGTTCGTGGACGCATTGACGACGATCCTCGACCCGTCCCTGCCGCTGACCGTGATCGAGTGGGACGAATGGGGCGATCCTCTCCACGATGCCGACGTGTACGAGTACATGAAGTCGTACTCTCCGTACGAGAACGTCCGAGACGGCGTCCGTTACCCGCGAATCCTCGCGGTGACATCGCTCAATGACACCCGCGTGCTCTACGTGGAGCCGGCGAAGTGGGTCGCACGCCTGCGCGAGGCCGGTGCCTCCGATGTGCTCCTCAAGTGCGAGATGGTCGCCGGGCACGGCGGCGTGAGCGGACGCTACAACTCGTGGCGCGAGCGCGCCTTCGAGCTCGCCTGGCTGCTCGACACGCTCGGCCTCGCCGAGGTCTGAGAGGCGACGACGAAGCCCGCCCGTTCGAACGGGCGGGCTTCGTGGAGCTGAAGGCTCAGCCGAAGAGTGCGGCGGCCTCGTCGTAGCGGTAGCGCGGAACGGTGTTCAGCTCGCCCAGCGCGTCGGCGAACGGGACCCGGACGATGTCGGTGCCCTGCATCGCCACCATCTGCCCCCAGGCGCCGTCGACGAGCGCGTCCGCGGCGTGCAGTCCCAGTCGCGTCGCGAGGACCCGGTCGAACGCCGACGGGGAACCGCCGCGCTGGATGTGGCCAAGGATCGTGGCGCGCGTCTCGATGCCCGTGATGCGCTCGATCTCGGGAGCGATCAGATCGCCGATGCCACCCAGCCGGGGCCGGTTGAAGGCGTCGAGCCCCTTGTCGCTGTATGCCTCGTCCATGCCGAGGAGCTTGAAGCCTTCGGAGACGACGACCAGGGGCGCACGGCCGCGGTCGTGGGCGCTGGTCACCAGCTCGGTGACGTCGTCGATCGACATCGGCACCTCGGGGATGCAGATCACGTGCGCGCCGGCGGCCATACCAGCGTGCAGGGCGATCCAGCCGACATGACGCCCCATGACCTCGGCGACCATGCACCGCTGGTGGGAGTCGCCCGTGGTGCGGAGCCTGTCCATCGCGTCCGTGGCGATGTTCACCGCCGTGTCGAAGCCGAACGAATAGTCCGTCGCCTGCAGGTCGTTGTCGATCGTCTTGGGGACCCCGATGACCTTGATGCCGTCCTTCGCCAGACGGTCGGCGGCGGCGAGCGTGCCCTCGCCGCCGATCGCGATGATGCCGTCGATCTTGTGCCCGTAGAGGGTCTTGGCGATGTTCTCCGCTCCCCCGCGCTCACCCTCGTAGGGGTTCGTGCGGCTGGTGCCGAGGATCGTGCCGCCGACCTTGGACAGGCCCTTCACCTCGTGACGCGTGAGCGGCATGAAGTCGCCGTCGACCAGCCCGCGCCATCCGTCACGGATGCCGACGAACTCCAGGTCGTACGTGGTGGTGCCCTTGAGCACGATGCCGCGGATGACCGCGTTGAGGCCGGGGCAGTCGCCGCCGCTCGTCAGGATGCCGATCTTCATGCTGGTGCCTTCAGACGTTCGGGAGATGGGGGAAAGAGGCGACGCTGCCTTCGATCGACACTAGCGCCCCGCGTACCCGGGCGCCATTCGAAGCCGACGAAAACCGTCGATCTTGACACCGCGATCCGCCGATATCGAGGAACTTCCTGATCTCGGACGCCGAAGAGGCAAAACCGACGTTAAGAATCGGCGTTCTTCGCGCCTATGCCGCGCCCAGAGCCTGACGCAGCAGGTGCATCAACGCCGCCAGCTGCACCGGCTCTGCGGCCGACTCCTCGACGGCCTCACCGTCGAGCGCGCGTGCTGCGAGGCCCTGCTTCTGGTCGATCAACTCCGCGATCTTGGTGTCGATCGTGTGCGCGGCGATGATGCGCCAGGCGGTGACGGGCTCGTCCTGACCGATGCGGTGCACACGGTCGATCGCCTGAGTCTGCTCGGCCGCCGTCCACGAGAGCTCGGCGAGGACGACGTTCGACGCCGCCTGCAGGTTCAGGCCGACTCCGGCTGCGGTGAGCGAGCAGACCGCGATCCCCACGGAAGGGTCGCTGTTGAAGTCGTCGATCGCCTGCTGGCGAGTCGTCGAGGTCTGGTCTCCGCGGATCGACACCGACCGGATGCCCACGGCGGCGAAGTGCGCCTCGGCACGGTCCATGACGTCGATGTGCTTCGCGAAGAAGACGACCTTCCCGACAGACCGCTGCAGCTGCGCGGCATAGTCCGCCGCGAGCTGTGCCTTGGCCTGTCCGATTCGGCGGACCATCGTGAAGACGTTGTCTCCCCCGGTGCCCGCAGCCTTCGACTCCTCGAGCTCGTTCTGGGCGACGAGACGAATGATGTCTTCGTCGATTTCGCCGGGCGCCAGTCCACGGTCTCCGCGGGCCTCGATGATGCGGCGATACCGAGCCGCGAGTCGCTCGCCGAGTTCGCGCTCGGCCTGACGGATGCTGCGTCCGAACTCGTCGTCGAGCTGCACCGGCAGGTCGGCGATCAGCTTGTCCGGCAGATCGGCGGCGACGTCCTTCTTCTTGCGCCGGACGATACCCATCGAGATGACGGCGTCGCGTGCCTCAGGGTAGAACGCCTTGTCGGCCGGGGTGAACCCCGTCGCATCGAGCTTCTCCATCAGCTCGGGACCCGGCTTCTCGCCCGTGGTCCACCCCAGGAAGCGCCAGATCGCGTCGAAGTCCTCGACGTCGTTGATCAGCGGCGTGCCGGTGAGGGCGAGCATCAGGGGATCGTGTCCCGGCGTGCGCTCGCGCACCTGAGCAGCCAGCGAGAGCACGTTCTGGGAGCGCTGCGACGAGAGGTTCTTGATGAAGTGCGCCTCGTCGACGACCATTCCGCGCAGACCGATCGAAGCCAGCCACGACATGTGCCGGTCGAGGATCTCGTAGTTCACGATGAACACGTCGGCGAACGCGTCGATGTCCGTGCCGTCGCCCTGGATGACCGTGGCGCGACGCTGCGGCGTCCACCGCTCCACCTCACGCGCCCAGTTCATCTTCACGACGTTGGGCACGACGACGAGCAGCGGGTAGGCACCGGCCACCGAAGCCGCGAGCACCGACTGCGCCGTCTTGCCGAGGCCGGGCTCGTCTGCCAAGAGGAAGCTGCGGTGCCCGGCCTTCACGGCCTCCAGGAACCGCGACTGATGCACCATGACCTCGAGGCCCTTGGGCGAGAGGTGGTCGTACTCCGGCGCGGGCGGCAGATCCATCGATGCGGCGGATCCGCCGGCACCGGTCTCGAACGCCTTGTACAGCGGGCCCATGAGCTCCCAGCCGTCGAGACGGCGGCGCGGCGTCGCAGCCGGTCGCGGCGTCAGGTCCGGAGCCAGGAACGGGTTCGCCAGCTGCCGAGACTCGACCGACGGCGGTGTGACCTGTCGCTCGGCGATCGCCGCGGGGACCGTGGAAATCTGAACGGGTGCAGCGTCGGCGATGATCAGCTCTTCGGGAGCGAGCTCCGCTCCCGATTCGAGGAGCCAGTCGCGTCGCATGCGCTTCGCCACCGGCGACGTCGCCTGGTCGGCCTCGAGCAGCTGGATGAGCGACGTGTCGCGCGCGGCCGTCTTCGCGAGGATCGTGGCCACACCGTCGAGCCGCTTCAGCAGCTCAGCGCGTGCGGGATCGCCGATCTCGGCGTCAGCCTTCACTCTGGCGCGCTCCTCGCGCACCAGGAACGCGATCACCTGGAACTTCACCCGGTTGGTGGGACCGAGCTTCCCCCGCTGCGACTTCGCCTCGATCTCGCGCACCTTGCGCGCGAGGATCGGGATGAGGGGTGCCTCATCGTCGCGACGGGACGTCTTCTTGCGCCGTGTGGTGGCGGTTGCCGTGGTCGGCATGCTCCTCCTGAGCGTGAAGGCTCGGGCTTCCCCATGAAGCCTCGGGCCGTTCTCGTTGTCCGCGTGTGGCGTGAGCCAGGACCGTACGAACAGTGGGTCGTCTTCCCGTCGAAGCACGCGAGAAGCGTGAGAATCGGCGGGAGCCGACTCCATTCTATGTCATCGGACGGATGTCCTGCAGATCACCCACGCCGAGTCGTCGAACGACGACCGGGAACGCGGCGGCACGGTGACTATCCGGTCGTGATGCCGAGAGCCCGCGCGGCATCCGTGACGTCCGCCCCCATCTGCTCCATCAGCTTCTCGATGCCCTCGAAAGCGACCATGCCCCGCAACCTCGCCACGAACTCGACAGTGACGTCGTGTCCGTACAGGTCGAGTCCGGTCTCTCCGAGAACGTGTGCCTCGACCTGGCGCACCAGAACGTCGTCGAAGGTCGGATTCGTACCGACAGAGATCGCGGACGGATGGCGGATGCCGGTGTCGTGATCGACGAGCCACCCGGCGTACACGCCGTCGGCGGGAACGAAGGCGTCGACGATCGTCGAGAGGTTGGCGGTGGGGAACCCCAGCTCCCGTCCGCGCTTGAGGCCGTGGACGACCTCGCCGCGGACATCGGGATAACGCCCGAGCACGGTGGCCGCCGACGCGACGTCGCCCTCCATCAGCAGCTCGCGGACCCAGCTGGACGAGACCCTCCGCGTGGAGCCGGAAAGATACACGTCGTCGACGACCTCGACGGAGAAGCCGTAGCGGGGGCCGAGCTCGCGCAGCAGCTCGGGGGTGCCCGCACCTCGGTGCCCGAAGCGGAAGTCCTGGCCGACCAGGACCGTCGACACCTGCAGGGAACCGACGAGGATCTCGACGACGAAGTCCTCCGCGCTGCGGGCTGCCATCTCCTGGTCGAACGTGAGCACGAGGGTCGCGTCGATCCCGAGGTCGCCCAGCAGCTCGAGCTTCCGGTCGACGGTGACGACGTTCTCGGGACACCGATCCGGACGGATGGTGGCCAACGGGTTGCGGTCGAAGGTCACCGCCACGGATCGACTTCCGGTGGCGGCGGCTGCCTCGTTCAATCGCGCGATGACGGCGCGGTGTCCGGCATGGACGCCGTCGAACTTGCCGATGGCGACGGCGCTCGGTCCGAACCCGGCCGGTACTTCCTCCGGGCTGCGGAAGACGATCACGCGTGCACCTCGGCCGGAATCACGGCGTCGACGGGGCGGTGCGTGCGCAGCCACCAGATTCCGAACACCGGGAGGACCAGCGGGATGAACAGGTATCCGCGCCCGAACAGCGACCACACCGTTTCGTGCTGGAACAGTGCCGGCATCAGGATGCTCAGCAGCCCGACGACGAGAACGCCTGTCAGTTCGAAGACGATCGCGATCCAGGCGACGGTGTACCACCCGCGCCTGCGGGCGAGCACCAGCGCGAGGGTCGCGAGGATATAGACGACGGCAGCGAGTGCGGAGAGGGAGTACGCCAGCGGCGCCTCGTCGAATCGGCGGACGATCTGCACGAAGCTGCGGCCTGTGGCGGCCAGCGCCATGACGGCGTAGACGATCACGAGGACGCGACCGATTCCGGTCATCCGAGTGGAGGGGGCGGTGGAGCTCATAGCGCATTCCATCCTAGAGCCGCGGGAGGGCACCGGACTCCGCCGCGACGCCTCACGTCACGCGATCTGGACGGTCCAGATGACCTGCATGCGCCACAGCATGATCGCGATCGCGAGCGCAGCCACACCCAGGATCACCGTGCTCCACCGGCTGCGCTCCATGAGCGCCCACAGTACGGCTCCGATGGGCAGGAGCACCGCCGACACCAGGTAGACCCAGTACTCGAGCAGGTCGCCCGTCGGCGGGTTTCCCGCGAGGGGTGCGACGATCGCGACGATCACCTGGACGACGAGCAGCACCTCGACGAGGGCAAGCGCACCCACGCTGAAGTCACTCGGCCGTCTGCCGAGCAGACCCGCGACGAGGCAGAAGACGCCTGCTGCGACCGCGATGATGATCTGCGCGATCGTGAACCACAGGATCATCGGTCAACCTCCGGCATGTTCATAGCGCTCTTGAGGTCGGCGCCGCGCTTCTCGACGATGCCCACCAGAGCGCCGTCCGGGTCGATGGCCGCCGTGACCGCGCCTGGGCCGTCGAAGCGGCCGGCCTGTCCCTGGAGCCGCTTTCCGTGGCGGAGGTCGCGCGCCTCATCGGCCGACACCTCGAGCACGGGAAGGATCCGCCCGGCGGCGTCCGCCGGAGTCAGTGTGGGGGCTCCCTCGAGCCCGTCGATTCCGACCGCGTCGCCCACGACAAACGGCCCCACTCTCGTACGCCGGAGGGCCGTCAGGTGCCCGCCGACGCCGAGTGCCGCACCGAGGTCGCGGGCGAGAGATCGGATGTACGTTCCGGACGAGCAGTCGACGATCACATCGAGGTCGAGAAAGCTCTCCTGCCGACGCCGCTCCGATACGTCGAAGCGCGAGACGACGACGTTCCGTGCGGCGAGCACGACCTCTTCGCCGGCACGGACGCGATCGTATGCACGCCGTCCGTCGACCTTGATCGCGGACACCGAGCTGGGAACCTGCGAGATCTCGCCGGTCAACGCCAGGATGCCCTCGTCGACCGCGGCATCCGTGACCGCGCTCCATGCCTCGGGTTCGGCGGTCGTCAGGATCTCGCCCTCGGCGTCGTCGGTCCCGGTGGTATGTCCGAGACGAATCGTCGCCTCATAGGTCTTGTCCGCGCCGACGATGTAGGTGAGCAGTCGGGTGGCTCCTTCGATGCCGATGACGAGGAGTCCGGTCGCCATCGGATCGAGTGTTCCCGCATGGCCGACCTTCCGTGTGCCGAACGCGCGCCGCGTGCGGGCGACCACGTCGTGGCTGGTCAGCCCAGCGGGCTTGTCGACGAGAAGGATGCCGGGCGAGACCATCCCCCCAGCCTACCGACGACGCGCCTGCCACCCGGTCCGGAAGGGCCGCCGGTGGCGCGCCGCGGATCGCCGACCGGCCGCGGGTCGCGGCTCACGTACGCTGGAGGGATGCCCGGACCGCAGGCCCCCTCCGAAGTCGTATCGCGCCTGCCGACGTGGTACCGCGCGACCGCTCGCGACCTGCCGTGGCGCCGCACCGATTTCCATGACGAGCTCGGCGCCTGGGGCGTTCTGGTGAGCGAGTTCATGCTCCAGCAGACACCTGTCTCCCGGGTCGTCCCCCACCTCGAGGCGTGGTTGGATCGATGGCCGACCCCTGCCACGATGGCGACGGCGTCGGCAGCGGACGTCGTGAAGCAATGGGCGAATCTGGGATACCCCCGGCGCGCGCTCTGGCTGCACCGCGCCGCCGTCGAGATCACCGAGCGGCACGGCGGGATCGTGCCGCGCGACGTCGAGGCTCTCCTCGCCCTGTCCGGTATCGGCGACTACACGGCCCGCGCGGTCGCGGTCTTCGCTTACGGCGACCGTCACCCGGTCGTCGACACGAACACTCGGCGCGTCCTGGCCAGGGCTGTTCAGGGGCGGGCCCAGCCGGCACCGCCCTCGCGGCGCGACCTGGAGCTGATGGACTCCCTCCTGCCCGACTCGCTGGCCGACGCCGCGGAGTTCAACGCCGCCATGATGGAGCTCGGCGCGACCGTGTGCACGTCGCGGGCGCCGCGATGCGAGCAGTGTCCCCTGGCCAACAGCTGCGCGTGGCTGGCAGCCGGCAGGCCGGACACCGGGGATGAACGCCGTCGCCAGGCCGCCTACGAAGGCTCGGATCGACAGGCACGCGGTGCCGTGCTGCGGCTGCTGCGCGACCGCTCCCCCGAACCCGTGCCGCTCGACCTCGTGCTCCCGGACTGGCCGGATCCCCGTCAGCGCGACCGGGCGATCGACTCGCTCATCGCCGACGGCCTCGCCGAAGCCGACGGGATGGCCCTCTCGCTGCCGCGCTGACGAGCTCAGAGGTGATGGTCGGTGCGATGTGCCAGCACCGTCAGCTCGACCCGACTGCGGACATCGAGCTTCGTAAAGACCCGGCCGAGGTGCACCTCCACCGTACGGACCGAGAAGTTGAGCATCTCGGCGATGTCACGGTTCGCCGCCCCGCCGACGGCGTACATCGCGACTTCCAGCTCGCGCGCGGTCAGCTGCAGCGACCATGCGGCTCGACACGCCGCCAGCGGATCGACGGTGGGAACGATGCTCCCCTCCTTGGCGTCCAGCCTGTCCAGCCGTCCGCGGATCGTGCGCGCCCAGGCCGTCGCACCGCACAGCTCGAACAACCTCTCGGCGTGCTCCAGGTGGATACGAGCCGAGGGATGATCGTCGCGGATGGCGTACTGGGTGCCGAGCATCGTCTCCACCCTCGCGCGCGCGAACGGGGAGCGGAGCGTCCGCGCCTCCTCGCGCACTTCGACGCACTCGGAACGCCAGCGACCATCCCCAGCCGTCGCCAGCCGGACGCGCAGACTCTGCGCGAGAGCGATCTCCGGCGGCTCGATGGATGGCGCGGGTGTCGAGCGTCCGTCCGGATCGAGCGCCAGCTCGTCGAGCGCAGGAACCGTCATGGTGGTCCGCGCCGATCCGAGGTCGGCCCAGAGACGGATGGTAGCGGCGGCGTCGTCGAACGAACCGGCGAGGAAAGACTGGATGCCGCGATCGACGAGGCGGTCGATCCTCGAGCCCGCCGGCAATCCCGCAGTGAGCGATCGGGCGTACGGTCCGAGTTCGCCGAGCACGGCCAGGTCGAGACGTCTGGCGAGCACCACACCCAGTCCGGCGAGTGGCAACGCCAGCGGCAGCACGAGTGCCGCCTGGATCAGCCGGTCGCGCGCCAGGCCGATGTCACCGCGCCACACCAGCAGCAGAACCTCGACGACCGCGCGATACGACTGGACGACGGGGCTGTGCTCGAATCCCGGGACGAACGGATCCGCCTCCGCGGACATCCCTGATCCGCCTCTCGCGAGCACGCGCAGCCCCAGGTCGATGTCCCCGTCCATCGCGGCCTGCAGCGCGCGCAGCATCCCTCCCGTCACCGGCCCGGACCCAACGGTCGCGTCGATGTCGCGTTCACCCGCGATCAGCCAGCTCAGCGCGACGACGGGGTCCCTGAGCTCACGCTCGACACCTGTTCGAGTGGCGCCTTCCCGCACGGCGTCGAGCCAGACGCGCATCCCGCGTCGATCGCCCCGTTCGGCGCACATCACCGCGGCCAGAGCAGCGGCCTTCGTCCAGTGAGACCAATCGGCGGCGTCATCCGTGCACGGACGCAGCACTCGCGGGTCCACTTCCGGCACTGCTCCCTGCTCGAACGCCTGAGCGACGAACAGGCCACCGAGTCCCCTGAGCCGCCGATGCTCCGCCGCGTGCGGGTACAGACCGCTGAACCACGCCACCGCTTCCGCGGCGAAACCGGCGCCGACGGCCGAAGCCCCCGCGACGAGATGCGCTTCGTCGCGGGCGCCGCCCACCGCGTGCCCCGCCGCCTCTCTCGCGAGCAGCAGTGCTCGTTCGGGGTGGCCGGCCTCGCTGAGTTGTCGCGCGACGACTGTCAACTCGACCGCGCTCTCCGGAGCCGCCTCGAGGGAAGCGCGAGCGCGGTGCCAATCCTCGCTCACGCGGTCTCCGCGACGCCGGAAGATCACGCTCAGCCGCTCATGGACCCGGGCGATGACCGCGGTGCACGTGGTCGCTCTGATCCAGATGGAGAGGCGGGGGTCGGCGAACCGCGAGTGGCCGGCATGCAGACGTACGTGCTCCCCCACCGGAGCGGCGGCGATCGCGGCCGCCGACCTCCCGTCGAACTCGAGGAGGGCGTCGAGCCCACCGTCGAGGCAGACCGAAAGCGCCGTCAGCAGCTCGCGATCCCTGCCATCGAGCTGCAACGTCTCGAATCTCCGTGTGATCGAGGGTACGAGCGGCAACGGGCTGGGTAGCGGGCGTAAGCCATGTCGTTGATCCGCCGACAGCCGCTCGGCGACTTCGCGGATCGTCGGAGAATCCGCGTCCAGCTCGGCAGCGAGACGGGCGAGCACATGGGGCGCACAGGCGAGGTCGACCTCCAGGAGCTCGTCGAGCAAGAGGCCCAACGCGGCGGGCGCGACGAAGAGAGCCCCCTGTGTACCCGTACCCTCGATGCCGTTCCCCCAGCTTCACGGAAGCGTTCCCGCGAAGCCGAGCGTATCAAACGGCGATCACTCCGGGTCGTCCTCCGTGCGGTACGGATCGGTGTCGCCGGCGTGGGATGCGGAGGACGCGAGTTTCGCGACGTCGGCATCGCGCTGCTGTGCCTCGCGGAGCAGCGCACCGATGTGGTCCGCGTTCTCCGGGAGGGCATCCGGGATGAACTCGAGCGTGGGCACCAGACGGGTGCTCAGCTGCCGTCCGACCTCGCTGCGCAGCATGCCGGTCGCCGAGGTGAGCGCAGCACCGCTGGAGATGCGCTCTTCTTCCGTGCCCAGCACCGTGTAGAACACCGATGCGTGCTGAAGGTCACCGGTCACACGGACGTCGGTGATGGTGACGAAGCCGAGGCGCGGATCGCGCAGCCCCTTCTCCAGCCGCTCGGCGAGGATCACGCGGATACGATCCGCGAGTCGGGCCTGTCGTTCGCCTGCCATTGTTCTCTCCCTGTCCAGGAACCCTCAGGGCGTCCTCCTCTCCGCGCTCCGGAGGAGCGGGAGCGAAGGACGCCCGAAGGTGTTTCGAAATTGATCAGCCGCGAGGCTTCTCGATGAGCTCGGTCGTCTCGATCTCGTCGCCGATCTGGATGTCGTTGTACTTTCCGAGACCGATACCGGCCTCGTAGTCGGTACGGACCTCGGTGACGTCATCCTTGAAGCGACGCAGCGACTCGATGGCGAGACCATCGGCCAGCACGACGCCGTCGCGGATGACACGAGCCTTGGCGTTTCGCGTGATCGTTCCCGAACGAACGATGACACCGGCGATGTTGCCGAACTTCGAGGAGCGGAACACCTCGCGGATCTCGGCGACACCCGACTGGACCTCTTCGTACTCCGGCTTGAGCATGCCCTTGAGCGAGCTCTCGATCTCGTCGATCGCGTTGTAGATGACGGAGTAGAAACGGATGTCCACGCCTTCACGGGCGGCGCGCTCGCGCGCCTTCGTGTCGGGGCGGACGTTGAAGCCCACGATGATCGCGTTGTCGATCGTCGCCAGGTTCACGTCGGACTCGGTGATCGCACCGACGCCGCGGTGGATGATGCGCAGCTGCACCGAGTCGTCGACCTCGATCTTGAGGAGCGACTCCTCCAGCGCCTCGACGGCACCGGAGACGTCACCCTTGATGATGAGGTTGAGCGACTCGACCTTGCCGTCTTCGAGAGCACGGGTGAAGTCTTCGAGCGAGATGCGCTTGCGGGCCTTGGCCAGCTGGGCGTTGCGCTCGACTGCTTCACGCTTCTCCGCGATCTGACGGGCCATGCGGTCTTCCTCGGTGACGATGAAGACGTCACCGGCACGCGGCACGGAGTTCAGACCCTGCACCTGCACCGGACGCGACGGGTAGGCCTCGAGGACCTGCTCGCCGTTCTCGTCGGCCATGGCACGCACGCGACCGTACGCCGTTCCGGCGACGATGGCGTCACCGATCCGGAGCGTTCCGGACTGGATCAGCACGGTGGCGACAGAACCGCGACCCTTGTCGAGCTTCGCCTCGATCGCGACACCGCGGGCACCCTTGTTCGGGTTGGCGGTCAGATCGAGACCTGCGTCGGCCGTGAGCAGCACGGCGTCCAGGAGCTCCTGGATACCCGTGTTGGCGCGAGCGGAGACGTCGACGAACATGACGTCGCCACCGAACTCCTCGGCGACCAGACCGTACTCCGTGAGCTGCTGACGCACCTTCGACGGGTTGGCGTCGGGCTTGTCCACCTTGTTCACCGCGACCACGATCGGCACGTTCGCCGCCTGGGCGTGGTTCAGCGCCTCGACCGTCTGCGGCATGATGCCGTCGTCGGCTGCGACCACGAGGATCGCGAGGTCGGTGACCTGCGCACCACGGGCACGCATGGCGGTGAACGCCTCGTGACCCGGGGTGTCGATGAACGTGATGGCCCGCTCGATGCCCTCGTGCTCGGTCCAGACCTGGTAGGCACCGATGTGCTGGGTGATGCCGCCGGCTTCGCCCTCGATGACGTTGGTCTGACGGATCGCGTCGAGCAGTCGCGTCTTACCGTGGTCGACGTGGCCCATGACGGTCACGACCGGAGGACGGATCTCGAGGTCGTCCTCGCTCTCCGCCTCCAGCTCGGCCTCGAGGTCGAGACCGAAGCCCTCGAGGAGCTCCTTGTCCTCGTCCTCGGGCGAGACCATCTGGATCTTGTAGCCGAGCTCAGCGCCCAGGACCTCGAACGTCGCCTCATCCAGTGACTCGGTGGCCGTGGCCATCTCGCCGAGGTTGAAGAGGATGGTGACGAGGGTTCCGGGCTGGACCGTGTAGCCGGTCAGCGTCTCGATCTTGTCGGCGAAGTCCGAGATGGATGCGCCGCGGCGCATGCGGATGACCTCTCCGTTGCCGCGGGTGACGTTGACGCCACCGACGACCGGAGCACTCCGCATCTCGAACTCTTGCCGCTTCGCCCGCCGCGACTTGCGCTGCTTGCTCTTGCCGCCGCCCTTGCCGAAAGCACCTGCGGTACCACCGCCGGGACCACGGCCACGACCGCCACCGCCACCGGGACGACCGGCGAAACCGCCGCCACCACCGGGACGTGCGCCAGGACCGCCGGCACCGCCGGGTCCACCGGCACCGCCGGGACGACCGGGACCGCCGGGACGCTGCTGGAACGGAGCGCCGGGACGACCGCCGCCGCCGCTACGGGGTGCGCCGGGACGCGGCGAACCGGGACGCGGAGCACCCGGACGGGGCGCACCGGGGCGCGGAGCCTGCGGACGCGGGATGTTGCCCGGCGTCGGGCGCTGACCCATGCCCTGCGCGGATGCGAAGGGGTTGTTGCCCGGACGGGGTCCGGCCGGGCGCTGACCCATCCCCTGCGCGGAGGAGAACGGGTTGTTGCCGGGACGCGGGGCGCCGGGAGTCGGTGCGCCGCCCTCTGCGGGCTTGGATGCTTCCGCGGGTGCTGCTGCAGGGGCCTCTGCCGCGGGGGCAGGCGCCGGTGCAGCAGGCGCGGGCGCCTCGGGGGCCGGAGCCTCCGGGGCAGGCTTGGGACCGGGCTTCGGACCCGGGGTGGGCGCGGGCTTGGCGCCCGGCTTCGCTGCCGACTTGGCGGCAGCCGGCTTGGCCGCAGGGGCAGCCTCAGCCGCACCCTTGAGCGACCCGTCGGCCTCGATCGCCGCGCGCAGCTTGCGCGCCACCGGCGGTTCGATGGTCGAAGAGGGGCTCTTCACGAACTCACCGAGTTCTTTGAGCTTTGCAAGAGCGACCTTGCTGTCGACGCCGAGTTCGGCGGCGATCTCATGTACGCGTGGTTTACCAGCCACAATTCTCCTGTCTGAGTCGGTCCACCCAGACAGGGCAGACCACTAGTCGCGGACGGGTCTCATTTCGAGCCGTTCACTTTGTTTCCATAGCTGTTCAGCCTTTGTTTCTTGGTGGGTGCTGTTCGAAGGTCCGCGTGTCCAGCTCAGTGGACACGCGCAGTGCTCTTCCGAATGCACGGCGCCGCAGAGCGGCATCCATGCATTCCCGGGTCGGATGGACCCACGCGCCGCGCCCCGGCAGGACAGCACGGTCATCGGGGATGAGGGTGTCGTTCTGGGCCACCACCCTGAGCAGGGCAGTGCGGGGAGCACGCGTGCGACAACCGACGCACGTTCGTACGGGTTCCATCTTACACCTGCGTTTCACCCCGCCTCGCCCGCACGCCGGGCGAGGCGGAAGGCCGGAGCCGGTCAGTCGAGGACGCTGTCCGGCTGGATGTCGATCTTCGCGCCCGTGAGCTTGGCGGCCAGACGCGCGTTCTGACCCTCCTTGCCGATCGCGAGTGACAGCTGGTAGTCGGGCACCAGCGCGCGGACGGCTTTGGTGCTCGCGTCGAGCACGAAGGCGCTCGTGACCTTCGCCGGCGACAGCGCGTGTGCCACGAACGTGGGCAGATCGGCGTCGTAGTCGACGATGTCGATCTTCTCCCCCGCAAGCTCCTCCGTCACGGCGCGCACGCGGCGTCCGAGCTCCCCGATGCAGGCGCCCTTCGCGTTGATCGACGGGTCGTTCGCCTTGACCGCGATCTTCGTGCGGTGACCGGCCTCTCGAGCCAGGGCCACGATCTCGACGAGACCGGCAGCGATCTCCGGCACCTCGAGCGCGAAAAGCTTGCGGACGAGCCCCGGGTGGGTGCGGGATACCGTGATCTGCGGTCCCTTGAGCCCCTTGGCGACGCTGGTGACGTACACACGCAGGCGCGATCCGTGGGTGTACTCCTCGCCGGGCACCTGCTCCTCCGGGGGCAGGATCGCCTCGACGGCGCCGAGGTCGACGTGGATCATGCGCGGGTTCGGCCCCTGCTGGATCACACCGGCGACGATGTCACCCTCTTTGTCCTTGAAGTCACCGAGCACGACGTCGTCCGCGATGTCACGCAGACGCTGGCTGATGACCTGCTTCGCAGCGAAGGCCGCGATGCGACCGAAGTCGTCGGGGGTCGCATCCTCTTCGCCGATGATGGCGTCTTCCTCGTCGCGGACGACCTGCAGGATCGCGACATGCCCGGTCTTGCGATCGAGGTGCACGCGGACGCCCTCGGGCGTCGCACCGTCGTCGGAGACATGCTTGGAGTACGCGGTCAGGATCGCCTGCTCGATGATGGCGACGAGTTCGTCGAAGGGGATCGCCTTCTCCTTCTCGATCCCTCGCAGAAGACTCAGTTCGATGTCCATGACGGCCTCTCTATTCAGCTCTCGTCGCGCCTGTTCGCACGCGCGACATCCGTACCACGATACCCTGTGCCAACCGGCCCCTGCCACGACGGCAGCAGTTTTCCGCGCCGGAAGTCGAGGAGGACAGATGGGATCGTTCGACACCATCGTGATCGGTGCGGGAATGTCGGGTGTCACAGCCGCCCGGATGCTCGCCGATGCCGGGCATCAGGTCGTGGTCCTCGAAGGACGCGACCGCGTCGGCGGGCGTATGCACACCGACCGGGAGGCGGGGTTTCCCGTGGATCGCGGCGCCTCCTGGATCCATGGGATCGATGGTTCGCCGTTGTGGGATCTCGTCCAGGTGCTCCGGATTCCGACGATCGAGTACACGGTGGGCAGTTTCCAGGTCGGCGGGCGAGCCATCGAGAACTTCGACGGAGAGGGAAGGGCCATGGGCGCCGACGCCACCGCCCAGTGGATCGACGACGTCGACGCGGTCGATCGACTTCTCCTCGACGAGATCGACTCCTCCTCCCCCGACGACACCTATCGGGATGTGACCGAGCGCGCGCTCGATCGTTCCGGCCTCTCCCCGGAGCGCATCGACGACATCCGCGAATTCTTCCGCCACCGGGTCGAGGAGCAGTGCGGAGCCTGGATCGGAGACCTCGACGCCCACGGCCTCGACGAAGACGCGATAGACGGCGACGAGGTGATCTTCCCGCGCGGATACGACGAGGTGCCTCGACGCATCGGCGCCGGCCTCGACATCCGCTTCGAGACGACAGTGACGAAGATCATCCGCTCGACCGGAGGAGTGATCGTCCATGCCGGCGACACGGCGTTCACCGCGGATCAGGTCGTCGTGACGGTGCCGTTGGGAGTACTCAAGGCAAGGTCGATCGAGTTCGAGCCGGCACTGCCGGATGCCGTGGCCGGTCCTCTCTCACGTCTCGGGATGGGAATCTTCAACAAGGTCTTCATCCAGTTCGACCAGCGGTTCTGGGACGAGGACAGCTACGTGCTGCGCGCGCTCGGCGAAGCCGGCGAGCACTGGCATTCCTGGTACGACGTGTCCGCCGTCAGCGGGCTGCCGACCCTGCTGACCTTCGCCGCCGGACCGTTCGGGAGGCGCATGCAGGAGCTTCCAGACGAGGAGGTGGTCGCCGACGTCGTGCGCGCGCTCCGTGCCCTCTACGGCGACGCGGTCGGCGAGCCCCGGGCACACTGGGTCACACACTGGGGCGCCGACGAGTTCTCGAACGGCTCATACTCGTACCTCGCGCAGGGGTCGACCCATCACGATCATGATGACCTGGCCGGCCCCGTCGACGGAGTCCTGCACTTCGCGGGTGAGGCCACCTGGGGAGACGAGCCCGCCACTGTCGGTGCGGCCTACTACTCGGGGCAGCGGGCCGCGGAACGGATCCTGGGCCGGGCGATCGACCTCGGCGACTTCGCAGCCGGCATCATCGAGCGGGAGCAGAAGGAAGCGCGTTGATCGCGCCGATCAGCCGGAACAGATTGCCGACCTGACGCTGATCGAGGCGGAGTATCAGCCGCGGTAGCTCCAGCAGGTCGTCGTCGGCGACCTCGGGCTGCCGGGGTGCGGTGCGCTCGATCCGCCCGGAGGAGAGCATCGGGGCGAACTGCTCGTTCAGTGCATCGATCTCGGCATCCGTCGGCTCGGCACGCAGCCGCAGCACGAGCGCATCGCCGACCCATCGCAGCGAGTCGTAGTTGTGCCAGAAACCGGTGATCTCCGCCCGAGCGGCATCCACGGAATCGGTGATCACGACACGATCGAAGTCTCCTTCCGAGATGACTCCGGTCGGGGCGAGGTGGTCGTCGATGAAGCTGCGGAGGCCCTGCCAGAACGTCCCGCCCGGCTGATCCAGGAGCACGATCGGCGTCGGCTCGGCCTTGCCGGTCTGCTGGAGGGTGAGCAGCTCGAACATCTCGTCCAGGGTGCCGAATCCACCGGGCAGGCAGATGAACCCGGCCGATTCCTTGATGAGCATCAGCTTGCGGGTGAAGAAGTACTTCATCGCGACCACGTGATCCTGCCCCGTGACGAGGCCGTTCGCCTTCTCTTCGAACGGCAGGCGGATCGAGACTCCGAGCGAAAGTGCCGGCCCCGCGCCCTCGGAGGCGGCCTGCATGATGCCGGGGCCGGCGCCCGTGACGACCATCCAGCCATCGCCCGCCAGCGCTGCGGCGACATCGCGCGCGGTGAGGTACAGCGGATCGTCCTGCCGGGTGCGGGCCGAACCGAAGACCGTCACCTTGGGGACTCCGCGGAACGGGGCGAACAGACGGAAGGCGTCGCGCATCTCGGCCAGAGCCGCCGAGGCGATCTTCAGATCGAGGCGGTCGGCGCCGTCCTCGCCGAGCAGGATCGCCGTGCGCAGCATCCGCATCACCAGCCGTCGGTCGGCGTGCACCCCGGCCTCGTCGAGGACGGCGTTGATCTCGGAGCTGAGGGCTTCGGGCAGTGGTTCGTCGATCATGACACCAGCGTGGCACGCGGCGCCGAGAGCGCGGCCCGCAACGCCGGGCATCGCGTCGACGTCCGACAGTGCGGTGGCGAGCACTGCCCGGCCGCGCTGTCAATGCCCGTGTCCTCCGCCGCCCCGCACGGCACTCTGATGACATGACAGAGATCACAGGACCCGAAGCCCTCGCCCGCGTCGCCGAGCTCGTGGAGGACATCGACTTCACGATGCTGACAACGGTGGACGACGACGGCAACCTCGTCAGCCGGCCAATGTCGACCCGGCAGATGGACGACGCCGGCGACATCTGGTTCTTCACCGCCGAGGACACGGAGAAGGTCGAGGAGGCCCGACGGCACCACGACGTGGGCCTCGCCTATTGCGACGCCAAGGGCATGCGCTACGTGTCCGTGGCGGGCACGGCCGAGATCGTGCACGACCGCGCGAAGATGGAGGAGCTGTACTCGAGCTCGCTGGAGATCTGGTTCGCGGATGGACTGGACACGCCGGGCATCGCTCTCCTCCGGGTCACCCCGAAGGTGACGGAGTTCTGGGAGCCGGCGAAGGGCAAGCTCGCAATGGCAGCCGGCGCCCTGAAGTCGCTCGTCACCCGCGACACTCCGGACGACGACATCATGAACCACGGCCACATCGTCTGCTGACGACGCGGCCGTGGACTCTCAGGAAGCGAGGACTCTCAGGAAGCGGAGAGACGCCCCACGACATCTTCCACCGAGACCGTGTCGCGGTCGCCGGTGCGGCGATCCCACAGCTCGACCTGACCCTCGGCCGCCCCGCGTCCGACGATGACGATCTTCGGCACTCCGACGAGTTCGGCGTCACCGAACTTCACGCCGGGCGAGACCTTCGGGCGGTCGTCATAGAGCACGTCGAGACCAGCGGCCTCGAGCTGAGTGGAGAGTCCCTCTGCCACCTCGAACGCGACCTGGTCCCGGCCGGCGGCGACGACCTGCACGTCGAACGGCGCGACGGAAGCAGGCCAGATCAGGCCCTTCTCGTCGTTGTTCAGCTCGGCGATGATCGCGAGGATGCGGGTCACGCCGATGCCGTACGAGCCCATCGTGACGGTGACGAGCTTGCCGTTCTCGTTCAAGACCTTGAGTCCCAGGGCCTCGGCGTACTTGCGGCCGAGCTGGAAGACGTGACCGATCTCCATGCCCCGGGCGAGCTCGACCGGGCCGGAGCCGTCGGGGGCGGGATCGCCCGCACGCACGTTCGCGATCTCCACGATCCCGTCGGCGGCGAAGTCGCGACCGGCGACCACCGAGTGCGCGTGCTTCTGATCGATGTTCGCGCCGGTGATCCAGCTCGTGCCCTCGCTGACGCGCGGGTCGACCAGATAGCGGATGCCGGTGGCCGACTCCTCGCCGAGTACCGCGCCGGTCGGCGACCAGGGGCCGATGTACCCCTTGACCAGCAGTGGATTGTTCTCGAAATCGTCCGCCGTGGCCGTCTCGACCTCGGCGGGCGCGAACGCCACCTCGGCGCGCTTCTCGTCGACCTCGCGGTCGCCGGGGACGCCGACGATGACGAGCTCGCGGGTGCCGTCCAGGTGGGTCAGGGCGAGCACCACGTTCTTCAGCGTGTCGGCCGCCGTGTACTCCCCCTCGAGCTCGCGGTTGCTGTGCGCGACCAGCGTCTCGATCGTGGGAGTGTCCGGCGAATCGAAGATCACCGGCGCGGCATTCTCGTCGAACGGGATCGCATCGGGAACCGCAGTGGTGAACGCCTCGACGTTCGCTGAGTATCCGCCCGCGCTGCGCACGAAGGTGTCTTCGCCGACGGGGGTCGGGTGCAGGAACTCCTCGCTGCGGGACCCGCCCATCGCACCGGCATCCGCCTGCACGATGACGTACTCGAGGCCGAGCCGCTGGAAGATGCGCTCGTAGGCATCCCGCTGCGCCTGGTAGCTCACGTCGAGGCCCTCATCCGACGAATCGAACGAGTAGGCGTCCTTCATCGTGAACTCGCGACCACGGAGCAGGCCGGCGCGGGGACGCGCCTCGTCGCGGTACTTGTCCTGGATCTGGTAGATCGTGAGCGGCAGATCCTTGTACGACGAGTACAGGTCCTTCACCAACAGCGTGAACGCCTCTTCATGCGTCGGCGCGAGGAGGTAGTCGCCGCCCTTGCGATCCTGCAGGCGGAAGAGCAGATCGCCGTACTCGTCCCAGCGACCGCTGGCCTCATAGGCCTCTCGCGGCATGAGCGCCGGGAAGTGGACCTCCTGCGCGCCGGCGGAAGCCATCTCGTCGCGGATGACCGTCTCGATCTTCGCCTTGACGCGAAGCCCCAGCGGCAGCCATGCGAAGATGCCGGCGGCCTGCGGGCGGATGTATCCGGCCCGGATCAGCAGCCGGTGGCTGGCGACCTCTGCGCCTGCAGGGTCTTCGCGGAGCGTGCGGAGGAAGAAGTTCGAAAGACGAGTGACCACGGAGCAAGTCTACTGAGCCGTGGCCGCTCGTCTTCGACGCCGTCAGTTGAGCGCGGGGAGGTTCGCCGGCACGACGCCGCCGGCGTACAGGTCGGCCGCGAGCTCCTGCAGCGCGGTGAGCGCGACCCGCTGCGGAAGCGGACCGTAGGAGATCCGGGCGACGCCGAGCTTCTCGTACTCCGACGCGGCGAGAGCGCCGGGGATCCCGATCACGCTGACCTTGCGCTCTCCGATGCCCTCGACGAGCTGCCGGGTGACGTTCATGTCGAGGATGCCGGGGACGAACACGGCGGTCGCCCCAGCGTCGAGGTAGGCCCGCCCACGCTGGATCGCGTCGGCGATGCTCTCCGGCACCGGGCGTGCGCCGGCGCGGACGAAGGCGTCGGTGCGGGCGTTGAGCGCGAACGGAACCCCTTCGGCCTCTGCCGCCTTGACGATCGCCTCGACGGCGGCGACGGATTCGTCCAACGGCTTGAGGCGGTCTTCGACGTTGGCACCCACGACACCGACCCCGATGGCGAGACGCGTGGTCTCGCCCGCGTCGCCGTAGCCGTCGTCGAGGTCGGCCGTGACCGGCACCTGCACGGCAGCGGCGATCCGCCCCACCATGTCGATCATGATCTCGCGCGGGGTCGCGCCGTCGTCGTAGCCGAAGGACGCGGCGATGCCGTGCCCCGCGGTGGCGAGCGCCTTCGTCTCCGGGAGGGCGGCGACCGCCCGCGCGGACACGACATCCCACACGTTCACGACCCGGAGGATCTCCGGAGCGTCATAGAGTCCGACAAGGGTCTGGGCCTTGGATGCAGTCGTCATGATTACACGCTAACGCGGGACACGGACGGTCGGGCCGAGTTCGACGCATCAGGCGTTGAGCACCACCTTGAGCGCCTTGGTCTCCGCCGCACGACTGAACGTGTCGTATGCGCTCTCGATGTCGTCGAGCGCGAACAGATGGCTGACGAAGCCGCTCGGATCGATACGCTGCTCCGCGACGAGTGCGGTCAGCATCCGCGCGGTGTTCGCGTTGACGAGACCCGTCGTGATCGTGAGGTTCTGAATCCACAGCCGGTCGAGTGGGAACTCCACCGGTGCACCGTGAACGCCCACGTTCGCCACATGACCGCCCGGCCGGACCATCTCCACCACCATCTCCCACGTCCGCGGAATTCCCACCGCCTCGATCGCGACGTCGACGCCGAGTCCGTCGGTGAGCGCCATCACCTGTTCGCGCCAGTCGCTGTCCGAGGAGACCACGGCGTGCGTGGCACCGAACTGCAGCGCGAGTTCTGCGCGATTGGCGTCGAGATCGATCGCGATGACTTTGCTCGGCCCGTAGAGCTGAGCCGTCATGACAGCGGCGAGGCCGACCGGCCCGGCGCCGACGACGGCGACGACGTCGCCCGCTTCCACCCCTCCGTATTGCACGCCGATCTCATGCCCGGTGGGCAGGATGTCGCTGAGGAGCACCGCCGTCTCGGGCGCGAGTCCTTCGGGCAACCTGTGCAGGGAGGTCTCCGCGAACGGGACCCTCACCAACTCGGCCTGGGTCCCGTCGATCAAGTGCCCGAGGATCCACCCGATACCCGATGTGCCCTCGGCCGCGAGGCAATGCGACTGCAGACCGTCGACACAGAAGTCGCACTTGCCGCACGCACTGATGCACGAGATGATCACCCGGTCCCCGACCGCGAGTCCGGTCACGGCCTCGCCGACCTCGGTGATGACGCCGACTCCCTCATGCCCCAGGATCCGTCCGTCCGCGACGGCGGGGACGTCTCCTTTCAGGATGTGGAGATCCGTGCCGCAGATCGTCGTGCTCTCGATCCGGACGATCGCGTCGGTCGCGACCAGGATCGTCGGATCCGGCACCTCCTCCCACGCCTTCCGACCGGGACCGTGGAAAACAAGTGCCTTCATGAGCTTCTCCTTCATCGAGGATTCCTGGATCCCCTCCAGTAAAATTTTACCATCTGGAACGCCGTAGCGCCCGGGGTGATCGCCGTCGCGCCGCCTAGTGTGGACCCATGCCGCAGCGCCGATCGCATGTCTCTCCGTCCGCCGCTCAGACCGAGCTCGCCGCGGCCCTCGCCGGACTGCGGGAAGCCGCCGACGCGCCGGTCGGATTCCCACCCGCCGTGCTCGCGGAAGCGGAGCGAGCCACGCCGCCCCTGCCGTCGCTGGATCTGCGGGACCTCTCGTTCGCGACTCTGGATCCGGCGGGCTCGAGGGATCTCGATCAGGCGTTCCAGCTGGAGCGCACCGCATCCGGTTACACCGTTCGATACGCGATCGCGGACGTTCCGGCGTTCGTCGTCCCCGGCGGAGCAGTGGACGCCGAAGCTCGTCGTCGTGGGCAGACACTGTACGCGGCGGACGGCAGGATCCCCCTGCATCCGCCCGTGCTGAGCGAGGACCGCGCGTCGCTCCTCGCCGGGCTCGATCGCCCCGCATTGGTATGGACGTTCTTGCTCGACCCCACGGGCGCGGTGACGGAATTCCGGCTCGAGCGGGCACTGATCCGCTCCCGCGCGCAACTCGACTACGTGGGAACGCAGCAGTCGCTCGAGCGGGGCGAAGACGGACCGGCGTCGCTGCTGCCCGAGATCGGCGCCCTCCGCATCGAGCAGGAGCGACTGCGGGGCGGGGCGAGCCTCAACCTGCCAGACGAAGAGGTCGTGCGCGCCCCGGATGGCACGTATGCCATCGAACGCCGCAGCCCCCTCCCCGTCGAGGAGTGGAACGCACAGCTCTCACTCATGACCGGGATGGCGGCGGCATCACTCATGCTCGACGCCGGCATCGGGATCCTTCGCACGATGCCGGAACCGGATGCCGAGGCCTTCGAAACCTTCCGCCACCAGACCGAGGCCCTCGGGCGCCCGTGGACGACGGGCACGTACGGCGAGTACCTTCGCGAACTCGATCGCCGCGACCCGATCACCCTCCCGGTGCTCGAGGCGGCGGCATCGCTGTTCCGGGGTGCAGGCTATCGCGTGTTCGACGGAGCGCCTCCGAAGGATGCCGTGCAGGCGGCGATTGCGGCCCCGTATGCACACGCGACCGCTCCCCTGCGCCGACTCGTCGACCGTTGGACGCTCACGATCTGCCTCGCCGTTTCGAACGGTGAACCGGTGCCGGAGTGGGTGCGAGGATCGCTCGACGAGCTCCCCACCCTCATGCAGGAATCCGGCCAGCGGGCGTCTCGGTTGAACGCGGCCACGATCAACACCGTCGAGGCTGCACTGCTCACCCCGCTCGTCGGGACGACGATCGATGCGACCGTGATCGAGCTTCGGGGTGAGCGGGCGTCGATCCAGATCGCTGAGCCGGCTGTCACGGCGACAGCGCCGGTTCCCCCCGGTGCGAAGCCGGGCGAGGCCGTGCGGCTTCGCGTCGTTCGTGCGGACATCGGCGCCGGAGAGGTGGAGTTCGCTCTCTGAACCCGCCACCGCCACAGCCGCGCGCCCGCGTTCGGGTGCCGACCGAGTTCGTGCGCTGACGTCAGCCGGCGGCCGTCGCCGTCGTCGTCATCACGAGCAGCTGAGGGTCGGTCAGATCGAGCGACACCGAGATCGAGGAGAACTCGGACAGCGCCCGCACATGGGTGCCGCCGCACAGGATCACGGCCTCGCCTTCCGGGAGCGCGCAGTGCCATCGACGCCGATCGACGATCGTCGGCCCCTCCGTCTCGACCCGACTGGTGGCCCCTGCGGCGATCCACGCGGCGAGCTGAGCGTTGATCCGCTGCTCGCGATCGGCGAGGGTCGCGGCGAAGGTCTCGGTGTCGAAGCCGGCCCGGCGAAGGCTCTTGCCGAGACGGTACTCATCCACCGCCCCGTCCTCGTGGATACGACTGGACTGATTGGCGCGCCCCTCGAAGTCGGGATTCCCGAGCGCGTCCTCACCCGGATCCTTTCGCCACAGGTCGGCGACAGCGAGATCCAGGGCAAGAGAGGCGAGGTGGCAGGCTGTGTGACCGCGGCTGAGGCCTGCGCGTCGCGCGGCGTCGACGGTCAGCCGCACGCGCGAGCCGTCGGTCAGCCACGCGGGAGCCGCGCCGTCGATCCGGTGCGCCACGAGCCAGGTCCACCCCTCAGCACCGCGCTTGACGGGGATGTCGCCTCCGACGGCGAACTCGCCCTCGTCGGAGACCGCAGCCATCAGCGCCTCGGTGACCGGTATCGTCACGTCGTCTGAGGAGAGGGTGCCGGTATCACCCGGCTGGTCGGGCCAGGTGTGGTCGACCGGATGGAACGGCGTCGCGTCGACGACGACGACGACCGTCCCGTCAGTGCCGCTCTCGACCCGGGTGACCGTACCGTCCCCGGTGATGGCGCCGCCGGCGAAGGACACGATGGTAGGCGTCGACATGGCTTTCCTCCGCGGTCAGACCGCGACGACCTGAGCGGTGCCAAGGGGTGCTTCCGGGCCCATCTCGGCGGCGATCCGGTTCGCCTCTTCGATCAGGGTCGCGACGATCTCCGCTTCCGGCACGGTCTTGATGACCTCGCCCTTGACGAAGATCTGCCCCTTGCCGTTGCCGGACGCCACGCCGAGGTCGGCCTCGCGAGCTTCTCCGGGACCGTTGACGACGCATCCCATGACGGCGACGCGCAGCGGCACGGTCATGTCCTTGAGCCCCTCGGTGACGTCTTCCGCGAGCGTGTACACGTCGACCTGGGCGCGACCGCATGACGGGCACGACACGATCTCGAGCTTGCGCTCTCGCAGATTGAGCGACTGCAGGATCTGGTGCCCGA
The DNA here is from genome assembly GCF_012030385.1 of Microbacterium sp. B19(2022). Classification (NCBI taxonomy): domain Bacteria; kingdom Bacillati; phylum Actinomycetota; class Actinomycetes; order Micrococcales; family Microbacteriaceae; genus Microbacterium; species Microbacterium sp. B19(2022). Next base: position 109,219 of record NZ_JAAUVO010000004.1, read on the forward strand.
CCTTGACCTCTTCGGCCGGCGGAGCAGAGAGGGACACGCGGATGGTGTCACCGATGCCCTCGCCGAGCAGGATGCCGAACGCCGTCGCGCTCTTGATCGTGCCCTGGAAGGCGGGGCCCGCCTCGGTCACACCGAGATGCAGAGGCCAGTCGCCCCGCTCGGCGAGCTGACGGTAGGCCTTCACCATCACGATCGGGTCGTTGTGCTTGACCGAGATCTTGAAGTCGTGGAAGTCGTGCTCCTCGAACAGCGACGCCTCCCAGACGGCGCTCTCCACGAGCGCCTCGGCGGTCGCCTTGCCGTGCTTGGCGAGGATCCGACGATCCAGCGATCCGGCGTTCACACCGATGCGCAGCGAGACGCCGGCCGCCTTCGCAGCTTCGGCGATCTTGCCGACGTTGCCATCGAACTCGCGGATGTTCCCCGGGTTGACACGAACGGCGCCGCACCCGGCGTCGATCGCGGTGTAGATGTAGCGCGGCTGGAAGTGGATGTCGGCGATCACCGGGATCTGGCTCTTCATCGCGATGATCTTCAGGGCGTCCGCGTCGTCCTGGTGCGGCACGGCGACACGCACGATCTCGCAGCCGGACGCCGTGAGCTCGGCGATCTGCTGCAGCGTCCCGTTGATGTCGGTCGTCTTCGTGGTCGTCATCGACTGCACGCTGACGGGAGCGTTGCCGCCCACGAGCACCTTGCCCACTTTGATCTGCCGAGATTTCCGGCGCGGGGCGAGGACTTCGGGGATCTTCGGCATTCCGAGGTTCACTGCTGGCACCCCCCAAGCCTACGCCGCCAGGATGCAAGAGGGCTGGACGGACGCACCTACGCTGGAGGGATGGCGGTCGTTCTTCTCACGGGCTTCGAGCCCTTCGACGGCGCGGCGCGCAACCCCTCGGCCGATGCCGTGAACACCGTCGCCGCCGACTACGACGGTCCGCACGAGCTCATCGTCGCGACACTGCCGGTCGCATTCGAATCCTCCGCGCGACGCCTCCGCGCGCTGATCGACCGGCACTCCCCCGACGCCGTCATCGCTACCGGGCTCGCCGGCGGACGTCCACAGATCGCGGTGGAGCGCATCGGCGTGAACCTGATGGACGCGCGCATCCCCGACAACGACGGCGCCCAGCCCCTCGATGCGCCCTGCGAACCCGATGGTCCCGCCGCCCGCTTCGCGACGCTTCCGGTCAAGCACCTGGTCCGGGTCCTGACCACACACGGGCTGCCGGCACAGCTCTCGCTGTCGGCGGGTTCCTACGTGTGCAATCACGTGCTCTACACCGCGCTGGGGGCCGTCCCGGACGGCACGGTGACAGGATTCGTCCATCTTCCGTGGTCGACAGGCACCGCCCCGGCGGGTGCCCCGCATCTTGCCGATGAGGAGTTGGCACGTGCGGTGCGCCTGGTCGTGGACCATGCCCTCGACGCTGAGGTCGGGGAACCCGGCGGGAGCATCTGGTGACGTCATCGCGCCGAAGCCGGCACCGGCGATGTGGTAGTTTCGGCCCCATGCTCGCGAACTTCACCTGGTGGCCCGCCTTCTAGGCGGTGTGTTCGCGTTCCCACGAATCCAGACCGCCTCCCGGGCGGTTTTTTCGTTGCGCCGAGCCGGAGCCTTGCACAGGAGACATCGATGACCCTCTCACGACTCGCCGAGCTCAACGCCGACCCGGCGGCATCCTTCGTCCTGATCGCCCGCGACGGCGCCGACACCGTCGAACTGCTCAGCGGCGATGTGGTGGATGTCGAGCTTCTCGCCGACATCCCGCTCACGATCGACGGCGCCCCCCGCGAGATCTTCGCGATGGTCCCCTATCGTCAGGTGCGCGAACGCGGATTCGTCGCCCAGGACGACGGCGCTCCGCTGCGATGCATCATCGTCGACGAGCATCTCCACCTGCCGACCTCGGAGCTGGTCGCGGCGCTCCCGTCGGATCCCGTCCCCCTGCACGACGACGGGTTCGACATCGCGGATGCGGAGTATGCGGCGATCGTCGAGAAGGTCATCGCGGAGGAGATCGGTCGCGGCGAGGGCGCGAACTTCGTCATCCGGCGCGACTTCACCGCGGACATCGACATGGACGACCGGACGGCGGCGCTGACCTGGTTCCGCGCCCTGCTCACGCACGAACGCGGCGCGTACTGGACGTTCGCCGTCTTCACCCCCGGCCACATCGCCGTCGGCGCGAGCCCCGAGGCGCATGTCGTCGCCCGCGAGGGCGTCGTCACGATGAATCCGATCTCCGGGACGTTCCGTCACCCCGCAGGCGGGGCCACCAAAGAGACCCTGATCGACTTCCTCGCCTCCACCAAGGAGACCGAGGAGCTGTTCATGGTCGTGGATGAAGAGCTGAAGATGATGAGTGCCGTGTGCTCCGACGGTGGACGGATCACCGGTCCGCACCTGAAGGAGATGTCGCGACTCACGCACACCGAGTACATGCTGCGCGGACGCAGCACCCTGGACCCGCGCGACATCCTGCGCGAGACGATGTTCGCACCGACCGTGACCGGGTCCCCGATGCAGAACGCCTGCGCCGTGATCCGACGTCACGAACGGAAGGCTCGCGGATACTACTCGGGCGTCGCCGCACTGTTCACCCCGAACGCGGACGGCGGACACGACCTCGATGCGCCGATCCTGATCCGCACCGTGTACCTGCAGGACGGCGCGCTCAGTGTGCCCGTCGGTGCCACCCTGGTTCGTCACTCCGATCCGCAGGGAGAGGTCTCCGAGACCCATGGAAAGGCCGCAGGGGTGCTGGGTGCGATCGGTGCCATCGACCGGGATCGCGTGGCCGAGGCGCGCAGCGATGCCGATGCACCGGCCGAGGAGCGTGCTCTCGCCGATGATCCCCAGGTCGCCGCGCTGCTCTCTTCACGCAATGCGCGCCTCGCCGAATTCTGGCTGAACCCGCAGGGCGAGGAGTTCACCGGCCCGTTCGTCGGACGCACCGCACTGGTCGTGGACGCGGAAGACCGGTTCACGACCATGCTCGCCCATCAGCTCCGTCACCTCGGTCTCACCGTGACCATCGCCGGATGGAGCGAGGTGCAGGATGCCGACCTCGATGCCGCCGACCTCGTCGTCGCGGGCCCGGGCCCCGGGGATCCCCGGGATCTGCAGAACCGCCGGATCGCCAGGATGCGCGACGTGGTCGCCCGTCGCCTCGATTCAGGAGCCCCGTTGCTGGCGGTGTGCCTCAGCCACCAGATCCTCGCCGACCGACTCGGTGTGGCGCTGACCCCGCTCGACGCCCCGCATCAGGGTCTGCAGAAGTCCGTCCCGGTGTTCGAGGAGAATGCCTCGATCGGCTTCTACAACACGTTCACCGCACGCGTCCTCCCCGAGACGACGACGGTCGGGCCGGCGGAGGTCTCGGCCGACGCCGCCTCCGGCGACGTGTTCGCTCTGCGCGGTGCCCACTTCGCATCCGTACAGGGACATCTCGAGTCGATCCTCTCGCGCGACGGCATCCGCACGCTCGAGCGCCTCGTGTCGCACGCTTTCGCCTGAGCGGTCAGCCGAGCTCGTAGGACAGGGAGGCCAGCCGCACACTGGCTCGGTCGCGGTGCGCCGCGAGATAGAGAAGCTTGCCGGACAGCCCGGTGAACAGCCCGACCCTGCTCGCGTACGCCGGTTCGGCGACCTCACCGAGCGGATCGCGGATGAGCATCTCGAGCGCCTCACGACGCGTTCGATCGGCATCACGGCGTCCCCACCGGTCGATGTACGGCGCTGACTGCTGAACGATCGCACGGCCGAGGCTGCCGTGACAGAGAGACGTCCCCGTGAGAGGAGAACCCACCATCCTCTCGCGCAGTTCATCGATGCCCGACTCATGCCCCACCTGCAACCGTGACTCGATCTGGCCGGTCGCTCCCCAGCACCATGAACCGGAGAGTGCCTTCTGCGCCTGCTCCCTGTCCCCGGCAGCTTCCGCCTTGGCGAGGAGCGTCTGCTCGAGGTCGAAGCACTCGCTCACGAACGCACGCACGTCGGGATCGTCGCCCTCAGCGGCAAGAGCGAGCACGATCCCGGACAGCCCGTGGGCGAGGCCCGGCTCGGCACGCCCCTTCCTCAGCGTCGTGGCGACGATCTCGACCAGCCGGTCGCGAGCCGCCGAGCCGAGTCGCGACAACGGAGCTGCGCCGCGAATCGCCCCGAGACGCTCTGCAGCGAGCACCACACCGGCGGCGCCGTTGAGATGATCGGGGGAAGCCATGCTCGGAGACAGGCCGTCCAGTGCCGCACACACGACGCCCAGCCGATCGAGCGTCTCCGCGTCGTCGCGCAGCCGGGCGGCCTCCCCCAACGCGAGCGCCGCGCCGAGTGGGCCCTCGCCCAGTCCGAGCGAGAGCACTTCATCCGTCGATCGTGCCCGGCTCTCGACGAATCTCTCCAGCGCGCGCAGCAGCGAGGCGCTCGTCAGACGATAGAGATCGTCTGCCCGATGACTCTCCAGACCCGCAGCGCCGGCGGCGAGGACGATCCCCGCCAGTCCGTCGTAGACGCCGTTCCGCGTCACGAAGATCTCGTGGCGACTCGGAGAGTGCTGAATCGACGAGACCCACCACACATGATCGCCCGTCCGCTGCGCGGTCGCACGGAGCCGGTCGACGATCTGCTCGATCATCGGAACCGGGCTCGGCATCCGTCGCACGTCCTGTGGCACGGTCCGGGGTGTCGAGTCCACCGTCCAATCCGGATCCTCGAGGCCCAGCTCGAGACTCCGTCGCAGCAGGTGGGCCTGACCGGGCACCGCGCCCCGGTTCGTGAGGGCGAGGAAGCGCTCGGTCCACAGGCCGAGTACGTCGCGTCCGGTCTCCAGGGCGTTCCCCGTGCCCGACTCGAGGCGACCTCGCCCGACATCGACTTCGAACACGGGCACGCAGCCGTCATCGAGCTGCCGTGCCTCTTCCTGCAGGATCCACGCGACCTCTGCGCTCGAAGGCGAGGCCCCGGCCGTCCGCTCGCCGTGCGGCGCCTTCACCTGGAGCAGACTGACGAACGACGCCGTGGAGCGCGTGAGGATCCGGCACCTCAGTTCGTCCCGGCGTGCGACGGCGGTGATGATGCGCTCCTGCACGTCCGGATCGCTCAGGCGGGCCGACGCGTCGCCGAAGCCCTCCTCGAGATCGGCGACATGATCGGCGAACGGGGCGCGGGTCGAGCCGATGTGGGGCTGACTCCCGAACACCTGAGGCTCGAGCAGCCGCTCGTACGATGTGCGCAGCACTCCGTCTCGGCGCGTGATCCTCCGCACCTGCGCCTGCCGCGCAGGGTCGGCGAACGCACCGAGGGCACTCGCGTCGTACGGATCGGCATCCTCGAAGCGTTTGCCCCAGTTGGGGACGAGGAGCGTCGTGAGGAGGCTGGGGGCGTTTCGGGCGAAGTACCCGTCGTCGGCCGGCGACGAGGAGGACAGCCCGGAACCGAACGCGCACTCCGCGTCGATGACGTACGGCGCACCCCGCGCGCACTTCACGTTCTCGTAGTGGAGGTCCTGCATGCCGAGGGCGCTCGCGACCGCGATCAGTGCACCGAATCGTCGGTAGTAGACGGCACGCTCCCGGTCTGTCTCCACGTTCTCGAAGACGATGTACTCCTGCCAGCCGTGCGTCCCGCGATCGAGAGTCCGCGGGATCCTCGGCGGATCGGGCAGCTCCAGGATGCCGAGGATCTCGTCGATGAGCACATCCGGTGCGAGCGAGCGCGGCTTGTACACCAGCACCGGGCGTCCCTCGGCATAGATGCCGAGGACCGCTCCGCGCGGATGCACGTCTCCGAGGACCTTCAGGTGGCTCACAGAGGCGAGCAACTCCGCTGCCCAGGATCCCGACGCGAGTTCGGCACGGAGATCGTCGACGAACAGGCGCGCAGCGCGGCGGAAGACGGTTCCGAGCCGCTCCGCTCTCGGAACGAGATCGCCGAGATCCATCAACTCCGCCCAGCGGTGCCCGGACTCGGCGAACTCGTCCCACATCTCACGGCCGTCGTCAGGGATGGAACGTCCACTCACCCGCTCGTACTCATCCTGCGCAGCAAGCGAGAGAAGCGTCGTCGCCTGCGAAACGAACGAGCTCGCGAACGCGCCCACCAATGCGCCCTCCGCAAGGACGTCACACGTGCGCTCGAGCTCGGACAACTCCTCGCACAGGTCGCTCACCTGGGACCAGATCAGCAGGACGGGCCAGTTATGGCGTTCCGAGTCCCCGATGTCCTCGACCCACGCCGCGGGGGTTGGGCCTGGCATCCGGTGCTAGGCGCGCCAGCCGAACGTCACCGGGGCAGCGGGTTCCGCTGCGAATGTCGGACCGACGGCGCAATTGCACACCGTGTTGTTCTGGCAGGTGGGCCCCATGATCGTCGTGCACATCTGGGGGTTGTTGGTCTCGGTGGCGGACACGGTCGTGTCGATCGCCTCGGTGTCACGGCCGACCAAACTGCGGAAGATGGCCTCGTCGATCGTCTCCCGCCCCGACGAGATGTCGTTCGAGGCTGCGGAGTCCGACGCTTCGCGAACAGCGATCCTGAGATCAGCGATACTCGTCATTTCGTCTCTCCTTCGTTTCGACTGACTGTGCGGCAACTGCGCCGCTCTTCCCTGCCACGGTACGCAGGCACCCGCCGAGAGTCAACGAAGCGCGCTGCCCTCGGCGGTCTCGTCCCGCTTCGTCTGCGTGGCGCGGCCGGCCTCCCACTCCTCGCGGAGGATGGCGTAGATCACCACGTCGTTCCAGCGCCCGTCGCGCCACTGCGCGCTTCTCGCGATTCCCTCCCGCGACATACCGCCAGGACGGGCCGAGGGGTTCTTCGGTGCTGCCGTCGCCGCCGTCGCCGCCTCGATCCGGTGGGTGGCGGTCGTCGAGAACAGGTAGTCGATGAGCAGCACCAGACCACTCGACGCCGCGCGCGTGCGGCGGTGCTCCGGAAGCACGAGGAGACCGATCCCCCAGCCCCGATGACGAGGAGAGCCACCGTAGTCGTACCCGGGAAACCAACTCACCTGGCCGATCGTCGCGCGATCACGCACCAGACGCATCCGACCGCCGTCCGGCGTGATCATCCCCAGCCCCGGGCTCTGCGGCCCGAACGGCGGCACCTGGGTGTATCCGAAGCCGAACCAGTTGTTCGGCTGCCAGGCCTCGGGGTCACGAAGACGCTCCGCCATCTCCGCCTCGGACTGGGGGTCGTATGGTCGCAGTGAGTATCCGTGCATGGGTGCCTCCAGGGAGCGTTCGGTCGATCCACGCTTCACTCTGCCATCCATGACGCCGATCACGGCGACCGGCTACTGGAACAGGGACACCGGCTTCACGATGTCGGCGATCAGGAGGAGCGCACCCATAGCGATGAGCACCACCGAGACGACCACCGTGAGAGGCACGAGGCTCGTGGCGTCCACCGGCGCCGGAGGCGGTCGACGGAAGATCTTCGCCCAAATCCTGCGGATGCCGTCCCAGAGCGCGACGACGATGTGGCCGCCGTCGAGGGGAAGCAGCGGTATCAGGTTGAAGACGAACAGCGCGATGTTGAGCATGCCCAGCAAACTCAGGAGGCCCGCCCATCGATCCAGGACGGGCGCATCCACGGAGGCGACCTCTCCGGCGAGTCGGCCGACGCCCACGACGCTCAGCGGACCGTTCGGGTCACGGTCCGCGCCCGCGAACACCGATGCGCCGATGTCCCACAGGCGCGCCGGGAGGTTGAGGATCATGGTCGCCACGCGTCCGGCGGAATCGACCGCCATCTCCGGTCCGGCCGAGAGCGGCTGCTGGATATAGCCCATCTGGGAGTACATCCCCGCGTAGCCGACCTCCTTCACCACCGGGTCGCCGTTCTCGTCCTGCAGCGGCCGGCCGCTGGCGTCCGTGATCGTACGTTCGGCGGCGATGGGAGTCAGGCTCAGCGACTCGTCGGAGCCGTCACGGCGCACGACGACATCCAGCACTTCGCCCGGCGAGGCCTGAATGATGGCGGTCGCATCGGCGAACGTCGACACCGGCTGTCCGTCGACGGAGAGGATCACGTCGCCGGGCTGCACTCCGGCCTCGGCAGCCGGAGACTCAGGGTCGTCAGGCGAGCACTCGGTGGCCGTGGACGCGGAAGGCACCACGCACTCACTCACCGCGGATATCGTCGTGGTGCCCTGCTGGAGGCCGATCCCGGAAAGCAGGATCGTGAAGATCACGGTCGCGAGCAGCAGGTTCATCACCGGCCCGCCGAGCATCACGATCACTCGCTTCCACACCGGCAGGCGGTAGAAGACGCGATCCTCCGCGCCGTCGGCGATGGTCTCGTCGTTGGCGGATCGGGCGTCCTGGATGAGCGACCGGAAGAGACCGGATGCGGGGCCCGAGCTCTTCGAGGGCGGGTACATCCCGGACATCGAGATGAAGCCACCCAGCGGCAGCATCTTGAATCCGTACTCGGTCTCGCCGATGCGCTTCGACCACAGACGCGGTCCGAAACCGATCATGTACTGGCCGACGCGCACGCCGAAGAGCTTCGCGGGGACGAGATGGCCGACCTCGTGCAGACCGATCGAAAGGCCGAGGCCGATCAGCATGAAGAGGATGCCGCCCAGATAGAGCAGGAATTCCACGTGCCAACGCTACTGCCCCCAGCTAGGAATCCGCCCGACGACGCGGGCGCGGCTAGGGTGGAACCGTGAATGCCCGGCAGCTGCGACTCGTACGCGCCGCCGCCGTCTCATCCGTCGCGACACTGCTCGCCGCGCTCTCGCACACGTTCGGCGGCGGTGCCGCACCGCATCCGCTGCTGATCCTCGCGGTCGCGACCCTGCTCACACCGTTCTCGGCCCTGCTCGTGGGGACCAGACAGTCACGCGGTCGCGTGGCATCCGCCGTCTTCGTCGCGCAGGCCGCGTTTCATGTGCTGTTCCAGGCGCTGGGATCGCCGACCGGCGCCGACACGCTCGGCGGCGTCGGCCACGCCCACCACCTGAATCTCGATCTGCTCGGGCCCGCGACCTCGCAGACGTCCCTCAGCGCGACGATGCTGCTCGCGCACCTCGCCGCCGCCGTGCTCACCACTGTGCTGGTCTGGCACGGCGAGACACTCCTGGGGAGCATCGTGCGGTGGGTCGAGGCGATGTTCCGGCGTGCCGCCGCAACTGCGCCCGCACAACACCGCCGACCGCCCCGCCTGCGCTCCACTCTCCTGCCTTCCTTCAATGCCGCCGTCGCGGCTGCTGTGCCCCGACGCGGGCCTCCTGCGCTCTTCCGCGACTGATCCACACGGATCCGTCGCACCGGAGCAGGCCGCCGTCCTGGCGGAACAACCCCCTCGCCGGGTGCGCCGTCGTCGCGCGCCCGCTCTTTCGAGCACCAGGAGATTCTTCATGTCCCGTACCACCCGTACCCGCACCCACCGCGCAGCCCTCGCCACCGCCGGCATCCTCGGTGGCGCCGTCCTCGCCCTCGCCGTCCCGACGATGGCGGGCGCGCACGTCGGCGTCAGCCCCGATGAACTCGCCGCCGGAGACCATGGCGTACTCACCTTCTCGTTCTCGCACGGATGCGACAACTCCCCCACCACGGCCCTCCGCATCACGATGCCGGACGGACTCGCTTCCGTGGCGCCGACGATGGACGGCGACTGGAACATCGCGGTCGAGCGCGGTGATGACGGCCTCGTGAGCGCAGTCACCTACACCGCGCTGACGCCCGTACCGAACGATCTCCGCGGGGCGGTGAGCATGTCCGTCGGGCTCGACGAGAGCACCCCGGAGACGCTGGCCTTCCCCGTCGTGCAGGAGTGCGTCGACGGCGCGACCGAGTGGACCCAGCTCGCCGAGAAGGGTGAGGACCCCCACAGCCTGGACGCCCCGGCACCGGTGGTCTCCGTCACCGACGCCGCGACCGACGGGCACGGTGATCATGGCTCCGCCGGATCCACCGACGAGGCAGCGGCAACGACGACGACCGATCCGCTGGGGATCGCGCTCGGAGCCGGCGGACTCGTCGCCGGGATCGCCGCACTGATCGTCGCCGTCCTCGCCTACCGCCGCCGCGCCTGACGCCGTCCGACTCCTCGTGCTCCGCTCACCCGGGCGCACGAGGAGTCGTGCCGCGGAGAGGTGTTCACCGTGCCGTCATGAGATCATGGATCCGACATGTCGATTGAACAACAACCGAGCCTGCCTCCCGTGCTCCGCCCCGCGAACCCGCCCCGGCGTGAGCTGTCCGAACTCGCTTCCCGTTTCGCCCGCAGTGTGCGCGGCGACATCGACGGGATCGCCCTCTCCGGCATCACACTCGCCACTGCGGACCTTCGTCCGGGCGAGGCCTTCGTCGCGATCCTGGGCGTCAACAGGCACGGTGCGGATTTCGCCGTCGCCGCGGCCGAGAAGGGCGCCGTCGCCGTCATCACGGACGAGCCCGGCGCTGCGATCGCCGGATCCGCGGGGCTGCCGATCCTCGTGGTCGACGACCCGAGAGCGGTGCTCGGCGACCTGAGCGCCTGGGTGTACGGCACAGGGGCGGATGATCCGCTTCCGCTGCTCTTCGCCACGACGGGAACGAACGGGAAGACCAGCGTCTCCCACCTGCTCGAGGGCATCCTCGACCAGATCGGTGTCGTCACCGGGCTCTCGTCGACCGCCGAACGTCACATCGCCGGCGAAGTCATCGTCTCGCGGCTGACGACCCCCGAGGCCTCCGAGATGCACGCGCTCCTGGCCCTGATGCGCGAGCGCGAGGTCGAAGCCGTCGCGGTCGAGGTCAGCGCTCAGGCTCTGTCACGCCACCGGGTCGACGGGATCCGATTCGACGTCGCCGGCTTCACCAACCTCAGCCACGATCACCTCGACGACTACGCCGACATGGAGGAGTACTTCGAGGCGAAGCTCCCGCTCTTCCGGCCGGACCGCGCCAAGCGCGGCGTCATCTGCCTCGACTCGCCGTCCGGCGCGATCGTGGTCGACCGCTCCGAGATCCCCGTCGTGACGGTGGGGACGCCCTCGATCGCCGCCGACCCCGAGGCGGCGGCCGCCGCGGACTGGGTCGTCGTCATCGACGACGAGCGTGCGGCGGGCACGACTTTCACGATGACCGGCCCCGCAGGCTCCCTCACGACCACGGTTCCGGTGATCGGCCCGCACATGGCCGCGAACGCCGCGCTCGCGATCGTGATGCTCCTCGAGGGCGGCTACGACTGGCAGCGCATCGTCGATGCTCTCGCCCGCGATGAAGGCATCCGCGCCTATCTCCCCGGCCGTACCCAGCTGGTGTCCGGGGAACGCGGGCCTGCGGTGTTCGTCGATTTCGGCCACTCCCCCGACGCGTTCGAGAAGACGCTCGCCGCTGTGCGCCGCGTGACACCGGGCAAGGTGCTGATGCTCTTCGGCGCCGACGGCGACCGCGACGCGAGCAAGCGGTTCGACATGGCGCGCACCGCGGTCGAGGGCAGCGACATCCTCGTCGTCACCGACCATCACCCGCGCTTCGAGGATCCGGCCTCCATCCGCGCGACCCTCATCGAAGGCGCGCGCACGGCGAGACCGGATGCCGAGATCCACGAGGCCTCGCCGCCCGAGAACGCCATCATCACCGCGGTCGGACTCGTGGGCGACGGCGACGCCATCCTCTGGGCAGGCCCGGGCCACCAGGACTACCGCGACATCCGCGGGGTGCGCACGCCGTACTCGGCGCGCGAGCTGGCACGCAGAGCTCTCCGCGCCGCAGGCTGGCCGGTTCCCGAACCCCGCTGGCCCGTCCCGTACCCCGACGAAGACTGACCCGGTCGGCTGGGGCGGCAGACGCCGCTCCGGCGTCGTCTCAGCTCGCCGCGATCATCCGATCTGCGGTCGTGCGCGCCCAGGACTCGGCCGCGGCTAGGGTCTCGACGGTGAGCGCGTCGGGTGCGTCATGGGCGTCGACGACGCGCGCGATCGTGTCGACGATGCCGAGGAACGGCAGTCGACCCTCGTGGAAGGCGTCGACAGCCTGCTCGTTCGCCGCGTTGTAGACAGCGGGGAAAGTGCCGCCCGCACGACCGACGGCCTTCGCGAGTGCGACCGAGGGGAAGGCCTCGCCGTCGAGCGGCTCGAAGGTCCAGGACGACGCCGTGGTCCAGTCGAGCGGTCGTCCGACGCCTCCGACGCGGTGCGGCCAGTCCAGACCGAGCGAGATCGGGAGTCGCATGTCGGGCGGAGAGGCCTGGGCGATCGTGGAGCCGTCGATGAACTCGACCATCGAGTGCACGATGGACTGCGGATGCACGACCACCTCGATGTCGTCGTAGGCGACATCGAACAGGAGGTGCGCCTCGATGACTTCGAGCCCCTTGTTCACGAGAGTGGCCGAATTCGTCGTGACCATGCGGCCCATGTCCCATGTCGGGTGCGCGAGGGCCTCCGAGGGGGTCACGTCGGACAGTTCTGCACGCGTGCGACCACGGAACGGACCGCCGGATGCCGTCACGACGAGCCGGCGCACCTCGGCGTGAGTGCCGGCGAGCAGGGCCTGCGCCAGCGCCGAGTGCTCGGAGTCCACCGGGACGATCTGTCCGGGCGCGGCGGCGGCGAGAACCAGGTCCCCGCCGACGATCAACGACTCCTTGTTCGCCAGGGCCAGCGTGCGGCCTGCCTTCAGCGCCGCGAGAGTCGAGCCGAGTCCGATCGAGCCGGTGATGGCGTTGAGCACGACATCGGCCTCGACATCGCGGACGAGCTGCTCGGCCTCGTCCGCACCGAGCGCCGTGTCCTCGACCTGGAACTGCGCGGCCTGCTCACCCAGCATCTCGGCGTTCGAGCCGGCGGCGAGGCCGACCAGTTCGAACCGACGGGGATTGGCGCGGATCACATCCAACGCCTGGGTGCCGATGGAGCCGGTGGAGCCGAGGACGATGATGCGACGCATGACGCCAGCCTAGGACACGCCCTCGACGCCGCCGCTGCTACTGCTGGACCGGGGTGGTGGCGAGGATGTCGACGACGAAGACGAGGCTCTCCTTCTGGAGCTCGTGTCCCTCGGTTGCCCCGTAACCATCCGACGGCGGCATCACGACGACGACCTGAGAGCCGACCTTCTGTCCCTCGAGCGCCTTCTGGAAGCCCGCGACCACACCCGTGGTCTGGAACTGAGTCGGCGCGGCGTCGCGGCTCCAGCTGGAGTCGAACTCCTTGCCGTCCGACCACTTGACGCCCAGGTACTGCACGACCACGAGGTCGCCGGAGCCGACCGTGGGTCCGTCGCCCTGCTTGAGGACGGCGACCTTCGTCTCGGTCGGTGCATCTCCGTCGGGGATCTTGACGGAGGGCTTGCCGTTGTCATCGAGCTTGACGGTCGGCATGCCCGGGGTCGGGTCGACGTCCTTGCCGGTCGCCACCTCGGGGAGCTGCTCGACGGCCTCGGCGTACACGACCACGCTGCTCGCGCCCTCGCCGAGAGCGCTGCCGGGAAGGGCGAGCACTATGCGCGAGCCGACCGGCTCGCACTCGAGCGCGGCGACGAAGAGCGAGGACTGATTGGTGTCGAGAAGAACAGGCAGCACGCCCCCCTCACCACGGGCGGACGAGTCCAGCACCTTGTTCGTCGTCGCATCGACGATCTGGTACTCGACCGAGACCAGGTCGTTGACGAAGACATCGTCACCATCGCCGGCGGAGACGACCGTCCGTTCGACTCCCTCGAACGCGGCATCGGCCGGGACCGTGACCTTCGTGTCCGCTCCCTTGCCCTCGACGACCACGGCATCGGAGGTCTTCCCCGGCTGCGCGTCCAGCGCGCACGCACTCGACGCGGTCGGGCTCGGCGTATCGGAGCTCGACGGCGCGGAACTGCCGGAGCAGCCTGCCAGCAGCAGAGTCGCCGCGGCGACGGTGGACAGAACGATGAGCGGACGCTTGCGCACAGTGAGACCTCGGGATCGCGGGTGGGAACCTCCATCCTGCCGTATAGCCCTTTGCCCCCGCTGGGAGGCACGGCGCGACCCTTCATTCCCACGCCGGCATGGATCCGGGAGTAACCTGCTCTGATGACCTCTGAGCAGTCCGTCGAGCCCGAATCCTCGTCAGAAGAGGAATCCTCGTCGTCAGATGAGACTGCCAAGCCCCGTCACGCCGGGTTCGCCTACACACTCGGACGCAGTCTCATCACTCCGCTGGCGCGGCTCGTGTACCGGCCGAAGATCGAGGGCCGCGAGAACGTTCCGCTGACCGGGCCCGTCATCTTCGCCAGCAACCACCTGTCATTCATCGACTCGATCGCGATCCCGGTCGCCGCACCCCGGCCCGTGCACTTCCTCGCGAAGTCGACCTACTTCGAAGGCACCGGCTTCCAGGGCTGGATGAGCAAGACCTTCTTCGAGTCGATCGGTGCCATCCCTGTGCGCCGCGGTGCCGGCCAAGCGGCTCTGGATGCTCTCGAACTGCAGCGTCAGCTCCTCGACGAGGGACTCGCCGTCGCGCTCTACCCGGAGGGCACGCGCTCCACCGATGGCCGCCTCTACAAGGGGCGTACCGGGGTCGCGTTCCTCGCGCTCCAGACGGGCGCCCCCGTCGTGCCAGTCGGGCTGATCGGGACCGACAAGGTGATGCCGGTCGGGGCGAAGGTGCCGACGCTCAAGGAGCGCATCACGGTCCGGTTCGGCGCACCGCTGGATCTGTCGCCGCACGGACCTGCGACCAGCGGGCGTGCGCGTCGCCTGGCGACCGACGAGATCATGGCAGCCATCCACGATCTGTCCGGTCAGGAACTCGCCGGAGCCTACAACGAGGCTCCTGCGCAGGGCACGATCGAGAAGATCAAGCAGGCCCTGCCGCACGAGCGCCGTTGACGCCCGTGCCGCGCTGACTCACTCGACGGCGCGGACGGTCGCCTCGTGGCGCACCGGGAAGTTCATCGAGTTCGCGATGAAGCACCATTCGTTCGCCTGCGCGTGGGCACGCTCGGCCGCCTCGATCATCGATGCGTCCGCGACGACGACCTCGGGCCGCAGCATCACCTCGACGAACGCCCCACCGCCCTTGCCGTCTTCGCGCATCATCCCGCTCGCGTCGTCGCGGTAGGAGACGACGACCACGCCGGCCGTCACGCACGCGTGCAGGTACGAGAGCAGGTGGCACTCCGAAAGTGAGGCGAGCAGGAGATCTTCCGGATTCCATCGCGAGGGATCGCCGCGGAACGGCTTGTCCGCCGATGCGAGCAGCTCCGGCTTGCCGTCGACTTCGATGGTGACTTCGCGGCGGTAGTCCCGGTAGCCCGAGGTCCCGGTGCCGGTGTTTCCGGTCCAGACCGAGGTGAGCGCGTAGTGATGTTCGCCGAGGGCGCGGGGGGTCGACTCTGCCATGTCTTCAGTCTGCCAGGGGCCACCGACCCGAGGTGAGCGATGGCGTGCCCGGCGCTAGAGTTGACGGGTGCTGGAGACTCTCACCGTTCAGGATTCCGTGGAACTCGCCGTCGTCGAACGGAGTGGATTCGTCGAATCGCGTCACGCCGGCGCAGCGATCGTGCTCTCGTCCGATGGTGACATCGTCGCCCGCCACGGCAACCCCGACGCGTTGATCCTGCCCCGCTCGAGCCTCAAGCCCCTGCAGGCGGTGGCCTGCATCACGGCTGGTGCGGTGCTCGAGGGCGAACAGCTCGCGATCTCCACGGCGAGCCATGTCGGTACGGACCGGCACGCCTCCGTCGTTCGCGACATCCTCACCGAAGGGGGGCTGACCGAGGACGACCTGGCGTGCCCGGCGTCCTGGCCGACTGATTCGGCGACGCGCGATGACCTCGTCCGCGAGCACGGTGAGCCGACGCGCGTGCGGATGAACTGCTCCGGAAAGCATGCTGCGATGCTGCGTGCGTGCGTGGCGACGGGTTGGCCGACCGCCGGCTACCTCGACCCGTCACATCCGCTGCAGGTGCACATTCGCGATGTCGTCGAGCGTCTCACGGGCGAGAAGGTCGCCCACACGGCGATCGACGGGTGCGGAGCCCCTGTCCACGCGATGACCCTCACCGCCCTCGCGCGAGGCATCCACCGCATCGGCACCGCCTCCGACCGCTCGCCCTTCGCCCTTCATCGCGTCGCCGGTTCGCTGGTGCGAGCGGTACGGGAGAGTCCCTGGACGATCGAAGGGCCCGGCCGCCCCGACACGATCGCGATCGAGAAGCTCGGAGTCTTCACCAAACACGGAGCCGAGGGCGTCATGGTGATGGTCGCCCCGAACGGCACGACCGTCGCGCTGAAGATGCTGGACGGCGCGACGCGCGCTTCGACGATCGTGGCAGCGACGCTCCTCGAGCGCGCAGGGGGCCTGAGCAGCGCCGAGGTCGCCATGCTGGCGGAGGCGCTTCCCCTCACCGTTTCGGGCGGCGGCTCGATCGTCGGTGCGATCCGTCCCGGCGCGGGTATTTAACACGTCCGTCCGCCCGAGCCGAGCCGCGATACTCACTGCTCATCGCGGAGACAGTTCCGGAAGGACGACGCGACGCGGCGCTTCGGCACCGCGCAGGGACCAGGCCCGACCGGCGTGGGTGCGCGCATACGGCGGGAGTTCCCGCACGCCAGCAAGCTGTCGGAGATCGGACTGCTGCTCGGCACGGATCAGCACTTCCCCCTCCCCTCGGATGCGCTGCCATAACGACCAGTTGCGCTGCCACACCTCCGCGTCCCCCACGACGAGGCAGGGACGGTCGCGCTGCGTCGGCTCCGCGCCGGCATCGATCACCTCGGACTCCGGATGCGCCTGACGCAGCATCGCCGAGATCGAGGCAGCTCCGGCGGTCACGACGGCGGTGATCGCGCACGACGGCGCCCAGGCCGGAGGTGTGACGGGAGCAGGGGGGACCCCCGCGCCTTCCGGGACCCAGGCCAGCTGCACCTCGCGGTCGCCGATGTGGGCACGCCCCGGGGAACGGTCGCGGATGAAGGACGAGGCCTCTCCCCCGGCCGCGAGATGTTCCACTCTGCTCGGCTGCCGAAGCAGCGCCCGTCGCGGCAGAGCGTCGATCATGCGTCCCAGCGGTCCCGCCGCTCTGCTCACCGCCAGCACGAAGGTCGTCTCCGCACGGGCACGGAGAAGGTGCTCCCACCGTTGCGCGTATTGCTGACCATACTCGGGTGGCAGTGCCGAGAGGACCCCGTCGACGTCGTCGCCGAGGACGAGCGACGGCATCCGTTCACTCGCCAACACCCACGCGGTGAGGAGGTCCCAGGCCGCCTCGGGGTCGTTCGGCACCCACGACGCATCAGGGCGCTGTACGGCCAGCGCACGCAACGCTGTGGAGCGACCTGACCCCGGCGCGCCCAGCAGCACGATTCCGCGATCCTGTCCGCAGCGCAACAGCTCGAGTGGCTGAGCTTGGCGGGCGGGGTCATCGGCACGCCCGAGCACGATGACATCCGGACCCGGCACGCCAGAATCGACGAGGTCCGTGAGCGGGATCCGTGCGGGAAGAGCAGCGAGCCACGGGCTGCGGGGCGGGTCGGCCGCCGCCCACCGCAGCCCGACGGCTCGCAGATCCGCGGGAGTCGTCAGCGCGATCCGGATCGCCGACGGCTCGGGATCGGCCGGACGGCGCACGAGAGCGAGGCCCCGCGACTCCGCTCCGCCGGGGAGTTCCGCCGCGGCGTCCGTCCCGATCATGAGCCTGCTGTCGGCAGCATCTCCGACCCGCAGACTGACGCGGAGCGGACAGTTGGCCGCCAGCGCATCCCTCACGACACCGGCAGCACGCTGTGTGCCGAGGATGAGGTGCATGCCCAGCGCACGACCCCGTGCGGCGACGTCCGTGAAGACAGCCCCCAGATCGGGATGCTCCGCCAGCAGAGCCGCGAACTCATCGACGACGATGACCAAGCGCGGCATCCCGACCTCTCGCACGTCTCTGGCGCCGGCGTCGGCGAGAACGCCCTCCCGACGGCGAAGCTCGGCTGTGAGACTGGAAACGCCTCTCCGCGCACCGTCCTCATCGAGATCCGTGATCACCGCTGCGACCTGGCGCAGCCCGCGCAACGGCTCGAATGCGGTCCCCCCTTTGAAGTCGGCAAGCACGAATGTCACTCGGTCCGGCCCGTTGGCCGCGGCGATGGCCGTGACCCAACTGACCAGAAGCTCACTCTTGCCGGTGCCCGTCGTTCCGGTCACGAGGGCGTGAGGACCGTCTTCGACGATGTCGACGATCGTCTGTCCGCGCTCGTTCCGACCGATCGCGGCGGCCAGCCCGCTGCCGGGCTGCGGCTGCTCCAGGTCGTGCAGAGCGACGGAGTCCGGAAGCACGTCGATCTCGCTTCCCGTCGCCGCATGCTCGCGAGCGATGATCCCCGCTTGTGCAAGGGAGACGCACTCGACCGCGACGACGGCGGTGCCCTGAGGTGTGCGCAGTCGGGCACACCCTGGCTCGATGATGTCGATCACCGTCGTGATTCCTTCCGGAACCTCGGCGTCGGCCGACGCCAGCCAGATCAAGGCATCCGCGTCCATCCGGTTCGCTTCGCCCGAGCCGACCCCGACCCGGAAGCCACCCCTGCGCGCGCGCCGCGCATGCGGCAGCGGGTCCAGCCCGCACTCGCGGAGTTCAGCGCCCACGAGCGACAGTTGCGCCGCGCTGAAGCGAAGACTCAGTTGCAGCAGGAGCGCGCGCGCCGCGGCGAGGATCACCGGCCGCGCACCGCGCAGACACACTCCTCCGCCCAGCGGCACGACGATCGGGGCGTCGTCGACCACTCCACAACGTTCGCGGAACTCGCGACCACGGCCGTCTTCGCCACCGCTGCATCGGATTCCGCTCGGCGCACTCCCGGCACCCACCACGAGGGAGGTCGCCCCATCCGGCGGCTCCACGCCGCGGAGAGGTGGCTGCAGGAGACTCGCCGCGGTATCAGGGTGACGCAGCCACCGCGCCTCGCGCTCCTCCTGGTGGCGGAGTGCGAGCTCGGCCTCGGCCGCCGCCCAGTCCTGCTCGGACTGTGCCGCGCCCCGCCGACGTTCGCGTCGGCGGTTGCGAGCCGCGTCAGCGAGCGATGCCACGATCATCAACGGTCCCAGCGCCGCGAAGCACAGTGCGAACACGGATCCGGTGACCAGCCACAGCACCACCCCTGCGGCTATCGGCACGATCGCCGCCATGAAAGGCAGTGGGGCACGGCGCGAGGGTACGGGCGCCGAAGGGAGCACGAGCGGGAGGGTTTCCATGCGTCCAGTGGATCGCATGCCTCTCGAGCGAACGGCGCTGTCCACAGCGCCGAGCGGCTACTCCGTCGTGTCTTCGATTGGGGAGGACGAGTCGCCCTCGTCGTCGACCTGCACGATGATGAGCGTCACGTTGTCACGCCCGCCGTTCTCCAACGCGGCGGCGAGCATCGCATCCACGCTCTGGCCCGGATCGCGGTGTTCCCGGAGAAAGTGCTGGATCCCGTAATCGGTGAGCTCCTTGGTGAGCCCGTCGGAGCAGATGACGAACCGGTCGCCGGCGCGTACGTCGATCGTCACGTAGTCCGGTGCCGTGAGTTCACTCGCACCCACCGCCCTCGTGATCACGTTGCTGTACGGGTGCCCCTCGGCCTCTTCCGGGCTCAGCTTGCCCGCGGTGATCAGCTCCTGCACGACGGAATGATCTGTCGTGACCTGGACGAGACGGTCATCGCGAAGAAGGTAGACGCGGGAATCCCCGATGTTCAGAGCCACCCACTGGGCGTGATCGCCCGTGCTCGCGAAGAAGACGCCGGTGAGAGTGGTACCGGTGCCCTCGTCGGTCGTCTCAGGGTGGTCGGCGATGTCGCCCACCGCCCGTTCAAGCGCCTTCTCGATCGCAGGACCGTTGACATCGCCCGCGGAGACCACGGCCTGGAGTCGCTCGACGGTGCTGCGGCTCGCGATCTCTCCACCGGCGTGACCGCCCATGCCGTCTGCGACGACGAACAGGGGGAACTCAGCGAGGAACGCATCCTGATTCGTCTCCCGACGACGACCGAGATCGGTGACCCCTGCCCAGGACAGCAGCAATGGGCGCTGCGCAACCGTGAAGCGATGCGTCTTCGTCTCAGCCACGTGCTGCCTCCGATGGATCTGCGACGGGTCGGGCGTCCGCAGGATACTCACACATCGTAGTAGAACTCCCCCGCACCGCGATCACACTCGGGCGCCCGGGTCGGCGGGCAGAGGGAACAACTCGTCGATGATCCTTTCCTCTTCGGCGCTCGGGCGCCAGGAATCGCCCGCCGCCGCGTTCGCTTCGACCTGCTCCCGTGACGTCGCACCGGCGATGACACTGGAGACGGCCGGCCGCGAGAGGAGCCAGCCGAAGGAGGCCTCCAGCATCGTGAGTCCACGCTCGTCGCAGAAGCCGCGGAACGCGTCGATAGCATTCCAGGGCGCGTTCTCCCAGACATGGCGACGTGCCGACATGATGCGGCTCGAGGCCGGTCCCCCCTCACGCGTGAACTTGCCGGTGAGGAGTCCGTTGTGCAGCGGGAAGTACGGGAAGAAACCCAATTCGTATCTCTCCACGGCCGGCAGCACCTCGCGTTCGGCCGCGCGCGCGAGCAGGGAATAGTGGTTCTGTGCAGAGATGAATCGGCCGGAAGACCGCGCACGGGTCGTGAACTCCGCCTCGGCGATCTGCCATCCGGTGAAGTTCGAGTGCCCGTAGTAGCGGATCTTGCCTTCGCGCACGAGCTCATCGAGAGCGTCTGTGGTCTCGGCGATCGGCGTCTCCGGGTCAGGCAGATGCAGCTGGTACAGGTCGATCCAGTCGGTGCGCAGGCGTCGCAGCGACTCCTCCACCGCCCGCCGGACGTAGCGGCGGGAACCACGTGCCGCGGGGAACTCGTACCCCATGTCGCGCTCCTGCCCGAACTTCGTGGCGAGCACCACGCGATCTCGGCGACCCTCGAGGGCTTCACCCATCAGCGTCTCACTCGCACCGGCGACCGCACCGTACATGTCGGCGGTATCGAAGAAGGTGATGCCGTTCGCGAGTGCCGCATCGATCACCTCGCGCGTTCCGGAGAGAGTCTCGGTCACCGTCCCCGCGCGACCGAAGTTGTTGCAGCCGAGGCCGGTGGTTGACACGAGCAGACCGGAAGCGCCGACCCGGCGCTGAGACAAGACCATGTCCTCCACGTTAGCGGGCGCGTCGGAACAGTGGCCAGCCAGGACAGCACAGAGCCCCCGACCGAAGTCGAGGGCTCTGTGTCAGGTCATCATGCCGGAGGCTGAGTGGGTTCGCTCGGCGGTGCCGGCGGAGCAGCCGGCGGTGCAGGCGGTGCCGTGGGCGGCGCAGGCGGAGTGGTCGGCGGTGCTGCCGGAGGTGCCGGCGGGGTGGTGGGCGGAACCGGCGGCACCGGTGCACCCGTGGCGGGAGCCGCGGGTCCCGCGGGCGGAGCGTAGCCGGGCTGAGCCGGCGGTGCGTAGCCCTGAGGTGCCGGAGGCGCGTACCCCTGCGGTGCGCCGTATCCGGGAGCCGGGGCGGCAGCAGCCTGAACAGGGATGCCCTGCCAGGCCGTGCGGTCGCCGAGCAGCGCGTTCCCTGCCCACGAAGCGGGCTGGATGCGCGAGTTCCACTGCGACTTGTCGAAGGCATTGATGCCAAGCCAGACCGGGGGCAGGAAGAAGTACAGGACGACCCAGACCGCATCCTTCTGCAGCTTGAGACCCACGCGCCATGCCGCGATCAGGTCGATGATACGTCCGGCGATTCCGACGAGCGGAAGGATCAGGAACCAGCCGAGGAAGGGGATGATGGCTCCGACGATACCGGCACCCATCAAGTAGAGAACGAGCCACGGGCTCAGGTCACCGAGCTTGTAGAAGATCATGGTGCTGTACACGGGAACCCATGCACGCCACTTTCCCTGCACTCCCGCCTTCTCGAAGATCCTCATGTAGAACCATGAGTAGAGCGCGTAGATGGCGAGTGGCAGGATCGTATAGACCAGGATCAACGCGACCAGCGCGCCGCCTGACAGGCCGTCATAGCCGTAGTAGTCGTTCATGGTTCCCTCCAGAAATTCATGATGCGGCATCATGCGCTGAACACACTAGCGCGTCCTCTACTTCTCATGCATGACCATTCCGTCCTCGGGCGCGCGTCGGATACATACGCACGCGCGCAGAAGCGCAGCTTCCGCACGCCGCTCACTCGGCGACGACGAGCTCCAGAACACCCGGTTGCTCGGCGTCACGCAGCACGATGCCTCGGCTCTCGGCCCAGCGCCGGAGGGAGCGGAGCGAGGCCACGCGTGGCCGATCTTCGGCCAGGGCGCGCACGAGCAGCCCTTTTGACTTCTTGTTGAAGTGGTTCAGCGCCCGGCCGTGCTCGGTGACGACCCGGACATAGGCGGAAGGCACGGTGTCGGGCACAGGGCCCAGCGCCACATACGCCTCACTGCGCAGATCGAGCACGAACGAGGGCGACGCCTCCGCGATCGCCGCTGACGTGGGTTCCGCCCAGTGCTTCCGCAATGCAGGGAACCGCGGCAGCGACGTCCCGGCGGCCAATCGATAGGTGGGTACCGGGTCCAGCGCGCCGACCGGTCCGAGAGGTGCACTGTGGATCCAGACGTGCTCCCCCAGCCAGCGACGCGATGCCGCGGAGAGACCCCGCGCATCCAGAGCGTCGAAGAGGACACCCGTGTAGCGATCGACCGCCGGCAGGGTGGGCGCCGTCCACAGCCGACGATTGTGCGCGATCTCCCCCATCTGGCGGTCGCTCAGTTTGAGTACGCGTCGCGAGACCTCTTCGTCAGCGGCGAGGTCGACGAGGGCGTCCAGCACGGCGGATCGATGCACCCTCAGCGACGGCAGCGAAAGGGACGCGATGTCGAGCGGGACGTCGTGACCGCCCTCGCGCTTCGTCTCCGACGGCGGAAGCAGGATCTTCATGGAACCTCGGTGAATGCAGACGCGTCCGCCTCGGGACCCGAGTGGGTACCGAGGCGGACGCGTCGAAACGGAACTGCTAGGCGATGAGAGCCGCGTTGCCGGCGACGATCGTCAGGGTGTCGCCCTCCATGGAGAGGAACCCGTCCTGCGCGTTGGCCAGCACCTTCGTGCCATCGGACTGCGTGATGCGGACCTGGCCCTCAGCGAGGATGGCCAGCACCGGCTCGTGGCCGGTCATGAAGCCGATCTCGCCCTCGACGGTCTTGGCGACCACAAGGCTCGCCTCTCCCGTCCAGACCTCCGCATCCGCGGAGACGAGGCTGACGTGGAGCGCCATGGTCAGCCGTTCTCCTTCTGGATCTTCGCCCACTGCTCTTCGACGTCGGAGATGCCACCGACGTTGAAGAAGGCCTGCTCGGCGACGTGGTCGAAGTCACCGCGCGTGATCGCATCGAAGGACTCGATGGTCTCCTTGAGCGGGACCGTCGAACCCTCGACACCGGTGAACTTCTTCGCCATGTAGGTGTTCTGCGAGAGGAACTGCTGGATGCGACGTGCACGCGACACGACGATCTTGTCTTCCTCGGAGAGCTCGTCGACACCGAGGATGGCGATGATCTCCTGCAGTTCCTTGTTCTTCTGGAGGATCTGCTTGACCGTCGTGGCGACGCGGTAGTGGTCCTCGCCCAAGTAGCGGGGGTCCATGATGCGCGACGTCGAGGTCAGCGGGTCGATGGCCGGGTACAGACCCTTCGAGGCGATCTCACGAGAGAGCTCGGTCGTCGCGTCGAGGTGGGCGAACGTGGTCGCCGGAGCCGGGTCGGTGTAGTCATCGGCCGGCACGTAGATCGCCTGCAGCGAGGTGATCGAGTGACCACGCGTCGAGGTGATGCGCTCCTGGAGCACACCCATCTCGTCGGCGAGGTTCGGCTGGTAACCCACAGCGGAGGGCATACGGCCCAGCAGCGTGGAGACCTCGGAGCCGGCCTGCGTGAAGCGGAAGATGTTGTCGATGAAGAGCAGCACGTCCTGCTTCTGCACGTCACGGAAGTACTCCGCCATCGTCAGGGCCGACAGGGCGACGCGCAGACGCGTTCCCGGCGGCTCGTCCATCTGGCCGAACACGAGGGCGGTCTTGTCGAAGACGCCCGCCTCTTCCATCTCGTGGATGAGGTCGTTGCCCTCACGGGTGCGCTCACCGACACCGGCGAACACCGACACACCACCGTGGTCCTGCGCGACGCGCTGGATCATCTCCTGGATGAGAACGGTCTTGCCGACACCGGCGCCACCGAACAGACCGATCTTTCCACCCAGCACGTACGGGGTGAGAAGGTCGATCGACTTGATGCCGGTCTCGAACATCTGAGTCTTGGACTCGAGCTGGTCGAAGTTCGGCGCCTTGCGGTGGATGGGCCAGCGCTCGGTGACCTCGATCGTCTCACCGGGCTCGAGGTTGAGCACCTCGCCGATGACGTTGAACACCTTGCCCTTGGTCACGTCGCCGACGGGGACCGAGATGGCCTCACCGGTGTCGCGGACCTCCTGACCGCGGACGATGCCGTCGGTCGGGTTCAGAGCGATGGCGCGGACGAGGTCGTCGCCGAGGTGCTGTGCGACCTCGAGCGTGATCTCGGTGGACTCTTCGCCCATCGCGATCGTGGTCTTCAGCGCGTTGTAGATGTCGGGGATCGAGTCATGAGGGAACTCGATGTCGACAACCGGACCGTTGACGCGTGCGACGCGCCCGACGACCGCGGTCGCCGGCTGGTCAGCCGGAGCGGTGAGGGTCATTTTCGTCTCTTTCCTGATGGTCTATTTGCTCGAGAGGGCGTCGGCGCCGCCGACGATCTCGGCGATCTGCTGCGTGATCTCCGCCTGGCGCGCGTTGTTGCGCAGACGGGTGTAGTCGGTGATGAGCTTGTCGGCGTTGTCGCTGGCCGACTTCATCGCCTTCTGCGTCGCGGCCTGCTTGGCAGCAGACGACTGCAGGAGAGCGTTGAAGACGCGGCTCTGGATGTACACCGGCAGGATCGCATCGAGAACGGTCTCGGCATCCGGCTCGAACTCGTACAGCGGGTAAACGGTGTTACCTGCCTCCGACTCATCGGCTTCCGTGATCTCCAGCGGGAGCAGACGCACGGACTCGGGCGACTGCGTCATCATGCTGACGAAACGGTTGTACACGAGGTGGATCTCGTCGACGCCGCCGTCCTGTCCCCCGCGGGAGAAGGAATCGAGCAGAGTCGCGGAGATCTCCTCAGCGGTGTGGAACGACGGGGTGTCCGTGTCGCCGGTCCACTCCGCAGCGGCAGCGAGGCGTCGGAACTGGAAGTATCCGACGGCCTTGCGACCGATGAGGTAGAAGACCGGCTCCTTGCCCTGCTCGCGCAGGAGCTCCGCCACCTCGAGACCCTCACGGAGGATCTGCGAGTTGAAGGCTCCGGCGAGACCGCGGTCCGAGGAGAAGATCACGACCGCGGAGCGGGTGATGTTCTCGGACTCGCGGGTCAGCGGGTGATCCACGTTCGAGTGCGTCGCGACGGCCGAAACAGCCCTCGTCACGGCTCGCGCGAAGGGTGTGGACGCTTTGACGCGTGCCATCGCCTTCTGGATGCGCGAAGCCGCGATGAGTTCCATCGCCTTCGTGATCTTCTTGGTCGTCTGAGCAGAAGAGATCTTCTGCTTGTAGACCCTGAGTTGAGCGCCCATATGTCAGTACCTCACGCGGTTACGCGCGACGACCCTTGACGATCTTCTCCTGGTTGACGTCCTCAGCCTCGGCTGCAGCGTGCTCCTCGTGGCCGGGAGCGCCGATGCCGGCGCCCTTGCCACCCTGGAACTCCAGGATGAATGCGTCCGTGTGCTTCTCGAGCTCTGCAACCGTGTCGTCGTCAAGGACGTTGGTGTCGCGCAGGGTCTCGAGAACCTGAGTGTTGCGGCGCAGGTAGTCCAGGAGTTCGCGCTCGAAACGCAGAACGTCGGAGACCTCGAGAGTGTCGAGCTTGCCCTTCGTTCCTGCCCAGATCGAGACGACCTGCTCCTCGACGGGGTACGGGGAGTACTGCGGCTGCTTGAGCAGCTCGGTCAGACGCGCACCACGGGAGAGCTGACGACGCGACGTCGCGTCGAGGTCGGATGCGAACATCGCGAAGGCCTCGAGCGAGCGGTACTGCGCGAGCTCCAGCTTCAACGTTCCCGAGACCTTCTTGATCGACTTGACCTGAGCGTCGCCACCGACTCGCGAGACCGAGATACCCACGTCGACCGCCGGACGCTGGTTGGCGTTGAAGAGGTCGGACTGCAGGAAGATCTGGCCGTCGGTGATCGAGATCACGTTGGTCGGGATGTACGCCGAGACGTCGTTCGCCTTGGTCTCGATGATCGGGAGACCCGTCATGGAACCTGCGCCGAGCTCGTCGGACAGCTTCGCGCAACGCTCGAGCAGACGCGAGTGCAGGTAGAAGACGTCACCCGGGTATGCCTCGCGGCCCGGCGGACGACGAAGGAGCAGGGACACGGCACGGTAGGCCTCGGCCTGCTTCGACAGGTCGTCGAAGATGATGAGGACGTGCTTGCCGCCGTACATCCAGTGCTGACCGATGGCGGAACCGGTGTACGGCGCCAGGTACTTGAAGCCGGCGGGGTCGGATGCCGGAGCTGCCACGATCGTGGTGTACTCCAGAGCACCGGCCTCTTCGAGCGCACCCTTCACCGAAGCGATGGTGGAGCCCTTCTGACCGATGGCGACGTAGATGCAGCGGACCTGCTTGTTGACGTCGCCCGACTCCCAGTTGGCCTTCTGGTTGATGATCGTGTCGATCGCGATGGCGGTCTTACCCGTCTGGCGGTCACCGATGATCAGCTGACGCTGACCACGGCCGACCGGGATCATCGCGTCGATGGCCTTGATGCCGGTCTGCATCGGCTCGTGCACCGACTTACGCTGCATGACGCCGGGCGCCTGCAGCTCGAGAGCGCGGACGCTCTCGGTGGCGATCGAGCCGAGGCCGTCGATCGGGTTGCCGAGCGGGTCGACCACGCGGCCGAGGTAGCCATCGCCGACGGGGACCGAGAGGACCTCGCCGGTGCGGGTGACTTCCTGACCTGCCTGGACACCGGTGAACTCGCCGAGGACGACGACACCGATCTCGTGCTCGTTCAGGCTCTGCGCGAGGCCCTTGGTGCCGTCGGCGAAAATCACGAGCTCGTTGGCCATGACGCCCGGCAGTCCCTCGACGTGCGCGATTCCGTCCGCGGCGTCGATGACGGTGCCGACCTCGGTCGCCCCGGCCCCGGAGGGCTCGTATGCTGCGGCGAAGTCCTTCAGCGCGTCACGGATGACGTCGGGGCTGATCGATAGTTCTGCCATTGTCTTCCCTTTGTATCTGGGTGCGCGGTTCCCCGCGCGAAGTCGTGTTAGCCCGCGAGCTTCTGGCGAAGATCTGCGAGTCGTGCGGAGATGCTGCCGTCGATGACGTCATCGGCGATCTGCACGCGCAGACCTCCGACGACGGCAGGGTCGATGACGACGTTGAGGGATACCTGACCGGCGTAGCGACGCGAAAGCGAGTCGCTGAGACGGGCGCGCTGTGCGTCGGTGAGCGGGGCCGCGGTGTGCACCGTGGCGACCACACGACCACGCTGGCTCGAGACGATGCTCATCGCTCGGTTCAGCAGTCGCCGTGCGCGGCGCTCACGCGGCTGACGCACGAGCGACGTGATGATCAGCGTCGACGCAGCGCTCGTGGAGCCTTCGGCCAGGAGGCGCTCGACGAGAGCACCCTTGGCGTCTTCTCCCCCGAGGCTGCTGCCCAGGGCGAGCTCGAGCTCGGGGTTGGCCGCGATCACGCGGGAGAAGCTGAACAGCTCTCCCTCGATGTCCGTGCCGGGTTCCGCGATCGCGGCGGCGCGGATCGCGAGTTCCTCGATACCGTCCACCATCTCGCCGGCATTCGACCAGTGCTCCGCCACAGCGGTCTTCAGAACGCTGAGAGCGTCTGCAGAGAACCCACCGAAAACCGCGGCGACGACGGACTGTCGCGCCTCGGCGGGAGCGGCAGCATCAGCAAGCGCGCCGCTCAGCTGGGACGACTCGCTCACGGCACGCGCGGCAGCGAGAAGCTCCCGTGCGGTGTCGAGGGAGACGTCCTTCGCTGCGGCAAGCGTCTTGATGGATGCCGCGAGTGCCTGAGTGGTCGCGCTGCCCATTACTGAGCCGCCTTCTCGGATGCCTCGAGGTCGGCGAGGAAGCGGTCGACGACAGCCGTCGCACGCGCGTCGTCGGAGAGCGTCTCGCCGACAACGCCGCCGGCGAGGTCGATGGCGAGCGTTCCGACCTCGCTGCGCAGCGAGACGAGAGCGGTCTGCCGCTCAGCCTCGATCTGCGTGTGCGCGGTGGCGGTGATGCGTGCAGCCTCGGTGGACGCGGCATCCTTCGCCTCGGCGACGATCTTCTTGCCGTCCTCGCGGGCGGCCTCGCGGATCTCTCCAGCCTCGGTACGCGCCTCAGCGAGCTGACGCGTGTACTCCTCGAGTGCCGCCTCCGCCTGCTTCTGCGCCTCGTCGGCCTTGGCGATGTTGCCCTCGATGGCGGCGGACCGCTCGTCGAGCATCTTCGTGAGCCGAGGAAGGGCGACCTTCCAGACCACGATGAGGATGACGATGAACCAGAGGCCCGACCAGATGATGTCGTACCACGCAGGGATGAGGGGGTTGTTCGGCTCACCCTCTGCTGCGAGGTTCGTGACAAGAGCGTTCAGCATCCTGTCTCCTTCAGAAGTCGGTGAGGATTACGGGAAGGGGATGAATGCGACGGCGATGCCGACGAACGCAAGCGCCTCGGTGAAGGCGATACCGATCCACATGAGGACCTGGAGACGACCGGCCAGCTCGGGCTGACGGGCGACGCCCTCGATGGTCTTGCCGACGACGATGCCGACGCCGATGGCCGGGCCGATGGCTGCGAGGCCGTAGCCGACAGCTCCGAGGTGACCGTTGATTTCAGCGAGAACCGTAGTAGCGTCCACGGGGTTTTCCTTTCGTTGGGTGGGAAGGCTGATGCCTGCCCGCTCAGTGCTCTTCTGCGACCGCGAGCTGGATGTAGACCGCGGTGAGGACGGTGAAGACGTATGCCTGGAGGACGGCGACCAGGATCTCGAAGAGAGTGAAGGCGCCGCCGAAGGCGAGGGTTCCGACACCGAGCGCGGCCCAGCCGCCGCCTGCGGTGAAGAAGAAGAACTGGGTCGCGGAGAACGCGAGGACCAGGATCATGTGCCCCACGACGAGGTTCATGAGAAGACGAAGCGTCAGCGTGACCGGACGCAGGATGAATGTCGAGATGAGCTCGATGATCGCGACGATCGGCATCGCGGCGACCGGCACGCCCTGCGGGAACAGAGAGTTCTTGAAGAACTTGAGGCCGTGGCGCTTGATGCCCGCGTAGATGAAGGTCACGTAACTGACCACGGCGAGCGTCAGCGGCACCGCGACGATCGCCGTTCCCGGCATGTTCAGGAACGGGATGATGCCCGTGATGTTCATGAACAGCACCATGAAGAAGATGGTGGTGAGGATCGGCAGGAAGCGATCGCCGTCCTTGCGCCCGAGCATGTCGTGGGCGACGTTGGTGCGGACGAAGCCGAGCCCCATCTCCACCAGGCTCTGGAAGCGTCCGGGGACGACCTTCATGCGGCGGGTGCCGAGCCAGAGGATGAGAACCACGGCGATCACCGCGAGCAACTGGACCAGGTGGATCCGGTTGACGGGGATCGGGCCTACGTGGAAGAGGATCTCCGGGAAGAAATCGTCGATCGAAGGGCCGTGGAACTCGCCGTCGGAGGCAAGTCGAGGGGTCAGGGTCGCAGCAAGATTAAACAGCGCGGGCTCCAGCTTCGGGGCACCGGTCTAAACCGGGGCGACGATGGTCGGTGTGCTACACAGCGCAAGCGCTCGCGGGCGAGCGGCGGGCACGTTTCAACAGTATCAGAATCTGAGGGTCACCTAAGACCGCGGGCCGCCGTCGACGGGACCTTCATCGATGTGATTCGCGTTGCCGGGTGCGCGGTCCTCTGGCACCTCGGTCGGCAGCGTCGTATCGCTCACATTCGGCAGTCGCATGCGGGTGAGCACGATCACATCGATCGCGAGCGACATGAGCACGCCGGCCACGATCGAGAGGAAGAAAACCATCGGCTCCAGCCAGGGCTGGCCGGCGAGCAGGATCATCGCGACGACGAACAGTCCGAGCTTGAGGAGCCAGCCGCCCAGGACGATGGCGAAGAACAGCTGCACGTAGATCGGGTCGCCGTACCAGCGGTTGGCGATGAGGATGCTGATGCCGGTGATCGCCAGGAACACGGCGGCCAGCAGCACTCCCAGCAGCCCGCTGATGAGGCCCTCTCCCCCGGCGACGGCGTAGCCGACACCGCCGGCGACGATCGCGAGTGCCGCGGTGGCGACCGCCGACCAGATGAGGGTGCGACGCAGGATCGGCGTGCTGGAAACGGGGCTCGGGCTCATCAGGACTCCACGGGTGTCGGGTCGGTGTCGGCGGCCGCTGCGCTCTTCCTGCGGCGGGTGGGGCTCAGGGTGACGACGAGGCAGGCGGCGATGCCCACCACGCCGAAGCCGACGCCGGGAAGGTACTGGCCGGGCCAGTCCTCCCGTGCACCGACGTACATCAGCAGGACGGCGAGCGAGATGACGGCGGTCCACGCGTAGAAGATGAGGACCGCGTCGCGGTCGCGGTGGCCGAGGTCCAGCATCCGGTGATGGAGGTGCTTGCGATCGGGTGAGAACGGAGATCGGCCGGCGCTCATGCGCCGGAGCACGGCCAGACCGAAATCGAGCAGCGGCAGCAGCACGACCAGCAGCGGCAGGAGGATCGGGAGGAACGCACCGATCAGCTGCGAGCGGCCGAGGCGCTCGGGGTCCAGAGCCGACGGATCCATCTGGCCGGTGATGGAGATCGCCGACGTCGCCATCAGCAGGCCGATCACCAGAGCACCCGAGTCGCCCATGAACAGCTTCGCCGGACTCCAGTTCAGCGGTAGGAAACCGAGACAGGCGCCGATCAGGACCGCGGCGAGGAAAGTGGAGAGGTTGAAGTAGCTCGAGGCTCCGGAGTCACGCGTGAAGATGTAGGAGTACGCGAAGAACACGCCGTTCGAGATGAGACACACCCCGGCGACCAGTCCGTCGAGTCCGTCGATGAAGTTCACCGCGTTCATCACGATGACGATCGCGAACATGGTGATCGTGATGCTCAGCCAGCTGGATACCACGATGAGGTCGCCGAACGGCAACGACAGGATCTGCAGTCCGCCGCCCACGGTGATGAGTCCGGCGGCAAGGAACTGCGCGCCGAGCTTGATCATCCAGTCGATGTCCCAGAGGTCGTCGACCACGCCGATGATCGCGATCAGGAGAGAGGCGCCCAGGATCGACCACATCGTCTGCGGAGGGATCCAGATGCTCTGGAAGAACGGATTGATCGCCGAGAACCCGAAGGCGGCGGCGATGCCGAGGAAGATCGCCACACCGCCGAGGCGAGGGGTCGGCGTCGTGTGCACGTCGCGCTCGCGGATGCCGGGGTACAGCTTGAACCGGAGGCTGAGTCGCCAGACCGCCCAGGTCAGCGCGAAAGTGATCGCTGCCGTGAGGATGACCGTGGCGAGATACTGCTTCACGAATCCGCGTCCTGCGGCTCCTCCGCATGCACATGCTCCGCGTCCTGCGGCTCCTCGGCTTCGAGCAGATCGCCGAGCACCTCCTGCAGCTGTTCGCGCGTCACCGCACCGTCTCGGAGGATGCGAACAGTGCCGGGTTCGGCGTCCGCACCGCGGCGGACCAGAGACGTGGCGTCGACGATGGTGGAGGCGATGCCGTCCTTGCTCAGGCCGTCGGCGAGGTACACGGCGACGCTGTCACCCAGCATCTGCTCCGCGTCCGATGCCGAGATCGCGGCGGGCTGGCCGGTGAGATTGGCGCTGGACACGGCGAGCGGTCCGGTCTCGGCCAGCAGCTCCAGTGCCACACGTCCCTCCGGCATCCGCACCGCGACGGTCCCGAGCGTCTCGCCGAGATCCCACACCAGAGAGGGCTGGGCGGGGAGCACGATCGTGAGACCGCCGGGCCAGAACGCCTCGATGAGACGTTCGACCGGCTCCGGGACGGACTCGGCCAGGGCGGCGAGCGTCTCCTTCGTACCGATCAGAACGGGCGGCGGCTGATCGCGGCCGCGCCCCTTCGCATCGAGCAGCCGCTGGACGGCGGCGGGAGAGAACGCGTCGGCAGCGACGCCGTACACGGTGTCTGTGGGCATGACGATGAGTTCGCCACGGCCGATCGCCTGGCGCGCATGGCGCATGCCGGCGAGCAGCTGCGAGTCATCGCGGCAGTCGAAGATGGTTGACATGACGGTTCGATTCTATGCGGCGCGGGGGCGGCAGATGCTCAGAGGGTGCTGATCAGGGCCTGAGCGCTGTGGTGGTGCGGTCCCGCAGGGTGAGGTCACGATGCGTCGCCGGTGCGCGCCAGCCGTCCGCGGCGAGGATGTCCCTGATCGATTCCCCCTGCAGCTCGCCGTGCTCGATGACGAGAAGACCACCGGGGTGAAGGAGCGCGAGCGCCCGAGAACTGAGCACTCGCACGATGTCGAGACCGTCCTCTCCCCCGTACAGCGCCATCGCGGGGTCGAAGAGTCGCACCTCAGGATCGCGCGGAATCGCGGCATCCGGCACATAGGGCGGGTTCGAGATGACGACCGATGCTGTGCCGTCGAGCTCGGGGAACGCCTCTCCCAGATCGGACAGCACGAGCGTCAGGTTGTCGACGCCGGCGACGTTCCGACTCGCCCACGCGTGCGCATCCTCGGACAGCTCGGCGGCGAAGACGCGGGCGTGCGGCACCTCCGTCGCCATCGCGAGGGCGATCGCTCCGCTGCCGGTGCCGAGGTCCACGCCGATCGGCTCGGGCTCGGCGGAGTTCAGCAGCGCGTCGATCGCGTACTGCACCACCGTCTCGGTTTCCGGCCGCGGCACGAACACCCCGGGCCCGACCGCCAGCTCGAGGTGACGGAAAGGAGCGGTCCCGGTGATGTGCTGCAGCGGCTCGCGCGCAGCACGGCGCGTCACCAGAGCATCCAGCGCACCCGCTGCCTCGTCGTCGACGTCGTCGCCGCGGATGATCGCGGCCTGCACTTCGCCGCGTCGCCGACCGAGGACGTGGCCCGCGAGCAGCTCCGCGTCGACCAGAGGATCGGGCACGCCGACGTCGGCCAGGCGCTGAGCGGCGGCGCGCACGAGGGCCGCGAGAGAGGTGTCGGACATGGGTTCCAGCGTAGAGCGCGCTGAGCCGTCACAATGCCCCCGCCCATAGGGCCCTCCCCTAGGCTGGACCGGCAGCGAACCCCGCACAGGAAGGCTCCTCATGCCCGGCATCCACTCCGACATCACGACCGCTTTCGGCAACACGCCGCTCGTGCGTCTGAACCGCGTGACCGAGGGCCTCGGGGCCACCGTGCTCGCCAAGCTCGAGTACTACAACCCGGCATCGAGCGTGAAGGACCGCATCGGCATCGCCATGATCAACGCGGCGGAGGCATCGGGCGAGCTAAAGCCCGGTGGCACGATCGTGGAGTCGACGAGCGGCAACACCGGCATCGCCCTCGCGATGGTCGGCGCCGCCCGCGGTTACCGGGTCATCTTGACGATGCCCGCCTCCATGTCGAAGGAGCGCCGCGTGCTGCTCAAGGCGTTCGGTGCGGAGATCGTGCTCACCGATCCCACCAAGGGTATGAGCGGCGCGATCGAGGAGACCAAGCGCATCGTCTCGGAGACGCCCGGCGCGATTTGGATCCGCCAGTTCGAGAACGCGGCCAACCCCCAGATCCACCGCGAGACCACGGCGCAGGAGATCCTCCGCGACACCGATGGCGCCGTCGACATCTTCATCGCCGGGGTCGGCACCGGCGGAACGGTGACCGGGACCGGACAGGCGCTCAAGGCGGCGAAGCCCGGCGTCCAGGTCATCGCCGTCGAGCCCAAGGACTCCCCCGTGCTCAGCGAGGGCCACCCCGGCCCGCACAAGATCCAGGGCATCGGGCCGAACTTCGTCCCCGACGTGCTCGACCGGGATGTGCTCGATGAGATCATGACCGCGGAGTTCGACGAGTCGCTGCGGGTCGCCCGCGAGCTCGCCGCCAAGGAGGGGCTGCTCGTCGGCATGTCTTCCGGCGCGGCCGTCGCTGCGGCGCTGAAGGTCGCCGCGCGCCCTGAGAACGACGGCAAGACGATCGTCGTCGTGATCCCGGACACCGGTGAGCGCTACCTCTCCACCGCCCTGTTCGAGGATCTGCGCGAAGACTGAGACGTCGATGAGCATGATCGGACGAATGCGCGAAGACGTCGCCGCGGCTCGTCTTCGTGACCCCGCCGCACGCAGCGCCGTCGAGGTCGCGCTGCTGTACCCGGGGCTCCACGCCATCTGGGCGCACCGCGTCTCGCACGCGCTCTGGCGACGTCGACTGCGGCTGCTTGCGCGCGCGGGCTCACAGCTGTCGCGCTGGCTGACCGGGATCGAGATCCATCCCGGCGCACACATCGGTCGTCGGTTCTTCATCGATCACGGCATGGGTGTCGTGATCGGCGAGACCAGCGTGATCGGCGACGACGTGATGCTCTACCACGGCGTGACTCTCGGCGGACGGACGCGCACCTCCGGCAAACGCCACCCCACCCTCGGCGACGGAGTGGCCGTCGGTGCCGGTGCGAAGGTCCTCGGCCCCATCACCATCGGCCCCGGTTCGGTCATCGGCGCGAACGCTGTGGTCACCCGTGACGCTCCGGCGGACAGCATCCTCGTCGGGGTTCCGGCGAAGCCGCGCCAGCGTCACACCGGCGAAGACACCAGAGCGCTGCTCGCCGCGCCGGATTACGCGATCTGAGCGGCGCCGACCCGAAACGGCCTAACGGCGCTTGGTCTTGACGGCCTCCACCTTCTTGCGAAGGAAGATGAGAGGAAGAAGGACGCTGCCGAGCGCGGTGATGAGCCACACGATGACCGAGCCGAGAAGCCAGCCGGTGAGGTCGGTGATGCGCAGTCCGCCGATGGGCAGCAGCACCACGATGATGAGGGAGATCAGCGTCGAGAAGATGCCGATGCCGCCCATGAGCACGGGGGCGTAGCGCGTGGCCATCTTGCCCACCCACGGCGCGAGGACGCTCTGCAGGATCGCGAAGATCAGGATGCAGATGACGAAGCCCCACCACTTGTCCCACTCGATCTGGAACCCGTCGAGGGCGAGGTCGGCGGCGATCAGGCCGAGACCGGCCGACACGACATACATGAGGCCGCGGAACAGAAGTGTGATCACGGCCCGAGCATAGCGCTCGCGCGGCTTGTCAGGAGTCGGACCCGACCGCGGCGAGCCGTGCTTCCTCGTCGGTAGTGATCGCGCTCTCGATCAGCGGGTCGAGTGCTCCGTCCATGACCTGATCGAGGTTGTACGCCTTGAAGCCGGTGCGGTGATCAGCGATCCGGTTCTCGGGGAAGTTGTAGGTGCGGATGCGCTCCGAGCGGTCCATGCCTCGGATCTGCGATCGGCGGGCATCGGATGCCGCGGCGTCCAGCTCCTCCTGCTGACGCGCGAGCAGCCGGGCGCGCAGCACACGCATGCCCGCCTCGCGGTTCTGCAGCTGGGACTTCTCGTTCTGCATCGACACCACGATGCCGGTCGGCACGTGAGTGATGCGCACGGCGGAATCGGTCGTGTTCACCGACTGCCCACCCGGACCGGATGAGCGGAACACATCGATCTTGAGGTCGTTCTGGTCGATGTGGATCTCTTCGGGCTCGTCGACCTCGGGGAACACGAGCACCCCGGTGGTCGACGTGTGGATGCGCCCCTGGGACTCCGTCGCCGGCACCCGCTGCACGCGGTGCACGCCGCCCTCGTACTTGAGGTGGGCCCACACGCCCTGCGCGGGGTCGGACGAGGATCCCTTGATGGCGACCTGGACGTCCTTGTACCCGCCGAGGTCGGACTCGTTCCGCTCGAGCAGCTCGGTCTTCCAGCCCTTGGACGCCGCGTACTGGATGTACATGCGCAGCAGGTCGGCGGCGAACAGCGCGGATTCCGCACCGCCCTCCCCCGCCTTGATCTCCATGATCACGTCACGGGCATCGTCAGGGTCGCGCGGGATCAGCAGACGCCGCAGCCGTTCCTGCGCGGACTGCAGCTCTTCTTCCATCGCCGGGATCTCGGCCGCGATCGACTCGTCCTCCCGCGCGAACTCGCGCGCGGTCTCCAGATCATCGGTCGCGGCGATCCACGCTTCATACGCGGCGACGATGCGAGACAGCTCGGCGTAGCGACGGTTCACGCGCTTGGCGCGGGCAGCGTCGGCGTGCACCGCCGGGTCGGAGAGTTCCTCCTGCACCCGGCGATGCTCGTCGATCAGAGTCTGGACGGACTCGAACACGGCTCAGCCGCTCAGCGGATGTTGTTGTCGTGCCCGTGCGCACCCGAGGGAAGCGTCGGGATCGACTTCTGCATCTGCACGAGGAACTCGACGTTCGAGTTCGTCTCCTTGAGCTTGCCGAGGACGACCTCGAGAGCCTGCTGCTGGTCGAGGCCGGCGAGGGCACGACGCAGCTTCCACGTGATCTTGACCTCGTCGGCCGAGAGCAGCATCTCTTCGCGACGGGTGCTCGACGCGTTCACGTCGACCGCCGGGAAGATGCGCTTGTCGGCGAGGGCGCGGGAGAGACGCAGTTCGCTGTTGCCGGTGCCCTTGAACTCCTCGAAGATGACCTCGTCCATCTTGGAGCCGGTCTCGACCAGCGCCGTGGCGAGGATCGTGAGGGATCCGCCATTCTCGATGTTGCGCGCCGCGCCGAAGAACCGCTTGGGCGGGTACAGCGCCGACGCGTCGACGCCACCGGAGAGCACGCGGCCCGATGCCGGCGCAGCCAGGTTGTACGCACGGCCGAGGCGGGTGATCGAGTCGAGCAGCACGACGACGTCGCGTCCGAGCTCGACCAGGCGCTTCGCACGCTCGATGGCGAGCTCGGCGACCGTGGTGTGGTCTTCGGCCGGACGATCGAACGTCGAGGCGATGACCTCGCCCTTGACCGAGCGCTCCATGTCGGTGACCTCTTCGGGGCGCTCGTCGACGAGCACGACCATGAGGTGGACCTCGGGGTTGTTCTGCGCGATCGCGTTCGCGATCTGCTGCAGGACGATCGTCTTGCCGGCCTTGGGCGGCGCGACGATGAGACCGCGCTGGCCCTTGCCGACCGGGGCGACCAGGTCGATGATGCGCTGGGTCAGCTTCTCGGGGGCCGTCTCCATGCGCAGACGCTCCTGCGGGTACAGCGGGGTGAGCTTGCCGAACTCCACACGCGTGGCCGCGTCGTCGACCGACAGACCGTTGATCGAGTCGACCTTGACCAGCGCGTTGTACTTCTGGCGCCCCTGCTGCTCGCCCTCGCGGGGCTGCTTGATCGAGCCGACGACGGCGTCGCCCTTGCGGAGGTTGTACTTCTTCACCTGGCCGAGCGAGACGTACACGTCGCTGGGGCCGGCGAGGTAGCCGGTGGTGCGCACGAAGGCGTAGTTGTCGAGCACGTCGAGGATGCCGGCGATCGGGATCAGGACGTCGTCCTCGCCGATCTCGGTGTCGAACTCATCGGTCGGGACACCGCTGCGGCGCTTGTTGCGCTGACGGTTGCGGTTGTTGCCGCCGGCCTGGTCGTCATCGGCCGCGGGCTGTGCCTGCTGCTCCTGCGCTGTGCCGTTCTGTCCACGTCCACGGTTGCGGCTGCGGCTGCGGTTGCGACCGCGGCCACCCTGCTCCTCGCCACCGTCGGAGTCGTCGTCGCCGTTGTTGCTGTTCTGCGCGTCGTTGTTCTGCGCGTCGTTCTTCTGCGCATCGTTCTTCTGCCCGTTGTTGTTGTTCTGCGCGTTGTTGTTGTTCTGCGCGTTGTTGTTCTGAGCGTTGCGGCCCCGTGCGTTGCCGCTCTGGGCGGGCTCGGCGGCGGCGTCAGACGAGGCATCCGCAGCAGGCGCTGCATCCGTGGCCTCGGCCTCGGGGGCTGCCGTCTTCTGGGCGCCACGTCGTCCGCGGCCGGTCGACTTGGGTGCCGACTCCGCCGCAGCTTCTGCCGGAGCGGCATCCGCGGCCGGTGTCTCTGCCGGAGCGGCTTCTGCTGCCGGGGCCTCGGCGTCGGCCTTCTTGGCACGGCTGCGACGCGGTGCCTTCGCCTTCGGCGCGGCCTCGGTGGTCTCGGCCGACGCCTCAGCGGGCGCGGCATCGGTCGTGGACGCGGTCTCGGTCTTCGACGCGGGCTTCTCGGCCTTCGCTGCTTCGGCCTTCTCGGCCTTCGCGGCCGCGGTGGCGGTGCTGGCGCGACGCGGTGCACGCTTGCGCGCCGGTGCGGCCTCGGTTGCGGGTGCTTCGGACACCGAAGCGGACTGGTCGTTCTGGGTCTCGGAGAGGTTCTCCACGAGTACTCCCTTATATGTCATGGGGAATGAGCGTTGAACGCACACAACGGGTGCTGCGCGCGATCGCACGGGCTGACGCTCGGCGCCAGCCAGCCTCGGCACTTGTGCCACAGGGATTTGCGTGCGGGTCTTGCAAGAGTTGCAATGGGGCCAGATTCACGTAGTTACGTGGAGCCCTCCGCTCGAGTCCCCACTGTACCACCACGCACGTCGACTGCGAGCAGGAGCGCCTCCCACGGGGTGTCGGTGACTCGATCGGCCAGTTCCACCGCGTCTTGACGGCTGCCCGGCCCGTCGGCCAGCACGAGCACACTGGGACCGGCGCCGGACACGACGGCCGCAAAGCCCGCCTTGCGCAGCGCCTGCACGAGCCGCTGTGTCTCGGGCATCGCTTCGGCGCGGTAGTCCTGGTGAAGCCGGTCGGCGGTCGCGTCGAGGAGCAGTTCCGGACTCTGCATCAGGGCCGCGATCAGCAGCGCCGAGCGGGAGACGTTGAACACCGCATCCGCCGTGGACACCTGCGGAGGCTGCAGCGAACGCGCCTGCGAGGTCGACATCGTGTACGCGGGGACGAGCACGAGGGGCGAGACGCCGCGGTGCACGAGCAGCTTCTTGTGCTGCGGTCCGCGCTCCCCCACCCACGCGATCGTCAGCCCGCCGAACAGTGCCGGGGCCACGTTGTCGGGATGACCTTCGAGCTCGGTGGCGAGACGGAGCAGGTCGACATCGTCGATCTCGACGTCGCCGTCGAGCAGTCCTTTCGCCGCGAGCACGCCGGCAGCGACGGCGGCACCCGAGGATCCGAGTCCGCGACCGTGCGGCACGCCGTTCTCGGCGATGATGCGCAGGCCGGGGACCGGACGCCCCGCGTCGGCGAACACGTACGCGATCGTGCGGACGATGAGGTTCGACTCGTCGCGCGGGATCTCGGCGGCACCGGAACCGGTCACCTCGATCTCGAGTTCACCAGCCGGCAGTGCCGTGACCTGCAGGGTGTCGTAGATGCTGAGCGCCAGGCCGAGCGTGTCGAATCCCGGGCCGAGGTTCGCGCTCGTGGCCGGCACCCGCACCTCGACGGTGCGGCCTTCGACCGGGCTGCCCTCGACGGGGGCGAGGGCTGACGCCATCGTCACTCGCCTTCCACCCGGAGCACCGAGACGACTCGGGCGACGACCGCACTGTCGGCGAGAGCGTCGACCGTGGCGCTGAGCGCCTGCTCCGTCGCGCGGTGCGTGCCGATGATCAGTCGTGCGGTCGGCTCGTCCTCGCCCTCGACGGTCTGCACGACCGT
This sequence comes from Microbacterium sp. B19(2022), assembly GCF_012030385.1. Taxonomy (NCBI): domain Bacteria; kingdom Bacillati; phylum Actinomycetota; class Actinomycetes; order Micrococcales; family Microbacteriaceae; genus Microbacterium; species Microbacterium sp. B19(2022). The sequence continues at coordinate 148,874 of NZ_JAAUVO010000004.1, forward strand.
CGCGACCGAGACTCCGCCATCGCTGAGGATTCCGGCGACCGTGGCGAGCACGCCCGGCGCATCCGCGACCTCGAGGGTGATCTGGTAGCGGGTGGTGACGTGTCCGATCGGGACGACCGGGAGGTTGGCCCTGGTCGACTCGCCGACTCCGACGCCCCCGGCGATGTGACGGCGGGCTGCGGAGACGACGTCGCCCAGCACGGCGGAGGCGGTCTGGACGCCACCCGCACCCGCGCCGTAGAACATCAGGGAGCCGGCGGCCTCAGCCTCGACGAAGACCGCGTTGTTGGCTCCGTGCACGGAGGCGAGGGGGTGCGAGTTCGGCACCAGCGCCGGGTACACGCGCACCGAGATCGATTCGGCGCCGTTGGCCTCGATGCGCTCGCACACCGCGAGCAGCTTGATGACGAACCCGGCGGCGCGGGCCTCCTCGATCATCGACGGGGTGATCGAGGTGATGCCCTCGCGGTAGACGGCTTCGAGCGGCACGGCGGTGTGGAACGCGAGACTCGCGAGGATGGCGGCCTTCTGCGCGGCGTCGTAACCCTCCACGTCGGCGGTCGGGTCGGCCTCGGCGTAGCCCAGGCGCTGGGCGTCGGCGAGCACGTCGGCGAAGTCGGCGCCCTCGGAGTCCATCCGGTCCAGGATGTAGTTCGTGGTGCCGTTCACGATGCCCATGATGCGCACCACCCGGTCGCCGGCGAGCGAGTCGCGCAGCGGACGGATGATGGGGATCGCGCCGGCGGCCGCGGCCTCGTAGTAGACGGACGCGCCCACGCGGTCGGCGGCCTCGAACAACTCGGGGCCGTGCGTGGCGAGGAGGGCCTTGTTGGCCGTGACGACGTCGGCGCCGGAGCCGATCGCCTGCAGGATGCTGGTGCGGGCCGGCTCGATGCCGCCGATGAGCTCGATCACGATGTCGGCGCCCAGGATCAGCGTCTCGGCGTCGGTGGTGAAGAGCTCCTTGGGGAGGTCGACGTCACGCGGCGCATCGACGTCGCGCACGGCGATGCCGGCGAGCTCGAGTTCGGCACCGGCACGGTCGGCCAGCTCGTCGCCGTGGCGCAGCAGGAGCGCCGCGACCTGCGAGCCGACCGCTCCGGCACCCAGCAGTGCCACACGAAGTCGTCGGTATTCAGTCATGGTTGCTCCTTCGGAGGTGGGTCATTGGTCTCCCTCGGGGGCTTTCGCCCCGTCGATGCCCGCGTCACGGGCCAGCACGTCGTCGACGGTCTCGCCTCGGACGATGACCGTCGAGTGTCCGTCGCGCACGGCGATCACCGGCGGACGCGGTACATGGTTGTAGTTGCTCGCGAGCGGCACGCAGTACGCACCGGTGGTCGGCACGGCGAGCAGGTCGCCCGGCACCAGATCCTCCGGCAGGTACTCGTGGTCGACCACGATGTCGCCGGATTCGCAGTGCTTGCCGACGACCCGGCTGAGGCGAGGCTCACCGGATCCCGCGCGCGAGGCGAGGCGCGCGGAGTACTGGGCGCCGTACAGCGCAGGACGCGCGTTGTCGCTCATGCCGCCGTCGACGCTCACGTACCGGCGCACGGCACCCGTCGCGACGGTCACGTCTTTGGTCGTGCCGACTTCGTAGAGCGTGACGCCCGCGGTGCCGACGATGGCACGGCCCGGCTCGAACGACAGGGCGGGAACGGGGATGCCGCGCGCGGCGCAGCCCTCCGCGACCGAGGTGACGATCGCATCCGCGAGCTCTTCGATCGGGGTCGGGTCGTCGACGCGCGTGTAGGCGATGCCGAAGCCGCCGCCGAGGTTGAGCTGCGGGACCGGACCGCCGTCGAGCAGCGTGGCGTGCAGATCGAGCACGCGGGATGCGGACTCGCGGAAGCCGGCGACGCCGAAGATCTGCGAACCGATGTGGCAGTGCAGCCCGGCGAACACCAGACCCGGGATCTCGCGGATGCGGGCGACCGCCGCCTCTGCCTCCGGGAGCGGGAAACCGAACTTCTGGTCCTCGTGGGCCGTGGCGAGGAAGTCGTGTGTCTCGGCGTGCACGCCGCTGATGACACGGACCAGCACCCGCTGGGTCGCGCCGGTGCGGGCGATGATCGCCGCGAGCCTTTCGACCTCGATGGCACTGTCGACGATGATCGTCCCGACGCCGACCTCGACGGCACGCTCGAGCTCGGAGACGGACTTGTTGTTGCCGTGGAACCCGAGCGATGCGGGTGCGACGCCGGCGGCTAGGGCCACAGCCAGCTCTCCCCCGGTGCAGACGTCGACGCGCAGACCTTCGTCGACCACCCAGCGCGCGACCGTCGTGCAGAGGAACGCCTTACCCGCGTAGTACACCTGGGCCGTGGTGGCGTGCTCCGCGGCGGCACGGTCGAAGGCCAGCCGGAACCGCCGCGCACGACCGCGCACCTCAGCTTCGTCGAGCACGAGCAGCGGCGTGCCATAGGTGCGGGCGAGGGCGGTGGCGCTGACACCGGCGATGTCGAGTACCCCATCGGCATCGCGCACTGCGGATGCCGGCCAGACGCCGTCGGCGAGGTCGTTCGCGTCATCGGGCACGGCGAGCCATTCCGGAGCGAGCGAATCGGCAGAGAGAAGCACTGATCACCAATCGTGGGAAGGATCTCGGGCAGGTCGCGCACATCGAGGTTGACCCGATTCTAGGGCACCGGTCGCGTCTCCCTGGTCATGGTGACGCGCCGCGTCAAGCCCCTGCGGCAGCCCGTCTCCGCCTCCTAGGGTGGGGGCGTGGCGAACACTGAAACGACGAAAGACTCTTCCGCGCGTCCTGGTCTGATCCCCCGCATCACCGGACCGGTCATCGCGTGGGCTCTCGCGCGCCGGCCGGTGCGCGCGGCGCTGTTGTACACCGAGCGCCGCGGGCCGATGCTCGCCGACAGCGTCACCTACCGTGCGTTGTTCAGCGTGTTCGCGGGCGTGCTGCTGGGCTTCTCGATCGCGGCTCTGTGGCTCGCCGGGAACCCGGTGGCATGGCAGGCGATCATCGACGCCGTACAGTCGGCCGTGCCCGGGCTCATCGGTGAGGACGGTGTGATCAAGACGAAGGACCTCCAGGCTCCGGCGTCCCTGTCGCTCGCCGGGATCATCTCGTTGATCGCTCTCGTCGGCGCGGCCCTCGGTGCCATCGGGTCGCTCCGCACGGCCGTGCGGGTTCTCGCGGGCACGCTGCAGGATGACATCCTCTGGATCTGGGTGATCCTCCGCAACCTCGCGCTGGCGATCGGCATCGGCCTGGCCTTCGTCCTCTCGGCGGCCGTCACCTTCGCCGGACAGTTGGGGGTCTCCTGGATCGCAGACCTGCTCGGGCTGCCCGCTGATGCGCCGGTCGTGGCCTGGACCGTGCGGCTGCTCTCCCTCGTCGTCGTCTTCGCTCTCGACACGGCGATCATCATCGGCGTGTTCCTCCTCCTCTCCGGGGTACGACCGTCGAGGCGGTCGCTCTGGTCGGGAGCACTGCTCGGCGCCGTGGGCCTGCTGGTCCTGCAGGAGCTGTCCGGACTGTTCGTGGGAGGAGCGACCAGCAACCCGCTTCTCGCGTCCTTCGCCTCCCTACTCGCGCTGCTGATCTGGTTGAACTTCTCGGCGCAGGTGATGCTGTTCGCGTGTGCGTACATCGTGACCGCCGAGGAGGAGAAGGCCGACCGCGTGCACGCCCGCTTCGCGGCGACGACCTTCGTCCAGCGGCGTCTGCAGCGCGCCGAGGTCGACGTCCAGGTCGCCACCGCGGAGCTGCGTGCCGCGCAGGAGGCCGCGTCCGCCGAGAAGTCCGCCTAGCCGTATCGAACCTCGTTGTGACCGGATGAGCTAATCTGGTCACAACGAGAGGACGCCATGGACGCCCGCCGCACGATCATCGATCTTCCGCACGCCACCGTCTCCGCTCTGGAGTGGCGACCGACCGCCGAGACCGGGCTTCCCGTCCTGCTCCTGCACGGCGGCGGAGCCGACAGCGCCGAGCTCTCGTGGGGCGAGGTCGGGCCGGCCCTCGCACAGGCAGGACACCGCGTCGTCGCGCCGGACCTTCCCGGCTTCGGGCACAGCCCCCGGACCGCATGGCCACTCACTCAGGAGCTTCTCGTCCGACACGTCGGCGAGCTCGTCGACGCTCTCGACCTCACCGACTACGCGATCGCCGGGCTCTCCCTCGGCGGGGGGATGACGGTCGGACATCTGCTCGATCAGCCCGGCCGCGCTCGAACCGCCGTACTGCTGGGCTGCTACGGCTTGATGCCCCGCCTCGCCGACGGCTTCCGCGGACGGATCACCCATCTGACATCGTTTCTCCTGCTGCGCTCCGGGCTACTGGCCGCGATGACCCGCTCCTATGCACGGAACCGCTCCGCACTGGAGCGCGGGTTGCGTGATCTCGTACGCAACCCGGAGGCGCGCACGCCTGAGCTCGTCGATGCGGTCCTCGCCGAAGCCGCCGGCGGCACGAGCCTGGAGACGTTCGGCGAGTGGCAGCGCGATCAGGTGCTGTGGAATCGGCTCCGTACCGTCTACACCGATCAGCTTGCGGGCATCCGCACACCCACACTGCTGGTGCACGGCGATCGTGACACCGGAGTTCCCCTCGCTCGCATCGAGACGGCGGCAGCACTGTTGCCGTCCGGCTCGCTCCGACCCATCCCCGGCGCCGGCCACTGGGTGCAGCGCGACCGACCCGACCTCGTCATCCCGGCGATGCTCGAGCAGCTGAGGAGGGATGATGCCTCGACCGCGCGTTCCTGAGCGACGCGAGCGCATCCTCGATGCGGCCCGAGCACTCGTGCTCGCGCACGGGTTCGACGCGATGAGCGTCGCCGCAATCGCCGAGCGCGCCGGCATCGCCAAGGGTGCCGTGTACCTGGAGTTCGCCGGCAAGCGTGACATCCTCGACGCCCTGCTGCTGCAGGGCAACGTGCGCATGGCCGACCGGGTCCGCGGCGAGCTGGGTGACCATCCTCGTCTCAGCGACGCCTGTCGGGCGACGGCTCGGGCGCTGCTCGACGACCCGCTGATGACCGCTGCGTTCCTCGACGATCGGGGCATCCTCGGCTCCCACGTGATGGAAGAGACCGATGGTCGCTACCGCGAGCGTCATCGGCGGGTCGTGGACTGGTTCCGCGAGCTGCAGGAGCGCGGCCTGATCGTCACGGATGTCGATCCGCGCACACTCGCTCTGGCGCTGTCGAGCACGACGATCGGACTGCTGTCGGCGGCACGACTGCTCGGCCCGCTCGACCCCGCACTGCTGGAGGGCACGATCGACACCATCGGGCGGATGGCCGCGACCTTCGAGACGGAGCGATGATGCACCTGGACGCCTTCGGGCAAGCGGGCGAACCACCACTGCTGCTCCTGCACGGCGGGGGCGTCGCCGGATGGATGTGGGAGCCGATGCGCGCCCACCTGCCCCCTCACGCGAGGGTGCTGGTGCCGGACCTTCCGGGTCACGGCCGCAGCGCGGCGGAGAACTACACCTCCCACCGCGAGACCGTCGACCTGCTCGCGCGCATTCTCGAGGACGAGGGCCGCCCGGCCACGGTCGTCGGCTTCTCGCTCGGGGCGCAGCTCGCCGTGCTGCTCGCGGCTGTGCGACCCGACATCGTCGAACGAGTCGTCGTCATCAGCGCACAGGCCGCGCCTCTGCGCATGACAGGTCCGACAGTGGCGCTCCTCGGCGCGACCGCCGGGCTCGCGAAGAACGAGAGGTTCGCGCGCCTGCAGGCCCGGGAGCTCTTCGTACCGGAATCGCACATGGCCGCCTACCTGCAGACGTCGTCGTCGCTTTCCCGGGAGACGCTGCTCACCTCGGTCGAGGAGAACCTGCGATTCGTGCCGCCCGCCGGGTGGTCGACGTTCCCCGGGTCCGCACTGATCCTGGTCGGAGCCGCGGAGAAGAAGCTCATGAGGCGCTCGGCCGCGGCGCTGCACGCAGCGCTCCCCCACAGCACGCTGGAGGTCGTCGACGGATGCGGACACGGTATCCCGCTGCAGAGACCCGAATGGCTCGCGCACCGCATCGAGGAGGCCCGCGGCGGATGACGGCGCGGCCCGAGCGGTTCAGCTCGGGCAGACGCCCTTCTCCTGGAGCGACTCGTCGGTGACGATCGCGCCGTTCACGTCGATGTCGATCACCGCCGCACCGTCGACGATCTCCAGTCCGGTGAGGGTGAGCCCGGCCGGCAGCTGATCGGCGATGCACACCCGCTGCGGTTGCGTCAGGCCCTCGCCGAGCGAGCCCAGCGTCGAGCCGACCTGGTCGAGGTCGATGTCGAGTCCGCCGATGCTCGCCGCGACCGGCGTGAGCTCCAGGTCGCCCTCCACCGCGCCGGGTGTGAGCGTCAAAGAGAGCGGCACGGCCGCCCCGAACACGGTGATCGAGCCGCTCACCGTCGCGTTCGGCGCCGCGAACTCGACCGACTCGACGGGCAGCTCGGTTCCGGCGAGCAGGGAGGTGAACTCCGCCTGGTCGATGCGGATCGTGCCGGCAGCACCTCCGAGGTCGCCGCCGCGCAACGGGACTCCGGTCGCGGTGACGTCGGCCGCCCCCGTGATGCCCTCCAGCGTCACCGAGTCCGTCGACAGGTGCAGCGTGTCGAGGGAACCGCCGAGGAGCTGCGGGAGCAGCAGGCCCTGCGTCTCGACGTCGAGCTGCTGGTCGGCGGGGAGGTCCAGCTGCTCGATGACGATCGACCGCACGATCCCCGGGAGCACCGCGCGGGCGATGAACTCGGCGGCGACCACGAGCAGCGCCAGCACGACCACCACGATCAGCAGAACCCAGGGCCAGCGGCGGCGGGTGCGCGGCGCAGCATCGGCAGGCTGTTCGGCGACGTTCCCCGGGATCACGAGCGTCGGATGATCGGCCGAGGCGTCCGGATACGGCAGGGTGTGGTTGTCGTCGCTCATGCCTGCCATCCTGCCGTACCCGACGGGATGGCCGCGCGCATCACATGCGCTCGGGGGCGCTCACTCCGAGGAGATCGAGACCGTTGCGGAAGACCTGGCCGGCGGCGTCGTTCAGCCACAGACGCGTGCGGTGCACGGTCTCGATCGGGTCGTCACCCTGCGGGATCACGCGGCAGTTGTCGTACCACCGGTGGTAGAGCCCGGCGAGCTCCTCGAGGTAGCGGGCGACACGGTGCGGTTCGCGGACCTCGGCGGCGAAAGCGACGATGCGCGGGAACTCCTGCAGCGCGCCCAGCAGAGCGGCCTCGGATTCGTGCGTGAGCGTCTCGGGGGCGAATTCCGACCGATCGACACCCGAATCAGCGGCGTTCCGCGCGACGTTGTGCGTGCGGGCGTGGGCGTACTGTACGTAGAAGACCGGGTTGTCGTTCGTGCGCTTCTGCAGCAGTTCGGGGTCGAGGTCGAGCGGCGAGTCCGCGGGCGACCGCTCCAGCGAGTACCGCAGCGCATCGGTGCCGAGCCAGTCGAGCAGGTCGTCCATTTCGATGATGTTGCCGGCGCGCTTGCTGAGGCGGGCGCCGTTGATCGAGACCATCTGCCCGATCAGCACCTGGACGTTCTTCTCCGGGTCTTCACCCGCGGCTCCCGCGACCGCCTTCAGACGGTGCACGTAGCCGTGGTGGTCGGCGCCGAGGAGGTAGATCTTGTTCTGGAACCCGCGGTCACCCTTGTTCAGGTAGTACGCGGCGTCGGCGGCGAAGTAGGTGTACTCGCCGTTCGAGCGACGGATCACGCGGTCCTTGTCGTCGCCGAAGTCGGTCGTGCGCACCCACACCGCGCCATCCTCATCGAAGACGTGCCCCTGCTCGCGCAGACGGTCGACGGCCTGGTCGATCAGGCTCGTGCCGGACGCATCCTTGGCGTGCAGGGTGCGCTCGGAGAACCAGACGTCGAACGGCACGTTGAACCGATCGAGCGAACTCTTGATCTCGGCGAGCTGGAACTCGTAGGCGAGCTCGAGCGCGACGGACGACTGCTCGCTCTCGGGAAGCTGCAGCAGGTCGGGACGCGACTCGAGCACCCGGCCGGCGAGCGTCGCGATGTACGCACCGGGGTAGCCGCCCTCGGGAGTCGGCTCGCCCTTGGCAGCCGCGAGGATGGAGACGGCGAAGCGGTCCATCTGCGCGCCGGCGTCGTTGATGTAGTACTCGCGCACCGCATGCGCGCCGCTCGCCAGCAGCAGACGCACGATCGAGTCGCCGAGCGCCGCCCAGCGGGTGTGCGCGATGTGGAGAGGACCGGTCGGGTTCGCGGAGACGAACTCGACGTTCACGCTGACGCCCTCCTGCGACGCATTCGTGCCGTAGGTGGTGCCGGCGTCGACGATGACCTTCGCCAGTGCGCCCGCGGCGGCGGCATCGAGACGGATGTTGATGAACCCCGGACCGGCGACCTCGGTGCTCGCGATGCCGTCGACAGCGGCGAGACCGTCGGCGATCTGCTGCGCGAGCTCGCGCGGGTTCGTGCCGAACGGCTTCGCGAGCCGCATGGCGATGTTCGATGCCCAGTCGCCGTGGTCACGGTTGCGCGGGCGCTCCAGCACGATGTCGGCTGCGGAGACTCCGAGCGGCTCGCCGGGACGTCGTTCCTCGGCGATCGGGGCGAGGACGGCGAGGAAGGCGGCAGCAAGGGTTTCGGGGTTCATAGCCCCCTCAGTTTACGGGTCGGGGACAGGCCGTCCGACGGCGCGGGGCGCGCGGAATTCGCAATCGGCGCGCAGTGATCTACTCTCAACCCATGAAGGCCCCCGCCACCCGTCGTCGACTGCGCACCGCAGGGGTCGCCATCGCACTCCTCCTCGCCGTCGCGGCAGGCGTCCTCGGCATGTGGCGGCCGTGGACATCGCCGCCCTCCGCCGCCCCCATCGGTGCCCCGGTCGCGGCCGCCGGCGCGGCCTCCGAAGCCATCGCGCCAGCTCCCCTCACACTGCCGGACCACCCGACCGTGCTGGTGTTCGGAGACAGCTGGACCTACGGCTCGGCGGCGACCGTCCCGACGCTCGGCTACGCGTACCTCCTGGCCGATCTGATCGACGGCGAGACGATCGTGAACGGTGTCCGCGGCAGCGGTTATCTGAAGCCCGGCCTCGACGGCCCGACCTTCGGCGAGCGCATCGCGACACTCGACCCCTCGCTCGCGCCCGACCTCGTGATCATCCAGGGCTCGATCAACGACCGGGCGCAGGGCGTCGAGGGCTACCGCGAGGCCGTGACCTCCGCGTGGGACGCCCTGGCCGCCACATATCCGGATGCGGTCATCGTCGTGCTGGGCCCGGCACCGCACGAGCTGCCGGTCGGGGCTGCGACCGCGCGCATCGACACGGATCTCGGTGAGCTCGCCGGAGCCCGCGGCTGGTGGTACATCTCCCCCATCGCCCGGAGCTGGATCACCGAGCAGAACTATCTCGACGTGATCGACGTCGAGGTCGGACGCAAGCATCCCTCCACCGACGGGCACCGGTATCTGGCCGAGAAACTCGCCGCAGCGCTCGAAGAGCTGCGCGCCGCGCCGGTCACCGAAGCCGGTGGGTCGGAGACGACCCCCGACGAGTGATATTGTCGATCGGTACGCCTCCGTAGCTCAGTGGATAGAGCGCCGGTTTCCGGTACCGTAGGTCGCAGGTTCGACTCCTGTCGGGGGCACACAGACCAACTGCACAATGAAGAGACCCCGCCTGATCCAGGCGGGGTCTCTTCGTTTCGGGCGCGGCGACGCCGAGCGGACGAGTCGACGCCGGACGCACTCGCTTCAGGCGGATCAGCCGGAGGGATTCTCCAGCGGGAAACCGTTCTCGTCGGTCGTGTCCGTCCCCGCCCCGGTGAGGGGCTTCTCCCCCACGACAGCCACATCGTCGTCCGGTCCACCGCCGTCGGTGATCGTTCCCGTCGGCTCGCTGTCTTGAACGACGTGCGTCACGCCGTGTGCTTGGGCGAGGGCATCCGCCTCCTCTATCGCCTCGTCGCGGCTGCTGTAGCTGCGCGAGAGATCAGGCGCACCTTCGACCTCGTTCACCCATTGGCCGTTCTTCGCTCTCGTGACGACTCGCTTCACGCCGTCAGAAACGCCTTCCGGTGTCGATTCCATCTCTCTCCTCCTCCTTCATCACGTCACCCGCATCGTCACATCAGGGATGAGTCGTACCCGTCGGGATGCTCCGGCTCCTCGCCCGGCTCGAACGCCGGTCCAGCTTTCGGTGTCAGTGCGTGCGCACGCGCGAGAAGTCGTCTCGCTGCGCCTTCATCGTCATCGATCTCCGGGGCGAGGCCCGCGTCGATCACGGCGATGGGAAGCATCGTTCCGAGCGCCAGGCGGACATTCGAGCGCTCACCACCGGAGCCGACGACGGGGATCTCGACGACGTCGTTGCGTCGCTCCTCCGTCAATGCCAGCCAGTACTGGACCACCGCATCGGCCGTCGCGTCGCCGGTCAGATAGCTTCCGACCTGGGTGATGAGCGTCTTCATGGTCACTCCCTGGACTCGTCCGGCTGCTTCGCCGCCGGGTCCGTGGCGGCGCTTTCACACTAGGTCGAGCCATTCCCACACGTGACCCCCTTGCGAATTCGGCCTCGCGATGATTCAGTACGGATCCTCGACCGACGGTGACCCGACTGGAGGTACACATCGCGGCCCTACGGTCGACGGCATCGCCCCCACCGGGTGACCGATGACTGCGCGATGACACCGCGGGTGCGACCCTGGAGGCGATTGCCGCCCACTCATCGAGACGCGAGGACCCGACATGACCGATCACAGTTCTCTCCCGTCCTGGCGCGACACCACGACGCGCAAGGACATCGAGGCCTTCGTCGCCTCCGTCACGGAAGGCCCGGATGCGGTGCCTGTCGAGGAGCGCATCGCCGTGTTCGACAACGACGGCACACTGTGGTCCGAGAAGCCGATGCCCACGCAACTGCACTACGTGGTCGAGCAATGGCGCGCGGCTGCGGAACGCACGCCGGAACTCGCCGAGCGGCAACCCTACCTCGCCGCGGTGAGCGGCGACTTCGGCTGGCTGAGCACGGCGATCGACAAGCACTACGGCGGCGACGACTCCGATCTGAAGACCATCATCCAGGCGCTCGTCGGCCTCACCGACGGGATGAGCGTGGAGGACTACGCACTGTCCGTCGGGGAGTTCTATCGCACAGCGCAGCATCCCGTCATGAAGCGGCCGTATGCCGACGCCGTGTACCAGCCGATGGTCGAGCTGCTCCGGTACCTGGAGGGGCACGGCTTCACCTGCTACATCGTGTCGGGCGGCGAGCGCGACTTCATGCGCCCCATGACGCAGGCCAACTACGGCATCCCGCCGGAGCGGGTCGTGGGCTCGGCGTTCGGTCTCACCTGGGACGACGCCGACGCGACCGTGAAGTACTCGTCGTCCCTCGCCTTCTTCGACGACGGGCCCGAGAAGCCGGTGCGCATCTGGAGCCGTATCGGCCGACGACCGCTGTTTGCGGGCGGCAACTCGAACGGCGACACGGCCATGCTCGACTTCGCCCGCAAAGGGCCGCGTCCCGGATTCGCGATGCTGATCCACCACGACGATCCCGACCGCGGCGACGCGCCTTACGACGCGGGCGCCGAGAAAGCACTCGCGGCAGCCGATGACAGCGGGTACACCGTCGTGAGCGTCAAAGACGACTGGGCAACCGTGTTCCCCCAGGCATCATCCGAGGTCGACGGCGCCTGAGCCACAAACGGAGGATGCCCGGGGAGCACGTCTCTCCGGGCATCCTCCGTGTGGCTGCTCACGAAGCGGCGGTGACCACCGGAGATTCCGGGTCTGCGGTCTCGATCCCCACGCCATCCGTCTCGGGCGTCCCCGGCTCTTCCGGAGGAGCCGCCACCGCGGTCGGACGCCGCAGCAGCTCGATCAGGATCATGAACACGATCAGTCCGATCGTCACGCCGATCACGCTCCCGAATGAGACGGGTCGTGTCACGATCAGGACGAGCAGTGCGAGGGCCATCCCGACGATGACGATCGGGCCGTGGAACCTCTCGACCGCGAGCCCGAATCGTCCGGTGGACAGTCCCCGTCGCTCCCAGGTCCCGCGCACCGCGGAGAAGCCGGAGTCGAGGATGCCGCGCGCGGCCCTGGCGCTGCGGCTCGAACCGGCGAGCCAGGCCCACACCGCGATGAGAACGCCGACCATCGCCAGTGCCACGATCGTCGAGCTCAGCAGCGAGGTCACCTCGTCGAACAGCGCCTGCGCGGCCGCCGACGTCATGATCGACGGGCTCACAGCACCGATGAAGAACGTGCGTCCGATGCCCATCCCCGCGGAGAGCAGGAGGAAGGCGACCGCGAAGGCGGCACTGGTCCAGAAGAGCGCCCGGGGACGGTTGCGGGCGATCAGGATGCCGGCGACCACGAGTCCGAGCACCACCCAGGGCAGCCAGAACCCCGCGGCGACCGCGATCTGGTAGACGGTCCGGACGAGCACCAGAGCGTCCGCCTGGGCGATAGGGATCGACCGGTCGATCTCCGGGATCAGATCGGCGAAGCCGACACCACGCTCCGTCAGCACGGACTTGACCCGCTCGACGACGAGGCCGAGGTCGATCGAGAGCACCCCGTCGTCCGCCAGCTGCAAGGCGGTGTCCGGGCTGTTCTGCATGATCGCGACCGCGCGCTCATGCGTGAAGCGCAGCGACTGCGCCCAGATGTCGGCGAACTGATCCGAGGCGACGACGTCGTGGATCACCCCGTCGACGAGCGATGTCAGTCCGCTCGCCGCCGGTGCCTCCAGGAGGGTCAGCGCCGATGCCGCACGCGGAGGGAGATCGAGCTCGCGTAGTCCATCGAACACCTCGCCGACCACGGCGGTGAGGTCGACCTGCTCCTGGATAGCGGCGCTGGCCTGGGCGGCGACGAAGTCCTGCACGTCGGGATCCTCGGCCAGGGGCGCGAACGTCGCCACGAACCGATCGGCGTCGACCAGCTGCAGGCGTGCCCACGTACCCATCGCCGCGATCGGCGCCAGCAGCACCGCCACCGCGAGCACGATTCCGGCGACGATGCTCCGGCCGACGGGTCGGCGACGAGGCTTCTCGCGCGTCTCGATCTTGAGCGTCTGGTTCTCCTGCTCGAGGAGCAGCACCCGCGCTCGCAGATCATCCAGTTCGCTCATTCGCTCTCCTCCTCTATGCGTCGCATCACACGCGTCCGTCCCCGCCGATCGCTCCCCTCAGCTCAGGAGCTTCTGCTTCGCCGCAGCGAACTCCGTCTCGGACAGCACACCTGCGTCTTTCAGCGACGCCAGCTGCTGCAGCTTCGCGATCAGATCGTCTGTTCCGCCCGTCGCACTCGCCGGGGCCGGTGGGGCCGCGTATTGAGAAGCCGCATTCTGCGCCGCGGCATCGACCTGTGCCTGCTGCTGCGCGGCCTCATACTGCTGCTGCTCGTACTGGCCCTGCGCACGCTCCTGCTGATGCCGGGACATCGCACCACCGACAGCCGACGCCGTCCCCGCGACCACCGCCGTCCTGGCGGCCAGTCCGATCAGTCCCGGGCGACCGAATCTTCTCAAGGGCATGTCATTCACCTTCCTGATCGAGGATGTCCATCATGGCGTTCACGACGGGGGCGGGCACGCGCTCGCTGCGGAGCACCTGACCACCGGAGGCGGCGAGGGTCTGCGCGAGGGTGCGGGCGAAGGCAAGCTCCAGGACGACGACGGCAGCGGACTGGCCGGGGGCGAGGGCACTCGCCAGAGCCTCCACGTCTTCTTCGCCGGCGAGCCCAGCGGCGAGCGGCTCGAAGTCATCGAGCCCGAGTGAGCCGTCGTCCGAGTCGAGTTCGACGATCTCGACCTCCCCGGCGGCCGATTTCGACAACAGAACGAAGTCGAGCAGGCGCACGACCCCACTGTCGATGAGGTCGGTCAGCGCGCGGAACGTCGACGGGTCTGGACGCTCACCCTCGAACCCGACGAGGTAGAACTCGGCGGGGCCGAATCGGAAGTCATTCATGGATTGTCCTTTCTCACGGTGGCGACGTACCGGGACTCTGCCGCCATGTTCGCACCGTCGCGCTCGAGGTCATGGCCGCGCTCACCCCTATCGGATGAGAACTTCGCCGTCCGGCGGCTCGGTCTGGCGATTCTGGCGCGGGATCCACACCTGGCGGATGACGATGAGGATCGAGGCCGTCAGAGGGATCGCGACGAGCGCTCCGAGCAGCCCCAGCAGGGTGGCCCCGATCATCGCGCCGATGATCACCAGCACACCGGGAACGGCCGCCGCCTTCCCCATGATGCGCGGGGTCACGACGTAGGCCTCCACCTGGATGTACACGAGGTAGGCGATCACGAAGACCAGGGCCTCCGTCGGGCTGACGAACAGCGTGGCGATGCCGCCGATGACAAGGAACACCAGCGAGCCGATCATCGGCACCAGCGTCACGAAGAAGGCGACGATCGCCATCACCGCGGGTATCGACGAGCCGACCACGAGCTGGATCACGAAGACGATGCCCGCGTTGATCGCAGACAGTGTGACGCCGCCGGCGACCACTCCCCCGACGGACTGCGTGATCTCATCGAGGACCCCGGCGAATCGGGCCCGCCGATACAACGGCAGGAGGTTCGCGAGCGCCCCTTTGATGCTCTGCGGGGAGGAGACGAAGTACAGCGTGAGGACGGTGACCATCACGAAGCTCGAGACGGCCCCGATGACGCCGAATCCTGCTTTCAGCACCCCTCCGGAGATCGCGAGGAAGGAGGAGAACGTCGTGAGTGAGCGGATGCTGTCGGCGATGACCGCCGACAGGTCGACTCCGAGGTCGGCCTCCAACGCCCGATACCACTCGCTCTGCTGCATCGCGGCGATCGTCTCTAGTGCGGCCCCGATCGCCACGGCGATCTGGCGGATGGTCGCCGGCATGAGAACCGGGAGGATCACCGCGACGATCCCCAGAAAAATGATCGCGACGATCGTCACGCCCGCCGCTCTGCTCATCCCCCGACGCTCGAGGGCGCGTACGGCCGGATCGAGTCCGAGTGCCAGGAACATGCCGAGGAAGATCGAGATCAGCACCGTCGAGATGCCGGCGATCGTCGCTGCGAGGGCGATCGCGAAGAGGACGCCGATGGCGATGGAGAAACCGGAGAGCAGCGGCTTCGCCGGCAGCACGAGCTGAATCCTGGAGCGTCGCCGCCCCCGCCGTCTTCTGCGTCGTGCTCCTGCCGGTTCGCTTCCACGAGGGGCACGCTACGCGGGGAGGCCGACGGAACCCCCGCCCCCTTCACCCGTTCGTGATGACCATCGCGGCGCCGATCGACACGGGGTCGCCCGCTAGGGGTGAGCGGCTTTCCCACGCCGATGGTCGCGCTGTCACGATCACCGTACGCAGTAACTCAACGAAAGGGGTCCGAAGTGTCCATTTGGGAAAGCTTCTGGGACATCATCTGGTGGTTCTTCTGGGTCTTCGTGTTCATCTCCTACCTGATGGTGCTCTTCAACATCGTGGCCGACCTGTTCCGCGATCACGCTCTCAACGGGTGGTGGAAGGCCGTGTGGATCATCTTCCTCATCTTCGTCCCCTTCCTCACGGCGCTGGTCTACCTGATCGCGCGCGGCAAGGGAATGGGCGAACGCAGCGTCTCGTCGTACCGGGAGCAGCAGCACGCTGCCGACTCCTACATCCGCAGCGTCGCCGGATCCAGTCCCAGCGATGAGATCGACAAGGCGTCGAAGCTCCTTGCCGCGGGGACCATCACTCCCGAGGAGTTCGCCGCCATCAAGACGCGCGCACTGAGCTGACATCGTGGCTGAGGTGGTCGACATGACTCTGGAGGCGCTCGGCGACGTCGAATTCGTCGTCGTGCGCCTGGAGGACGACCGCCTCAGCCCCGATATCCTCGAGGCCCTGCTCCGGCAGGTCGAGAGCGGCGCCATCCGCCTCTTGGACTTCCTTCTCATCCAGCGGCTCGATGTGGAGGACTGGCGCCTCATCGAGATCGACGCCGATGAGTTCACCCTCGCCGGTCTCGGGCTGGACACCCCGGGCCTCGTCTGCGAAGAGGACGCCCGTCACTTCGCTTCGGGTCTTCCGATCGGGTCGCTCGCGGCGCTCATCCTCGTCGAGCCGACGTGGAGCGAGCGATTCTCCCGCGATGTCGACCGACGAGGTGATCGCATCCTCGCGACCCAGCCGATCCCTGCGGCGATCGCGAACACCGTCCTCGCATCGGCACTGCGCCAAGACTGACGCCACCCGCACCGAGACCGCGTCGAGCGAGCGACCGCCCTCCGCGGGTCAGACCGTCGTCCGCACAGCCTCTCGACGAGAGGAGACACCGAGCTTGCGGTAGATGGCGCGCTGGTGGGTCTTCACCGTGTTGATCGACACGGCCAGCTCCCCTGCGATCTCGTGCAGTGTGCGGGCCGTCTGCAATTGCTGGAACACATCGCGCTCTCGCTCCGAGAGCGTCTCGACCAGCGAGCCGGCGGCATCGTTGGCGAGGCACCGGCCGATGAAGTCCTCGAACTGCGTACCGAAGTGCACGTGTTCGCCCAGCAGCTTGCGCACCGCAGCCTCGCGAGGCCCGAACGGCAGCCGGATGTTCTCGCCGGACGCGACCGCGACGGCCGCTTCGCACAGCTCGTGAGCCTCGTCGTGGTGCCCGGCATGGCGACGCAGGACCGCGGCGGTGATCAGCGTCGCGGACTTCACATACGACACCTCGCCGAAAGCCCGCAGTGATCTCAGCATCTCCAGTGCCGCCGGGTAGTCGCCGGCGCGGCGCAGCAGCCCGGCGAGCGCGACGTTCACGACGGGCAGATCAGGGCAGTGGATGTACTTCCTGGCGATCCGCATCGCCCGATCATGCCGACCGACCGCCTCTTCCAGCAGGGCGACGGACGACTCGCGGAACGCCGGCCACGAGACGCCGTGGACGACCTCGAGCGGGATCTCCTGAACGCCGATCGCCGCACGACGGCATGCCGGGACATCACCGGTCTCGGCCGCGGTGTACGCGATCATCATCCGCGCCACGCCCGTGAAGGAGCGGTCGGAGCTTCCGTTGGAGATCACCGCCCCGAACGCGCGGGTCGCCTCGTCGAACTCGCCCGACCAGTACGCGACGTACCCGGCGGCGGCCGCGGCGCTTCCTCCGGCATAGGTGCTCCAGGGAAGGCTCACATCCTCCTCGTCCTGTGCTGCCGCAAGCGATGCGCGCGCGTCGATGAAGCGTCCGGCCCAGGTCTGCCCGAATGCCAGGTGCCCGAGCGACCGTTTCGCGAGTTCGCGGTCATCGGAGCTCTGTGCCTCCCTGGCGGCGGCCGAGAAGTACTCGAGCGGGATCATCGGATTGCCGCGGTGCCGGATCTCGGTCCACCCGAGGAGGTAGTTGAGGGCCGCGCGATCTCCGAGCTCGGTCGAATCCGCGTCGAGCAGCATCCGGCGCACCTTCGCACTCGCCTCGGCGACCTCGTCGCGCTCATCGGCGATGAACAGACGCGCGATCTGCAGTACGGCGGGCTCGGTCCCGTTCCCTGTCCGTCCGATCGTCGCCTCTGCACGCCGGAAGAGCTCGCGCGCAACGCGGTGGTCGCCGAGCACATCGCTCGCACAGGCACGGACGAGGAGCACCTGAGCATCGTCGGGTGTGCGTCGCAGCATCTCGGTCGCGGTGCGCTCGACCTCTGCCGCGCGGGCGCCGACCACGAGCCCGAGCCAGCGGTGCAGCAGGGTCTTCCTCGCGGTATCCGAATCCCCCGCGCGGAGGGAGTGCGCGATCGAGGCGGTGGGATCCGTGGCCTCGAGCGCGATAGCGGCACGACGGTGGCAGGCCGCAGCCCGGGCGGTGTCGAGCGCGACGATGTCGGCACACTGCTTGGCGAACGAGGCGTGCCACCGGTAGACGACGCCGTGCGGACCCTCGAACCGATCGAGGAACAGGCCGAGCCGTACGCAGGTCTCCAGCAGCTCCGCGGCATCCTGACGAGCGGTCACGGCGACAGCGAGTTCCGGAGTCAGCTCGCCGCAGACGCTGCCGTCAAGCACGAAGTCGGCGATGTCGGGGGGCAGCGCTGCCAGCACATGCTCGCGCACGTAGGTCCCGAGGAAGCTCGACGCGCTCTGCGCGCGGGAGTCCGGCCGCGCTCCGCCGATCATCAGGAGCCGGACGGCGATCGGCCATCCCCGAGACTCCGCGAAGATCGTGTCGGCGGCGAGCCCGCTCGCTCCCGCCTTGTGGAGCAGGGTCACCTCCGGGGCGGTGAAACTGAGGGTCTCCGCTCCGACGAACGAATCGGGATGCGTAATCCGATGCCGGGAGAGGGTGACCTCGAGCAGCGTCGTGCCGACCAGCACCACCCTCAGATTCTCCGGTGCCTGCTCGGCGAGCATCCCGAGGAGCCCGCTGCGCCAGCACTCCCCTGCGCGGTGTGCGTCGTCGACGATCAGGTGCACGGGAGCGTCGAGAGCGTCGAGGGCGCCGCAGATCTCCTGGTAGGCGTGCTCGGGGTCATCCAGATCGCGCGCGAGTGCGAGGGGATGCCCCGCACGTTCGGCACCGGCGAGCAGCGCATGCACGACGCCCTGCGTCAGACGCGAAGGGTCGGAGTCGAAGGAGCTGAGGCCGAGCCAGGCGACCTGCTCGAGCCCCGACGCCCAGTCGGAAACCGCGGTCGTCTTGCCGAAACCGCTCGGCGCGCTGATGACCGTCAGTGGGTCGATCGCCACTGCATCGGCGATCGCGGTGCTCACCCGTTCACGGCGGATGGCACCCGGTTGGGGCCCCGGTGGGCGGAAGCGCACTGTGGGTCCCGGCGTCGTCGATCGTACGGGGGGCGACATGGCACCAAAGCTAGTGGCGTCGACGACCCGCTCTCAAGGGCATCCTCCGGGTGATCTTTCAGTCCTCCCCACCCTTCCTCGCATCACGCTTGAGCGCATCGGCGGTGCGAATGAACAGGATGATCCAGGTGAACACCACGGTTCCCGCCACCAGTTCGACCGCCGTCAGGGTGTAGTAGCCGACGGCGAAGAACACCGAGAGCAGCAGGATGAGCAGCGTGAAGACGTATCCGACGAGCAGGAATGTACGAGAGACGCCGGGCACCCACCGGCGGACGGCGATGATGAGCACCGCGTATGCCACCACCATTCCGGATGCCACACCGGTGTGCAGGGCGAAGTGCTCGTCGACGGGGAACACCCCCACGAGACCGAGGAAGATGCCGACGATCACGAGGCACGTGCGCACCGAGGCCGCTCCGCGGGGGTGGGTCGTCGGGATTCCCTTCGTCGCGTAGCGGGCGAGGGTCGTCACGAGGATCCCCGCGACGATCAGGGTCAGGTTGAAAGCACGGGCGGAGAGGTCGTCGGTCATGCCGAGGGCGCTCAGATTCTCCTTCCACCACTGCGGGTCGCTCGCCGTGAGCATGCTCGCCAGCACCCCGAGCACGAGGAACACGGCGAGCACGGTCGCCAGCAGCTGCAGGTCGAGGTGCGTGGCGGAGTAGTAGGTCACGTACGCGGTCAGGGCCGCTCCGGCACCGGCCAACATGAGCACGGGCACCGGGTACACGACGGCCCCGATGAGACCCGCCTCGACGATCGTGGCTGCCAGGGTCCACCCGAGCAGGGCGATGATGGCATGGGCGAAGGCGAAGGCGGCGATGTCGACGATGTCGAGCACGCCGAGCCGTTTCCGATGGGCGGGATCGGCCGCGATCACGCGTCCCAGGACGAAGACGACGATCGCCGTCACCGCCGACATCAGCGCCGCGAACTGTCCGAGCGAGTCGGGACCCGCGATGGGCGCGGCATGCAGCCGGAAGACGGGCAGTGCGACGAGCGCTGCGAGGATGAACGAGAAGATCGAGATCTGAAGCCCGATCGCCTCGCGAGCACGCTCGCGTGTGGCCCCGCGCGAGCGGGCCTCCGTGAGGAGGTCCTGTCCTGATGGCATCGACGACATGCGCTCAGTCTCCTTCTCCGCTGCACCACCGGCGAGAGCGGCTCATCCCTTCGGGGCGATGCGGCTCCGTGAAGCGTGCTTCGATGGACTCCCCGAGCGGGCCGTCGTGCCCTGCGGCGCGCGTGTCGCGCGGTGCTCACCCGCTGAGGATGAGTGTCGTGGGCACCGGGGAGTAGCGTCGCGCATGCTTGTCGGATGAGGTCGAGGAGCCGGAGCCGGACGCCGAGCGGACGGCGATCGTGACGCTGGGCGATCTGTTCCCGGAGGGCCTGTCGGGGTGGCAGATCGTGCTCGCGCTGCTGTCGGTACTCGTCGGCTGGCTGCTGTCGCGGCTCGCTCGCAAGGGCGTGCTGAAGTTGGCGGCGCGGACCCCGGGGATCTCCGACTCCGTGTCCCAGTTGGCTGCGCGCTTCACGCAGTATGGTCTGCTCCTGGTCGGGATCGGAGTCGGGCTGGCGTTCCTCGGGGCGAACGTGCAGCCGCTGCTCGCGATGACGGTGATCGCCGCGATCGTCCTGGTGCTGGTGCTGCGCGGTGTCGCGGACAACTTCGCGGCCGGTGTCCTGATCCAGTCCCGCCAGTCGGTGAAGATCGGCGAGGAGATCGGCATCGACGGCCCCGACGGGGTGATCCGAGGCACCGTGCAGGAGCTCAACGGTCGCTCGGTCATCCTCACGACGGTCGACGGCCGCACGGTGCACGTGCCGAACGCCGCGCTGCTCACCGGGGTCCTGGTGAACGACTCACGTCACGGCGCGCGCCGGAGCGACGTCGACATCCGCATCGCGCGATCGGCGGGACTCGACCTGGACGAGGTGATCACGACCATCACGGGTGCGGCGAGCGGTGTCGACGGCGTGCACGCACGAGAGCATCCGAACGTGCGCATCGCCGCGATCTCACCCACTCGCTGGACGCTCACCCTCCAGATCTGGCACCACCCGCTGCACGGCAGCGCGGTGGTCTCCGACACCGTTCGCGGAGTCGCCGAGGCGATCGAGGCGGTCGGGTTGCAGGCCGTAGTCACTCCGCAGCAGGGTGTGCCGCCCCTCGTGCCGCCGGAGCCGTTCTGAGCGCCCGGGCCGCCGGGTCGCCGTCCGCGAGGCGACCGGGCGCCGATCCGACCGGGGGCTACGCTGGCCGCGTGATGACCTCGCCTGCGCCCGAGCGCGCCACCGACCGCTCGCTCTCCCCCAGCCTGCGCGTGCTTCTTCTGCTTGCAGCGAGCGTGGTGACGCTGGCCGGTGTTTATCTCGCACGCGATCTGTTCGGACCGATCGCCCTCGCCATCGTGATCGTGGTCATCTGCGAGCCGCTCCGCCGCCCGCTCGATCGGCACGGTTGGCCGCAGTGGGCGAGCACGACCGCGGTGATCGTCGTCGCGTATCTGATACTGCTGGCGATGGGCGCGCTGCTCTGGCTCGCCGGAACGCAGTTCGCCCGGCTCATCGCAGACCTGGTGTCGCAGGGCGGTCTGGAGAACACCGCCGCCGAGTTGGTGGGATGGCTGAAGACGCTCGGCTTGGATGAGGAGGCCTCGGACGCCGCGGCCTCGATCCTCGATCCGGAGACGCTGCTCGGCGTTGCGCGCAGCATCGGAGGCACCGTCCTCAGCGTCGCGACGGCCCTGTTCTTCGTCTGCGCCTACATCATCTTCATGGCGATCGATGCGGCACGCTACGGTCGTGCACCGGCTCTGTTCGGCGCGACCAAGGGCGCCGTGCTCGCGCGGATCTCGCATCTCAACTCCGGCGTCCGGCGCTATTACATCGTCAATGCCACGTTCGGCGCGATCGTCGCGGTCATCGACGGCCTGGCTCTGTGGTGGATGGGCATCCCGGCTCCGGTGGTCTGGGCGATCCTCGCTTTCGTCACGAACTTCATCCCGAACGTCGGCTTCGTCGTCGGGCTCGTCCCCCCGGCGATCCTCGCCTTCGTGGTCGGCGGCTGGCCGCTTCTGCTCGGCGTCATCGTGGTCTACAGCGTCGTCAACGTGGTGCTCCAGGTGCTCGTGCAGCCGAAGTTCGTCAGCGACGCCGTCGACCTCAGCCTCACGCTGAGTTTCTTCTCGGTCATCTTCTGGACGTTCATCATCGGGCCGCTCGGCGCGATCCTCTCCATCCCCCTCACGCTGCTCGTGCGTGCGCTCGTCCTCGAGGGCGATCCCGAGGCGACGTGGGTGCGCTGGCTGTCGGGAGACCGCACAGCCGTACCTCCGGAACCTGAGCCCGAGCAGCTTCCCGTCGTGCGCACGCGACGCCGGCGCCGTGGGGGCCGCCGTGCCTGACAGGAGGGCAGCCGTGATCGCCGTAAATCACCCGGAGGAGGTTGCGCCCGAGACGTGGGCGCAGCGACCCACGCGGTGGGATCGTGAACGCGAACGCGCTCGTTCGGGGCGCTCCCGAAGGGAGACGATGTGCAACGTCCGCTCGCGGGTCTGACCAGGCGCAACTTCGTCACGGAGCTGACCGCCGGTGTCACGCTGCTCGCCATCGCCATCCCCCTGAACATCGGATATGCGCAGATCGCAGGACTCCCGCCGACCGCGGGACTCTATGCCCTGATCGTGCCGACGATCGTGTACGCCCTCGTCGTCTCCTCCCGGCAGCTGGTCGCCTCCCCCGACGCGGCGGCCGCCGCGCTGGTCGCCTCCTCGATCGGTGGACTCGCCGCTGCGGGTAGCGCCGACTACGCGACGCTCGCCCTCGCGCAGGCGATCATCTGCGGCGGCATGTTCGTGCTCCTCGCCGTTTTCAAGCTCGGATTCCTGGCGAACTTCCTGTCGAAGCCGATCCTGGTCGGATTCGTCGGCGGCCTCGCGCTGGACATCATGGTCAGCCAGGTCGCCAAGATGCTCGGCGTCAAGATCGACTCCGGCAAGGAGTTCACGGGCAAGGTCGCCGACCTCATCGGAGGCTTCACGACCCTCAACGGTTGGGCCGTCTTGATCTCGGTCTGCTCGGTGGCTGTCCTGCTGCTCGGGCGCAGGTACCTGCACGCCGTCCCCTGGGCGCTGATCGTCCTCGTGGCGACGACGCTCGTGGTCGTCCTCACGGGTCTCGATCAACGCGGTGTCGACGTGCTCGGCGAGGTGCCCGCAGGCCCGCCTGTGCTCACCTGGCCGACGATCGACTGGTCGCTCTGGCTCGCGCTCGTGCCGTCCGCGATCGCGCTGACGCTGGTCACCACCGCGGAAGGACTCCTCGTCTCTCGCTCGTACTCCGAGAAGCACGGCTACCCGTTCCATGCCAACCGGGACCTGTTCGCGTTCGGCATCGCCAACGTCGCCGCGGGGGCTCAGGGCAGCTTCGCCGTCGGATCATCGACCTCACGCACGGCGGCCATGGACCAGTCCGGATCACGCACGCAGTTCCCCGCACTGATCCTCGCCGTCGGAACGCTCCTGCTCCTCCTCTTCGGCACCGCTCTGTTGGCGGACATCCCGTCGCCCGCCATCGGCGCCATCGTCGGGGTCGCGATCATCCCACTCCTCGGGATCCGTGACTTCATCGATCTGTGGCGCAAGGACCGGTTCGAATTCCTGATCGGCGCGACCTGCTTCCTCGTCACCCTGTTCATCGGATCGATCCCGGGCATCCTGGTCGCATTCGTGCTCGCTCTCATCAACATCGCGCGACGCGCCTCGAATCCCGCCATCGACGTTCTCGAATCCAGCGGCGATCCGGGCGAGTCTCTGCTCGAGGACGCCCCCGCCGGCACCGTGACCGCTCCGGGGGTGATCGTCGTCCGCCTGGCCGCCCCGCTCTTCTTCGCGAACGGAGCAGTCTTCTCCACCGCGGTGAAGGACGCGATCCGTTCGGCGGGCGAAGGGGCCGTCCAGCACCTCGTCGTCGACATGGAGGCCGTGACCGATGTCGACGTCACGGGCGCCGAATCGTTCGCATCGCTCAAGGAGTGGCTCGCCGCACGCTCGGTCTCGCTCGCGTTCAGCCGGGTCCGTCCCAATACGCTGCACCGGCTCACCGGCCTCGGTCTCCTCGTGTCGGAGCAGGTCTACGCGACCAACCGTGCAGCAATCAGCGATCTCACCCGAACCACGCCGGGATCGCCGCAATCAGAGAGAGAAGGCCAGTGATGGGCACCGTCATCGGAGACATGCTTCCGCTTGCACTCGGCGTCGCGATCAGCCCGATACCGATCATCGCCGCGATACTCATGCTGCTCTCGCCGAGGGCACGCGTCACGAGCGTCGGTTTCCTCCTGGGCTGGCTCGTCGGCATCGTGGTCGCGGTCACCGTGTTCACGCTGCTGTCGTCGATCCTCCCCGAGGACGACCCCGACATCTCTCACCCGATCCGCGGTGTGGTGCAGCTCGTACTCGGCCTGCTTCTCTTCCTCCTCGCATTCGGACAATGGCGCAAGCGGCCGAAGGCCGGCGAAGAGGCCGCGCTGCCGAAGTGGATGAAGGCCATCGACACGATCACCTTCCCGGTCGCCCTGGGGCTCGGCTTCCTGCTGTCGGCGGTGAACCCGAAGAACCTGATCATGGCGGCCGGCGCCGGCACCGATATCGGCGCGGCGGCGCTTCCGGCCGGATCCGTCGTGCTCGTGATCGTCATCTACACGCTCATCGCCGCATCGACCGTCCTGGTCCCCGTGGTCGGCTATCTCTTCGCCGCCGATCGCCTCCGCGGACCGCTCGACGCCCTGCGCGGCTGGCTCGCCAAGGAGAACACCGTCATCATGGCCGTGCTGCTGCTCGTGATCGGAGTATCGATGATCGGCAAAGGCATCGGGAGCTTCTAGAACCGTCACCGCACGGGACGGGAAGACGGAAGAGAGGCACGGAGATGGGCGAACTGATCCTGGATCTCATTCCGGTCGCGCTCGGCGTCGTGCTGAGCCCGCTCGCGATCATGGCTCTCGTCGCGGTGCTGCTGTCGCAGAACGCCAGGGCCAACGGGATCGCGTATCTGCTCGGGTGGTTCCTCGGCCTCGCCGGACTCATGGCGCTCTTCCTGTGGCTGTTCCCGGTGCTCCAGGTTCATCAACGCGGCGAACCGCCCCTGTGGGTGCCGCTCGTCCGCCTTCTCGTCGGTCTCTTCCTCGTCGCCTCCGCCGTCTGGGTGTACCGGAAGGGCCGGGTGCACATCCAGCGGATGGCGGCGGCGTCGACGCCCCGCGACGTCGTGGCCGCGTCACCCCAACTCCCCGGCTGGCTGCATTCGGTGGAGTCGTTCCGCCCCGGGCGCACGCTCCTCCTCGGCATCGGGCTCTTCGTCCTGAACCCGGTCGACGCGTCCTGCGCCATCCTCGCCGCGCTCGACATCACCCTGTCCGACGTGGATCCGGCCGCGGGACTCTGGGTCGCAGCCGCCTTCGTCGTGGTGGGCACCCTCCCGATCGCTCTTCCCGTCGTGTACGTCGTCGTGCGCGGCCGCGACGCGCAGCCGCTGCTCGACCGCGTCCGCACGTGGATCGCCGGCAACACACACGTGCTCAACGCGGCTCTACTCCTCGTGATCGGCGCTCTCCAGCTGCAGAAGGCGCTCGCGGCGCTGATCTGAGTGACGGGGAGCGTCTCCCGACGGGTCCCTCGCTGCGAGGTGACGGGGATCACCCGGATGAGCGTCGCGTTCCACCGGTGACAACAACCATCACGCCGCAGTACTGTGCGGATACGGCATCGTTCCGACAGGCGAAGGGAACCAGCAAATGGCTCGCGACTTCCAGGGCAAGATCGAACTCGACGTGCGCGACTCCGTCGCGGATTGGGACGCCTATCGGGCGTCGACGCCACCGACAGGTGCACCGAACGTCCTGGTCGTGCTCTACGACGACACCGGCATGGCGGCGTGGTCGCCGTATGGTGGGCGGATCAACATGCCCACCATGGATCGGCTCGCGCAGAACGGCCTCACCTACTCGCAGTGGCACACGACCGCGCTCTGCTCGCCGACGCGATCGACGTTCCTGACCGGACGCAACCACCACCTCAACGGCTTCGCCACGATCTCGGAGTCGTCGACGGGTTTCCCGGGTTACAACTCCCACATCCCCGAGTCGAACGTCACCATGGCGCACGTGCTCCGCGACGCGGGGTGGTCAACTTTCTGGGTCGGCAAGAACCACAACGTGCCGATCGACGAGTGGACCGCCGGCGCCTCGAAGAAGCACTGGCCGCTGGCACAGGGCTACGACCGGTTCTACGGCTTCATCGGCGGCGAGACCAACAACTGGTATCCGTCGCTGGCCGAGGACAACCACTACATCGATCAGCCGTACCTCCCCGAGCAGGGCTACCACCTGTCGAAGGATCTGGCCGATCAGGCGCTCACGATGATCCGCGACGTCAAGCAGACCGAGCCGGACAAGCCCTGGTACCTCTGGTTCTGCCCCGGGGCCAACCACGCTCCCCATCACGCCCCGCAGGAGTACATCGACAAGTACAAGGGTCAGTTCGACGACGGCTACGAGGCCTACCGCGACTGGGTTCTCGCCAGGATGGTCGAGAAGGGCATCGTTCCGGCCGACACCGACCTGACCGCGCTGAACCCCATGGCCGACGGCACTTTCAACCCGACCGATGAGGTGCGCCCCTGGGACTCGCTGAATGCCGAGGAGAAGGCGATGTTCTCCCGGATGGCGGAGGTCTACGCGGGCTTCAGCGAGTACACGGATTCGCAGGTCGGCCGCATCGTCGACTACCTCGAAGAATCGGGTCAGCTCGACAACACGCTCATCCTGTACTGCGCCGACAACGGCGCGTCCGGCGAGGGCAGCCCGAACGGCTCGGTCAACGAGGGCAAGATCTTCGGTGGCTACCCCGACGACGAGGCGGAGAACCTTCGCCTCGTCGACAAGCTCGGCTCGCCCGACACCTACAACCACTACCCGACCGGGTGGGCCGCGGCGTTCTCCACGCCCTACAAGATGTTCAAGCGCTACACCTATCAGGGCGGCGTCTGCGATCCGCTCGTGATCCACTGGCCCGCCGGTATGAAGGCCCGCGGTGAGGTGCGCCATCAGTACCACCACTCGACGGACATCGTCCCGACGATCCTCGAGGCTTGCGGAGTGGAGTTCCCCGACGTCTACAACGGTGTCGAGCAAACGCCCCTGTCCGGCGTGTCGATGGCGTACTCGTTCGATGCCGAGCCGGAGGGTCCGACGCAGAAGCAGACGCAGTACTACGAGATGCTCGGCCAGCGCGGTATCTGGCACGAGGGCTGGAAGGCCGTCGCAGTCCACGGTCCGATGAGCGGCATCAGCAACTTCGACAAGGACGAGTGGGAGCTCTACCACACGGACGTCGACCGGGCCGAGGCGAAGAACCTCGCCAAGGAACATCCCGACAAGCTCGAAGAGCTCAAGGCGCTCTGGATGGACGAGGCGAAGACCAACAACGTGTTGCCGCTGAATGACCTGCAGATCATCGGCAACCCGAAGGACTTCGAGACGTTCATCGGGATGGAGTTCCACCAGCCGGCTCCGCCCTCGGGTCGGTTCGTCTACTACCCGAACACCAGCGAGGTCCCCGAGAGGTCTGCGGCGAACACGCACGGCGTCTCGTACAAGATCGCCGCCGAGGTCGAGTTCACGCCCGATGCGGAGGGGGTCATCTTCGCGCACGGCTCCCGCTTCGGCGGGCACGCTCTCGTCGTGAAGGACGGCCAGGTGCACTACGTGTACAACTTCCTCGGTATCCCTCCGGAGGATCGGGTCTCCGCGCCCGTGCCGACGTCGGGGAAGCACATCATCGGGGTCGAATTCACGAAGGAGGGCATGGGCGAGCACCGCGAAGGCGTCGGCCCGGTGAAGCTGTACATCGATGACCAGGTGGTCGGCGAGAAGCAGATCCGCACGGTCCTCGGACACTTCTCCCTGTGCGGCGAAGGGCTCACGATCGGCCGCGACAGCGCGGACCCGGTGTCGTCGCTGTACGGCTACGGGTTCGACTTCGCCGGCGGCGAGATCACGAAGGTCGTGTTCGACATCGCCGACGACGCCTACCTCGACCTCGAGGCACATCTGGCAGCGGCCATGGCACGCGACTGACGCGGTTCCCGCCCTGACGGCGGCCGCGTGCGCTACTCGATCCCGAGGGCGTGCGCGGCCGCCGTCACGCTGTCCCGATCCGAGACGCCGAGCTTGCGGTAGATGTTGCGCACGTGGGTCTTGACGGTGTTCGGGGAGATGAACTCCTCTTGCGCGATCTGACGCAGCGTCGCGTTGCGGCTCAGCGCCAGCAGCACGATGCGTTCTCGATGCGTGAGCTCCGCGTCCATGAGCAGCCCCGCCGTGACGAGCCGCTCCCGGACAGTGTCGGCGAAGCGTGTCCGGGTACCGGCGGTCGCGCGCGCGCCCAGTAGACGCAGCACGGCGGGATCGGCCGCGGCGATACGGCGGACGTGCTCCTCCGGCTCGGCCAGCGAGAGCGCCAGGGAGAGCGAGGCCTGGGCCCGCTCGGAGTCACCGGTGTGCACATCGAGCGCGGCAGCGACCAGCCAGGCGTCCACCATCGAGGCCGGCAGCGCGCACGTCATCGAACCGTCGAGGACGGGGGCGAGCGTCTCGCGTGCGACCGCGTGCCGATGGTCGTGCAGAGCCGCGATCGCGCGGAGGACCACCAGTTCACCACTCGTGCCGAACGCGCGCTCGGTCTCGGCGATGAACTGGTCCCGCAGATTCGGCTCGCCCAGGCGGTCGAACGCGTGCACGGCGAAGGCGCCCAGCATCGCATACCAGTGCGGAGGGAGCGGCATGTCATCCCGAGGGAGGAGGGTTTCGAGGAGCGTGCCGGCCGCCTCATGCGGATCGGGGGCGGCTTCGGCGCTCAGCAGCGCCATCAGCCCTTGCAGACCTCGCGAGATCGCCGGCTCGGAGCCCGAATGGATGATCGCCTCCGCCGCGCGGAAGGTCTGCTCTGCGTCGACCGCCTGCAGACGTTCGTACGGGACCCAGTACCGCCACACCCGGGTCACCTCGTAGAAGGGATCGTCCGGCATTCCGAGTTCGCGCCATCGGGCGTCCAGTCGCGCGCCCGAGGCGAGAACGTCGCGCATCCTGCCTCGGAAGAGGGCGCTGGTGTTGAGGACGGCGGATGCCTGGAGCTCCGCCGTGATCGCGTCGACCGCTCGCGCCTGATCGGCAGCGGAGCGCGCATAGCGCTCGGCGCGGTCCAGGTGACCGACATACAACTCCCCCATCGCCGCCTGCAGGAACGCATACGTGTCGAGCTGGGTCTCTCCCGTGACGGTGTCGAACGCACGCCCGAGCCGCGCGAGGGCTTCCGTGATCCCTCCGCGGCGCACGGCCGTGTGCAGATCGAGTCCCGTCAGCCACTGACGGGTCGCCGGCGACGTGTCCTGGTCGCGTACCGTCGCGAGGACGGCTGCCGCCGCCGAGGCATCGCCGCGGGCGAGTTCCGCGGCGGCGACCAGCATCTGCACCGCGGCGTCCGACCGCAGCGGAGCGGGCATCGTCCCGATCGCCTCGATCACGGCGCAGGCGTGCCCCGTCAGGATCAGTTGCATCCCGCACCGGCGCAGAACCACGGAGATACACGCCGGATCCGAGCTCTGCGTGGCGTGTCGCAGCGCCGGAAGATGCTCCTGCTGCTCGGCGAACCATTCGGCGGTGTCCTTCTCGAGGTGGTCGATGACGGCCCGCCCCCGATCCCGCAGGCGTGCGGCGAGGAACTCCCGCAGCAGCGGGTGATAGTGGTACCAGACGGGATCGCTACCGTGCCGGCCCATCAGCACACTGAGCTGGATGAGCCTCTCCACGAGGGCGGCGGCGGGAGCACCGGGAGACAGCCGGTACGCGAGATCAAGCGAGAACGCCTCCGGGACGGACGTGACGAGGAGGAACTCGCGAAGCTCCTCATCCAGGTCGGCGAAGACTTCCTCGAGGAAGTAGTCGACCAGCGCAGGCGCATCCCCGCGGAGAGGTCTGTCGGTGATGTCGGCGTGCTGCAGCCCGGCGAGCACCATGAGGCGGAGTCCCGCGGCCCAGCCCTCGGTCCGCTGGAGAATCGTCGTGATCTCCCCCTGCGAGACCGTGATCCCGTTGGCCCGGAAGAAGGACCGCACCTCGGCGGGGGTGAACGCCAGATCGGCGTTGTCGAGCTCGAGCGCGATTCCGGCGATACGACGCCGCGCCACGCGGATCAGCCGCGTGCCGCGCCCGGAGAGGACGACGTGCGCGTTGCCGGGGACAGCCTGGACGAACGCCGACAGCATGTCGGCCAGTTCCGGTGTCCCGATCAGGTGGACGTCGTCGAAGACGACCACGATCCGTCGCGGCGTTGCCCGCAGAACCCGCGCGAGCGAGCGCGCCGAGTCGTCCGACGCCGCTCGCGGAACCGTGGCCAGGCTCTCGCGAAGCCTCCCATCCGGGATCCGTTCGAGCGCTGCGCGAAGGAGAGAGAGCTCACGGTCGCCGCGCTGGAAGGAGACCCACACCACCTCGGTGTCCGGTTCCGCGTCGATCATCTCCGCCCAGCTGGCGAGGAGCCTGGTCTTGCCGGCTCCGGCCGGGGCGGTGACGAGCGTCAAGGTCCAGGGCTCGTCCATCGCGGCCGTGAGCCGGTCGAGCAGTCGTGGACGCGCGACGTCATCCTCGCCCGCCTCGGGGACGAACGTCCTCGGTGCATCGTCGTCGCCGATGCTCTCCGTCATGGGAACCCCCCGGTCCATCGTTCGACGCCAGGCCAGCAGATATCCGCAGTATGACACCGCGCAGATAAGGGCTCAAGCGCTTCCGAGAGGACGAATGTCTAGACCGAGGTCGACCTCCGTCGAAGAGCGAGCAACGACAGGAGAGACGGCACGGCTGCCCCGAAGAAGAGCGCCAGCCCGACGCCGAGAAGCGTCTCCAGTGCCCGCTCGAGGAAGCGTGCTCCGGGCTGCTCCGTGGAGTTCACCAGGATGAAGGTCAGGGCGATGAACGTCGTGAAGCCCGGGGCCACATACCAGCGGCTCCCCTGGGTAGCACACAGGGCACCGACCACGACGCCGGCCACGACGCCGATGAGGAGATCTCCCGGCGCGAGGACTGCGAAAGCGGCGGCGGCGAAAGCACCGACGAGCACCGAGATCGCCCGGCCGATGCTGCGCGATATGAGCTGCCCGCGCACGGGACGCATCACGAGCAGCACCGCCGCCGTCGCCCAGCCGACGTGCTGCAGATCGAGGAGGAAGCCCACAGCGGCGGCGATCGCAGCTGCGGCACCGAGAAGGAGCCCGTAGACCAGCATCGCCCGACCTCGCGGCACAGGGGCTGCGGGCGGCGGCGGGCCATCTCGCTCCGGCCAGAGCAGGGAGACGAGCCACGCGTACAGCGATCCCGCCACCATGCTTCCCGCGAGCCCGACGGCTGCCGATGACCAGGGGAAGCTCAGACCGATGCCGATCATCGGCAGGACGAGGATCAGCACGAGCTGCGCCAGGCGCCCATGCACCGCATTGATGCACGCGAGCACGGCCGCGCCGAAAACCGCGACGACGGCGACGGCGGGCACGGTGGCGAGCAGCGACCCCACGAGCAGCCCGATCGCACTGAGACCTCCGACGAGGAGGATGACCGCGCGACCGCGTCGCCGAGGCGGAAGCCGGAACGCCGCCGCGGGAAGAACACCGACGGCGAGAGCGAGACCGAGCGTCGGGCTGAAGGGAGTGACGACCATGGCGGGCAGGGCGAAAGCGATACCGAGACCGAACCTCGCCCACTGCCAGGTCAGGCCGGCCTGGTCATCCACCCCGACCGCCTCCCGCCGCCTCTGGGCGATGGGCGGTGACGGCCGCCTCCATCCCCTCCCGCACGGTGTCGTGCACGCGACCGGCCGCGCGCAGCGCCGTGAACCACGGAGTGCGTCCGGCGACAGCGGCGGCCGGTTCAGGGAGCGCGGCCAGGTGAAGCTCCGTGTCGCGCTGCGCGAGCTCCCGGTCGAGGTTCTCGAGCGCCTCGAGCACGGTGATGGTCATGACCTCCTGCTGCCTCATCCCGAGCACGAGAGCCGCGACCTCCTCTTCCTCGCCGTCGACGATCTCGAGAAGCCTGCGCTCGTTGACCAGCGCATTCGCGGTGTACAGCCCGCGCTCCAGGTGGATGCCGAGCACGCCGGCGATCCTTCCCACCACGCGGATCTTCGGGACGTTCACTTCGCGCAGCACGAGGATCAGCGTCACCACGACGCCGACGGCGACGGCCGACAACAATCCCGCGGTGAGCCCGATGATCGCGACCGACAGCGCGATCCAGAAGTCGACTCGGCTGATCCGAGCCCATCGCACCAGCTCCGGGACGTTGATGAGTCCCGCGACCGCGACGAAGACCATGGCGGCCAGGGTGGCCTCGGGCATGAGACTGAGGACAGGGCCGAGGAACAGGGCGACCAGGATGGCGAGCACGACCGTGACGACCGTCGCCAGCTGGGATCGCGCCCCGGCACTCTGGTTCACCGCGCTCTGCGAGAAACCACCCGCCGCGGGCATGGTGCCGAAGAACGAGCCGACCGTGTTCGCCGCACCGGTCGCGAAGAGTTCCTGGTTGCTGTCGATCTGCGGTTCGTCCGCGGTGCGCAGGCTTCGGGCGACGGCTGCGGACTCGAGAAAGGCCATGACGGCGATCGCGAGGGCACCGGGAACGAGCGCGGTGACCTGCGCCAGGTCGGGCAATCCGGGAACGGGCAGTCCGCTCGGCACGGCGGCGATGAGACCCACTCCGAGTCGGTCGATCCCGCCGAGCCAGACCAGGAGGATGCCGCCGACCACGACGACGAGTGTCCCCGGGACCTTCGGCGCCCAGCGCTTCAGCACCACCAGCAGCACCACTGAGCCTGCCGACAGCGCGACCGTCGGCCAGTTGACGCTGCCGAACGCCTCTCCGACGGCGGCCAGCGATCGGAAGAACCCGTGCCCCGAGAAGTTGTAGGTCTCCCCCAGCAGCTTCGGCAGCTGGCCGACGGCCACCGTGGCGCCGACGCCGATCTTGAGTCCGAGCACCGTGGCGCCGCTGATGTTCTCGACGAGGGAGCCGAGTCGGCCGAGCCGGGCGAGAAGCAGTATCACCCCGACCAGCAGCGTGAGCATCATCAGGGAGCCGATCGCGTCCTCCGCACCGGCCGCCACCCCCGCGGAGACGAGCGTCGTCGCAGTCAGCGTCGCGATCGTCGAAGTCGTCGAGACGCTCATCGCCCGGCTGCCTCCGAGGGCCGCATAGACCACCATCGGCACGATGCACGTGTACAGACCCACCTGGACGGGAAGGTTCGCGATCGTCGCGTACGCCATCGCCTGCGGGATCACCACGGCACCGGCGGAGAGTCCGGCGACCACGTCTCGGACGACCCATCTGGTCTGGTAACCCGCGAGCGTGCTGAACAGCCAGGACGGTCTGGTCACTGCATCCTCCTGCCTCCGTGTGATCGTCTGGCCGAGCGTACTGCGGCGGAGACTCGCCATGAACCGCATCTCACCCTGCCCGGGTGGCCCTCCAAGCTATCGAACCGTTCACTTAAGTTGTGCACAATTCAATCGCGTGCAATACTCAGTACATGGCCATGACCGACGAGATGGTGTGCTTCTCGCTGTACTCCGCATCACGCGCGACCACGCAGGCGTACCGCACACTTCTGGCGCCCTGGGGGCTCACCTACCCGCAGTACCTCGTGCTCGCCGCGCTGTGGATCGAGGGCGAGCAGACCATCGGCTCGCTGGGTGCGGTGATGCGCCTCGACTCCGGCACACTCTCGCCCCTCGTACGCCGCCTGGAACAGGCAGGGCTCGTCACTCGGGTCCGCGGCGCGGCGGACGAGCGGGTCGTCACGGTACAGCTCACCGCGCGCGGTCAGGCGCTTCGCTCCGAGGTCGCCCCGATCCACAGCGCGGTCGCCGAAGCCGCCGGCCTGAGCGACGACGACCGTCGCCGCGAGCTCATCAGTGAATTGCACGACATCACCGAACGGCTCCAGCGCCTCACCGCAGGTCTCGCCGAGTCCGCACCCGCGGACGACACCCTCTGAACCCCGCCACCCGAAAAGGAAATCCCATGCGCGCACTCATCCACCCGACGTTCGGCGATCCCGAGCAGGTCCTCCGGATCGAAGACCGCCCCCTGCCCGAGCCCGGCGCCGGCCAGGTTCGTCTTCGGACGCTCCTCTCCCCCATCCACAACCACGATCTGTGGACCGTCCGCGGTACGTACGGCTTCAAGCCCGAGCTCCCGGCCGCGTCGGGCACCGAGGCGCTCGGCGTCGTCGATGCTCTCGGCTCGGGCGTCGAACACCTCGCCGTCGGTCAGCGCGTCGCGACGGGCGGCACGTTCGGCGCGTGGTCGGAGTACTTCCTCGCGAACGCCGCCGGCCTGATCCCCGTTCCCGATGCACTCTCGGACGAGGACGCGGCGCAGCTGGTCTCGATGCCGTTCAGCACGATCACCCTGCTGCGTTTCCTCGACGTGAAGCCGGGCGACTGGATCGTGCAGAACGCGGCGAACGGCGCGGTCGGCCGTATGCTCGCGCAGCTCGGTGCCGCACGCGGCATCAACGTCCTCGGACTCGTCCGCCGCACGGCGGGCATCGAAGAACTCCGGACCCAGGGCATCGAGGGCGTCGTCGCCACGGATCAGGACGACTGGCGGGAGCAGGCGGCACGTATCACCGGCGGCGCACCGATCGTCGCGGGAGTCGACTCCGTCGGCGGGTCGTCGTCGGGCGACGTGCTGTCGCTCCTCGCCGAGGGCGGCACCCTCGTGGCCTTCGGGGCCATGAACTCCTCCACGATGGAGATCGCCTCCTCCGACGTCATCTTCAAGCAGGCAACAGTGAAGGGCTTCTGGGGCAGCAAGGTCATGCCCAGCCTCGACCCCGCAACCCGGGGCGAACTGTTCGGCGAGCTGGTCCAGCGCGTCACCGATGGCACCCTGACCCTTCCGGTCGCCGGCATCTTCGACGCCGCCGACATCGGCGCAGCCGTGCAGGCGAGCAACACCGCCGGACGCATCGGAAAGGTGCTGCTGCGCTTCTGATCCACGCCTCGACATCGGGGTTCCGCACGTCGGAGCCCCGGTGCAGAGTATGGGCATGGAGATCACACTCGCCAGCCCCGCGGGGCTCGTCGTCAGTCCTGCTTTCAGCCACGTCGCCGTCGTCCCACCCGGCGCGACCACGATCTACGTCGGCGGCCAGAACGGCGTCGATTCCACGGGGGCGATCGTCTCCGCCGATGCCGCCGAGCAATCGCTGCGCGCCGTCGAGAATGCCCGCATCGCGCTGGAGTCCGCCGGCGCAGGTCTCGACGACGTGATCAGCTGGACGGTCCTGATCCATCAAGACGCCGACCTCCGCGCGGCCTACGGGGCGGTCGCCTCCAGGCTCGCGCGAGAAGGCGCACCGCCTCTGGTCACGGCGGCTCTCGTCGCCGGACTCGGTGTTCCGGGTGCGCTCATCGAGGTGAGCGCGGTGGCTGCCGTCATTCGGGGCTGATCCCTCGGGCCCGGCGCCACGTCCCGGCCGCCGACTCAGATCCTCCCTCGGACCGGCGTCCGCTCCGCCGCGTCTCCCTCGTCCGGCATCGTCATCTCCGCTCGCACGCCCAGGAGACGGACCTCCCGCTCAGTGTCGAGGGTCTCGGCGAGCGCGAGGGCGGTCGCCACGAATTCCTCCGGATCGGTCGTCGGTGCAGAGAGCTTGCGCCCGAGCGTCTTCGTCTCGAACGGCGCGTACCGCACCTTGAGATGCGCGCGGACGACGGGTCTTCCTTCGGCGGCGCAGTCATCGAAGGCCTGAATGGCGAGTTCCCGGACAGCGGTGGTGACCTGCTCGGTCGTCGTGAGGTTCTGCTGGTAGGTCGTCTCGCGGCTGT
This sequence comes from Microbacterium sp. B19(2022), assembly GCF_012030385.1. NCBI lineage: Bacteria > Bacillati > Actinomycetota > Actinomycetes > Micrococcales > Microbacteriaceae > Microbacterium > Microbacterium sp. B19(2022). The sequence continues at coordinate 184,598 of NZ_JAAUVO010000004.1, forward strand.
GGCTGCGTGCCACCCACGGGGTGTCGTCGACGACACTCGGCCCCCGGCCCGAGCCGAGCCCGTGATACCAGACCCCCATCCGCGGACCGAACTCCGCGACGAGCGCCTGCTCGTCGGCGTCCGCGAGTTCTCGTACCGTCGTGATCCCGTGCGCGGCCAGTCGCTTCTGCACCTTGGAGCCGACGCCCCACAGGTCACGGGTGGGCTTGTCGCCCATCACCTCGAACCAGTTATCCGCCGTCAGCCGGAAGATCCCCCGCGGCTTTCCGAACTCGGTCGCGATCTTGGCACGCACCTTGTTGTCCCCGATGCCGACGGAGCAGTGCAGCTCCGTCGCGGCCAGCACGGCCGCCTGTGCAGCGGTGGCGATCCGCTCCGGGTCCTCCGTCGTCACGCCGAGGAAGCACTCATCCCATCCGATGACCTCGAGCACCACGTCGGGCAGCGACCGGAGCGCGGCCATCACCTCGCCGGAGGCGACCGCGTACGCTTCCTGGTCCACGGGCAGGAAGACGGCGTCCTCCGGAGCCTTGCGTGCCGCGATCTTGAGAGGCATCCCCGAGCCGATGCCGTAGGCGCGCGCCTCGTAGGATGCGGTCGACACGACGGCGCGCTCCGTGGGGTCACCGCGTCCGCCCACGATCACCGGGAGCCCGGCGAGCTCCGGTCTGCGCAGCACCTCGACCGCGGCGATGAACTGATCCATGTCCACGTGCAGTACCCAGTCGGCCATGCAACGAGTGTGGCGGCTGGAAGCGCGCGTGTCACCCCGCTCCGGGCTCCGGTCGGTCGGCGATCAGCCGATCGCGACGCCGATCGCGGTGACGACCACGGCGAGCAGGGGAAGCGTCCCCTGCATCAGTGCGGCACGCGCCTTCGCGCGGTCCGAGAGGATGAGCACCAATGCGGCGGCGAGCATCATCGCAGTGCCGGCGAACACCAGGGTCAGTCCGACGGTGGCCGAACCGACGATCACGAGGCCGATACCGAGCAGGGTCGTGAGTGCGAGGAAGAGGTTGTAGAAGCCCTGGTTGAAGGCCAGCTGCTTCATCGTGACGGCATCCGCCTCGCTGGCGACGCCGAAGATCTTCCTCGTCTCCGGCTCGGTCCACCGCAGCGACTCGAGCGCGAAGATGAAGACGTGGAACGCAGCGGCGGCTGCGGCGAGGACGAGACCGACGATGAGCATGTGCTGATTCTGTCAGACCAGGAAGATCGGCAGCAGCCCGGGGTTGTGCGCGTGCACGAGCACCGCGAACACCACGGCGTCGAACAGCAGGTGCACGGTGACGACGTAGGCGAGCGAATGGGTGCGCAGGAAGATGTAGCCCTGCAGGAGCGCGAACGGGATCGTCAACAACGGGCCCCACTCGCGGTATCCCAGCTCCCAGAGGAACGAGACGAACACGATCGCCTGCAGCAGGTTCGCGACCAGGTTCGGAAAGTGACGACGCAGCAGCGCGAACACCGTGCAGATGAAGAACAGCTCGTCCCAGATGCCCACAGCGCCGACGCCGACGAACAGCCGTGCGATGAGCTCGGGCGTGTCGACGACCGGCCAGTTCTGGTAGACGCCGCTGGTGATGAAGTAGAAGGGCAGGATCAGCCATCCCAGGATCAGCACCGCCACCAGCCATCCCCACTGCAGACGACCCCATCGACGGTGCGTGCGCCACGGGAAGCTGATGGCGCGGTCGCGGTAGACGAACCGGGAGATGACGTAGGGCACAGCGACCGCACCACCCAGCGCGAGCGTGAAACGCAGCATCGCGAGGTTGTCGAGTTCTGCGGCGAGCGGGATGATGCTGACGATCAGCAGGCCGACGGCGATCAGGGAGAGGTCCCTGGTGAGCGAGGGCGGCCGATGCACGCCGATCACCCTCGCGGTCTCCCGCCGTGCGCCCATGCTCACGACCTGGTCCTCAGCCGGCCGCCCGCGTTCGAGCAGCCAGGCGATCACGATCCCCAGGGCGAGCAGCGCCCAGCCCAGCCACGGGATCTCCAGCACGAAGAACGCCGGGGCAGCGGCACAGACGAGTAACGCCGGCACGAAGGCGAGGCGCAGCGTCGTCTCGCGCCGCACCTCGGTCACGCGCGCGCCCTGCGCCGGTAGACCAGATCGCGGATGTCGCGCCCCTTCGCGATGCCCTTGCGCTCGAACGCGGTCATCACCCGGCCATCGAAGCGCTCAGCCCACTCCCCGTCGAACGCGCGCTCGAACAGCGGCTCGGCGTCGAGCACCTCGCGCATCTGCAGCGCGTAGTCCTCCCAGTCGGTCGCGAGACGCAGCAGGCCGCCGTCGTTCAGCGCCCTCGCGGCGGTGTCACCGAAACCCGGCCGCACCAGGCGCCGCTTGGTGTGCTTCTTCTTGTGCCACGGATCGGGGAAGAAGATCCAGACCTCGCGGGCCGCAGCCTCGGGAAGGTATGACGACAGCACCTCCGGCGCGTTCGCCTCGACGACCCGGACGTTGCGGGCGCCCTCCCTGTCCGCATCGAGCATCGTCCGCGCGAGGCCGGCGCGGAAGACTTCGACGGCGAGGAAGTCATCATCGGGGCGGGACGAGGCCGCCGCGACGATCGCGTGTCCCTGCCCGGAGCCGATCTCCACGTAGAGGTCGGCGGCACGGCCGTACTCGGTCGCGGGATCGAGGCGGGCCTCCGGGTGCACCGAGGTCCAGGCGACGTCGCGCGGGACGTCGAGCAGGTAGTGCGGGCCGAGCTCGGTGAAGGCGCGCTCCTGCGCCTCGGACATCCGGCCGCTGCGGCGTACGAACGACACCGGCTCGTCTCGGAAGGTACGGGGTTCGGGCATGATTCCAGGGTAGTCGTCGGCGCCCCGCGCTCCCTGCGTCCGCGGTGGCGGCGTTCAACCCGCCGGGGCCGTGACGAAGTCGATGAGCTCCTCCACACGGCCGAGCAGTGCGGGTTCCAGGTCCCGGTAGGTGGTCACCTTCGAGAGGATGTGCTGCCAGGCGCGAGCGATGTCGGCCTGTGTCTCATGGGGCCACCCGAAGGCCCGGCAGATCCCGACCTTCCACTCGATACCGCGCGGGATCTCCGGCCACTTCGCGATGCCGAGGGCACGCGGGGTGACGCACTGCCAGACGTCGATGAAGGGGTGCCCGACGATGCGGAGGTGTCGGCCGTGCGGGCCGCGCGCGATAGCCTGCGCGATCCTGGTCTCCTTGGAACCCGGCACGAGGTGGTCCACCAGCACGCCGTACCTGCGGGTGGCGCTGGGCGGCTCGGCAGTCAGCAGGTCGTCGAGCAGGTCGACTCCCTGCAGGAACTCGACGACCACACCCTCGACACGCAGATCGGCGCCCCAGACCTTCTCCACCAGCTCGGCATCGTGCCTGCCCTCGACGAGGATGCGGCTGGGCAGGGCGACGCGTGCGCGCTGATCCGCGACGACGAACGATCCGGATGCGGTGCGCCGCGGACCCTGGTCCTTCGCCGCCGGCACGACGAGGCGCACCGGTGCGCCGTCTATGAGGAACCCGCCGCCGAGCGGGAACAGCCGTCGACGGCCGACGCGGTCCTCCAGCTCGACGTTGCCGCCCTGCACGCGGGTGACCGCGCCGCAGAAGCCGTCATCGGCGACCTCGACGACGAGATCCGCCTCCGCCGCGACCTGCGGCACCTTCTTCGCGCCGCGGTCGCGCCAGCCTGTCGCCAGCACATCCGAACCGTACATGTCGTCCATGCCTTCCAGGGTATGTGCCTCCGCTGAGGGCGAACGGCGAACCCGCCGCTGGTGCTGTCGCGTGTCGGGCTCTGTGCATAGACTCATGGCATGGGGCTCGGCTGCCGGTCGGAGGGAACACGATGACGAAACGGTGGCTCACGCTGGCCGCACTCGCGCTGGCCGCCGTGGCAGGAGCGTTCACCGCGTCCGCCGCCTCCGCCACCGATCCGCTCACCCTCGATTCCGGATACGTCACCGACCAGGCCGACGTTCTCAGCGCCGATGAAGAGGCCACGGTCGAGACCAGGCTCGAGGAGCTGACCGCCAACTCGAACGCCGACCTGTTCGTGGTGCTCGTCGACGACTTCACCAATCCGAGCGACAACGTCAAATGGGCTGACACCGTCGCCGACAGCAACAACCTCGGCAGCGAGCAGTATCTCCTCGCGATCGCGGTGGACGGCCGCAGCTACTACATCTCGGCGGCGCCCGACGGGCCGGTGAGCTTCGACCAGCTCGACGCCATCGAAGACAAGATGGTCCCGCTCGCCGCCGACGGCGACTGGGTCGGGGCGATCACTCTCGCCGCCGACGAGATCCAGGGCGACGGGGGTGCCGGAGCGCTCCGTGTCACGCTGATCGTGGTGGCCGTCATCGCCGCCGCTCTGCTCATCTGGCTCATCGTCGCGCTCGTCCGACGCGCGCGGCGCAAGGCCGAGATCCGCCGACGCGGCGCGATGCCGGAGACACCCGACCCCGCTGATCCGTTCTCCACCCTCACCGACGAGCAGGTCGAGACGCAGGCCGGGCTCGCACTCGTGCAGGCCGATGACGCCATCACCTCCAGCAAGGAGGAGCTCGGCTTCGCGGTCGCACAGTTCGGCGAGGGCGCGACCGAGGAGTTCACCCGCGTCGTCGACGCGGCGAAGGCCAAGATCGCTGAGGCCTTCGACCTCAAGCAGAAGCTCGACGACGAGATCGAGGACACGATCCACGACCGTCGGGCCTGGCACATCCGCATCATCCGGATCGCCGAAGAGATCGACGATGTGCTCGACGACAACACCGAGGCCTTCGACGCCCTTCGCAAACTCGAGCAGAATGCGCCGCAGGAACTCGAGAGGGTCCGCGGCGAACGCGCGGCACTGACCCCGATCCTCGCCGCCGCCGCACCGGCTCTGTCCGCGCTGTCGGCGACGTACGACCCGGCGGCCCTGAGCACGGTCGCCGACAACCCCGCGCAGGCACAGGAGCGCGCCGACCTGGCCGACCGCTCGATCGAGGCGGCCGCCCAGGCGATCGCGGCCGGCCGATCCGGCGAAGCCGCCTTCGCGATCCGCACCGCCGAACAGTCGGTCGCACAGGCCGCCCAGCTCGCCCAGGCGGTCTCGACCTTGGGCGCCGAGCTGGCCGCCATCGAGACACAGTCGCAGGCGCTGGTCACGGAACTGCAGGCCGACCTCGCCGCGGCACAGCAGCTGCCCGACACGACCGGTGCGATCGCGGCGGCCTCCTCCGCGACCGCGCAGCAGCTCCAGCTGGCGCAGGCCGACCTCGCCAGCACGAAGCGCAATCCGCAGCGGGTGCTCGAGGCGCTCAGCGCCGCGAACGCCCAGATCGATGCGGCAATCGCCCAGGGCCGAGAAGGCGTCGAGCGCTCGCGCCGCGTGCAGCAGATGCTCGAGCCGACCCTCGCACAGGCGAATTCCGAGATCCGTGCGGCACGCGAGTTCATCGAGACCCGCCGCGGCACCGTCGGTTCGACCGCACGAACCCGGCTCGCCAACGCCGAGGCCAGTCTCACCCAGGCGTTGAACCTGCGCGCCACCGACCCCGAGGCGTCTCTGGCCGAGGCCAACCGCGCACTCGCCCTCGCCGGCCAGGCCACTTCTGCCGCGCAATCCGACGTCCAGGCGTACAACCCGCCCGGGTACGACAGCGGCTGGGGCAGCCCGTTCGGCGGATCCAACTCCTCGTCCGGCGGTTCCGGAATCGGCGGGGACATCCTCGGCGGCATCATCGGCGGCCTCCTCGCCGGCGGTGGCGGCGGGTCGTCCCGTCGAAGCAGCAGCAGCGGCTGGCGCTCCTCCGGGGGCGGCGGCTTCCGCAGCTCCGGTTTCGGCGGCGGGGGATCCCGCGGCGGTGGAGGCCGCAGCGGTCGATCCGGAGGTAGACGCTTCTGATCCGCCACACAGACATTTACGCCAAGCTCTCGAAGACGCCCTCTGAAAGGAACCACGCATGACCAAGCAGTCCATCTTCGGACGTATCTCGACCCTCGTCCGCGCGAACATCAACTCCCTCCTGGACTCCGCGGAAGACCCGCAGAAGATGATCGACCAGCTCGTTCGCGACTACACGAACAGCATCGCCGACGCCGAGTCCGCGATCGCCGAGACCATCGGCAACCTGCGACTCCTCGAGCGTGACCACGAGGAAGACGTCCAGGCTGCGACCGAGTGGGGCAACAAGGCCCTCGCCGCCAGCCGCAAGGCCGACGAGATGCGCAACAGCGGCGATGCCACGGACGCCGACAAGTTCGACAACCTCGCCAAGATCGCCCTGCAGCGCCAGATCAGTGCCGAGCGCGAGGCCACCGGCGCCGAGCCTCAGATCGCCGCCCAGACCGAGATCGTCGACAAGCTCAAGAGCGGCCTCAACGGCATGAAGGACAAGCTCGTCGAGCTCAAGAACAAGCGCAGCGAGCTTCTCGCGCGCGCCAAGGTCGCGGAGGCGCAGACCAAGGTGCAGGACGCTGTCGGCTCGATCAACGTGCTCGACCCCACCAGCGAGCTGGGCCGGTTCGAAGACAAGGTCCGCCGCCAGGAGGCCATCGCTCAGGGCAAGATCGAGCTCGCGGCGTCGAGCCTCGACGCACAGTTCGAGAGCCTGGAAGACCTCGGCGAACTGACCGAGGTCGAGGCTCGTCTCGCCGAGCTCAAGGCCGGCGGCAGCGCTCCCCGTCAGGCCATCGAAGGCAACTGACACCACCAGCGGATGTCCCGGGCCACGCGTCCGGGACATCCGCGCTCTTCTTCTCGGAGGCACCCATGGTGCGATTCCTCGTCATCCCGCAGTGGCAGGGCTCGCCCGCACCGCGCGCGATGCTCCTCGTCGACGGTGCTGCCGCCATCGCGGGAGACCTTCCCCGGGCTGCGACGACCGTGCTGGAAGTGCCGGTCGAGGCGGGGGAATCCCTCGGCACCGGGGTCCGCCGCCTGAGCGCGCTGCTGCGCACACGCGAACTCACCCACGGGCACATCGACGCGGACACTGTCGTGATCGGCGGCGACTGCAGCATCACCGTCGCCGCGATAGATGCGCTCCCGGGCGGTACCGACGATCTCGCCGTCGTGTGGTGCGACGCCCACGCCGACCTCCACACGCCCGAGACCTCTCCTTCCGGAGCCTTCTCCGGAATGGCGTTGCGCGCCCTGCTCGGCGAGGGCGAGGAGCAGCTCGTCCTCTCCCCCGCGATCCGCGCCGACCGGGTGGTCACCGTGGGCGTGCGCAATCTCGACGACGCAGAGGCCGCCCCTCTTGGGGCCCTGACGAACCTCTCCGTCGATGACCTCGAACGACCCGATGCGCTGCTCGACGCGGTCCGAGCGACCGGGGCGTCGCGAGTCTGGGTCCACATCGACGTGGATGTGCTCGATCCCTCCGACTTCGCCGGCGTCTCCTCCTCCGTGCCGTTCGGGCTCTCCCCCGCGGCTCTGAGCACCGCCATCCGCGCGCTGCGCACCGAGATCCCGCTGGCCGGCGCGACGATCGCCGGCTTCGCGCCCCGAACGCCGGCCGATGCGGTCGACGACCTCGGAGCGCTGCTCCGGTTGGTCGGAGCCGTGGCATGAGCACGGCGGCGGACTGGCGTCCTGCGGCCGAAGCCGCGCTCGCCCGGGGTCGACGCTTCGACCGCCGGATCCCCACGTTCCTGCTGCGATCGCCGATCAGTCGCCTCGGCTATGTCTGGGGCACGGCTGTCGGGTGGCTCTGGGGATCGCTCTGGAGCACCGGCCCCGTCGAGCGACGGGCCGGGCTGTGGATCTTCCGGGGCATGCCGAGCTGGACCTTCAACCGTGGTGGCGTATGCATCGGCGGGTGCTTCCTCACCGGTGACGCCCGTCCGAGCGATGCCGTCCTGCGCCACGAGGCCGTGCACAAGGCGCAGTGGCTCCGCTACGGCTTCCTGATGCCGGTGCTCTATCTGTTCGCCGGCCGGGATCCGGTGCGCAACCGCTTCGAGATCGAGGCGGGGCTGGAAGACGGCAACTACGTGCGCCGGTCGCGCTGACGCCCCGCTCGCGTGGTCAGCGGTCGGAGGGCAGCAGGCCGAAGCGCTCGGGGGTGTGGATGAGTGCGGGCGAGACCTGCAGCGCGCTCGTCAGGTGCTCGACGATGTCGGCGGTGCCCAGGTAGCCACCGAGCAGCGTGACGCGCGTCTCGATCTCGTCGTCGCACATCATCTCGTCGGCCCACGCGCAGGTCGCGCGTGCCAGGGCCTGACCGGGGGCGCAGGCGCGGCCACTGCCGGGAGCACCGGAACGCTGCTCACGCGCGAGCCACGTGACGGTCATCCGCCCCGGAGCTTCGATCACGCCGATGTCGGCGACCGAGGGCACCTCGATGAAGATCCGGCCGGACGCGCACAGCGGCAGCGTCGTCAGGAAGACCTCGAGCTCGGTGAGGGACTGTTCGTCGGCCGTCACCAGGTGGTGCGCGCGCTGACGTGCTGCGCGGCGTGCTGCGCGCGTGCTGCGAGTCTCGAGCGAGGTGTTCATGATGCCTTCATCGTACACCAAGTGAAGGCTTGCCTAACCTTGCCTCCGCCGGGAAGAGCGCGGTCCCGTTGTGCGCTACTCGGCCGGCTCGACAAGCGCAGCGGTCAACGCGGCGAGCTCCGCCTCGGTCATCCCGTTTGCCCGCAGGTAGCCCGCGGCGGAACCCCAGCGCTCATCGACCTGCTCCAGCAGACTCCGCATCACCGTAGCGGGCGACTGCGTCGCGAGGGCCACCGCATGCACCGCTTCGGGGTGCTCGGCGCGGAGGTACGCGGCGATGCGCTGCGAGCGCTCCGCCGGCAGCTGCGACTCCGTGAGCGCGTAGTCGGCGATCACGGCCTCACGATCAGCGCCGACGGCGGACAGCGCGAGGGCCACCGTCACGCCTGTGCGGTCCTTGCCGACAGTGCAGTGCACCAGGGTGGGCGCCCCTGCTGCGATGATGCGGATGGCCTCGACCAGGCGCTCCCCACTCTCCTCCAGGAGATGCAGGTAGAGGTCGTCGAGACTCGTGTCGGCTTCGAAGAACGACCGGACCGACCCAAGGAACAGTGGAAGGTGCGTGGTGTCCGGCCCCTCGATCTCGGTGGGCTCCGCCGCCACCTCCTCGCCGTCGCGGAGGTCGACGATGTGCTGCACCTTCGCACGAAGCGCGGCGGCCCCGCTCGTCGTGGCGCCGGAGAGCTGACCCGACCGCAGCAGCACTCCGGAGCGGATACGGCCGCCAGACGCCGGGATACCGCCGACATCGCGGACGTTGGTGACGCCGTCGACGTCGAGGATCGTCATGCCTGCGCCTGCGGAGTCCGGGCGGGAACTGGATAGCGTCCGGCGATCACGACGCGGTTGAACGCGTTGATGGAGACGCATGCCCAGCTGAGCGCCGCGTACTCCTTCTCGGTGAAGACACTGCCGACCAGGTCGTACACCTCGTCGGACACGCCGTCTTCGGAGATGAAAGTGAACGCCTCAGCGAGTTCGAGGGCCGCGCGCTCGCGCTCGCTGAACACGCCACTCTCGCGCCAGGTCGGGATCTGGGTGAGCGTGTCGGTGTCGATGCCGGCGGCGACGGCGCGGTCGACGTGGATGCGGGCGCAGTATGCGCACCCGTTGAGCTGCGAGCAGTGGATCATGACGATCTCTTTGAGGCGATCGTCGATGCCGTTCGCCGCGCAGATCTGCCCGACGGTCTTCGAGAACGCATCGAGCGCCTGATAAGCGGTCGGCTCGGTCTTGGACAGGTGCACTCGCGTCTCACTCATGACTCCATGATATTCGGCGACCACCCTCCCGGCCTCTGTCCACCCCGACGCAAGGAAATGCACTGTGACATGCTGATGCATTGATTGATAAACATGTTCACAATCAACTACGGGGGCATGGTTGCCAGAATGCTCCGCCATTTCTTCTGTGTCGCTGGGGTGGAGCAGAATATGCACGTGGCGATCGACATCAGCGAGTTCAGCTATCTTCCCGCACAGGCCGAAGCGCTCGGCGTTCCGCTCCCGGAAGTGGAGCGCCTCACCCTCCCCCTCGCCGACGGACGCTCCGTGAGCGCCCTACGGTTCGGCGGAGACGCGCCGCAGGTCACGCTGCTGCACGGCGCGGGCCTGAACGCGCACACGTGGGACACGACCTCGCTCGCGCTCCAGCTGCCGCTGCTCGCGATCGACCTGGCCGGCCACGGCGACTCCTCCTGGCGCGACGACGTCGACTACACCCCGCGCACCCTCGCACGCGATGTCGCCGCGGCACTCGATGCCTGGGCGACGCAGCCGCAGGTCGTCGTCGGACAGTCGCTCGGCGGACTCACCGGCGCCGCCCTCGCCGCTTCCCGACCCGATCTGGTCTCCGAGCTCGTGATCGTCGACATCACGCCAGGGATCGACGTCACCGCCGGGCCGGCCGCGCTGCGCGAGTTCTACGCCGGCCCCACGGACTTCGCCTCTCGGGACGAACTCGTCGACAAGGCGATGTCGCTCGGCTTCGGCGGCAGCCGCCCCGAGACCGAGCGCGGTGTCTTCCTCAACACCCGCGTGCGGCCCGATGGGCGGGTGGAGTGGAAGCACCACTTCGCACACCTCGCCGCACAGGCCCTCGCCGCGCACGATCCCGGTTCGCCCACCGCCCCCTCGGTCCTTCACGAGACCGGGTGGGACGACCTGTCCGGGGTCAGCGCCCCGATCACCCTGGTCCGCGCCGCCCGCGGTTTCGTCAGCGGGGCCGATGCCGAAGACCTCCAGCGTCGTGTGCCCGCCGCCCGCGTGGTGACCCTGGACGCGACGCACAACGTGCAGGAGACCGCACCTGTCGAGCTGGCCGCCCTCATCGCCACAGCATCCGCCGTTCGCGGATTGTGACGTTCCGTTCCACACCCGACCCGCACCCCGCCACGCAACTCTAGGCTCGACACAACGGCACACAGCAACTGCCGCACCGAGAGGAAACGCCCATGTTCCGACGCACCCGACGCCTCGCGCTGATCTCCGCGCTCGCGGCCACCGCCGTCATACTCAGCGCCTGCGCGGGCTCCCCCGATCCCGGGCCCTCCGCGAGCACCGGTGAGCCCGACCCCGACGCGACCCTGCACGTGGGACTGGTACTCGAACCCACCAACCTCGACATCCGCCACACCAGCGGTGCGGCTCTCGAACAGATCCTCATCGACAACATCTACGAGGGCCTCGTCACGCGCACGCAGGACAACGAGATCGAAGGGCGACTCGCCACGGACTACGAAGTCTCCGACGACGGGCTGACCTACACCTTCACCCTCGGCGAGGGCATCCTCTTCCACGACGGCACCGCGCTCACCTCCGCCGATGTCGTCTCCTCGTACGAGACCGTGCGCACCGACGCCACTGTGCAGGGGAACGCCGACTTCGCAGCGGTCGCGTCGATCACGGCGCCGGATGCCACCACGGTGCAGATCGTGCTCACCGAGCCGAACCAGAACTTCCTGTTCGCCCTGACGGGTCCGGCGGGGCTGGTCTTCAAGACCGGTGACACCACCGACCTGAAGTCGGCCGAGAACGGCACCGGGCCGTTCACGCTGACGCGCTGGAACAAGGGCAGCACCATCACCTTCGCCCGCAACGACGACTACTGGGGCGACCCGGCCGGCGTCGCGCAGGTCGAGTTCCAGTACATCCCGGACTTCACGGCGGGCGTGAATGCAGCCCTCGCCGGCGACGTCGAGGTGCTCACCGCCGTCGATCCCAACCTCGCGCCGCAGCTCGAGGACTCCGGCGAGTTCGCCCTGACGAAGGGCCGCACCACAGACAAGGCCACGCTGGCGTTCAACAACAAGAAGGCGCCCCTCGACGACGTCCGCGTGCGCGAGGCGCTACGCCTGGCCATCGACCACGACGCCCTCATCGAGGCGGTCGGCGCCGGTACCACGCTGTTCGGCCCGATCCCCGAACTCGACCCCGGCTACGAAGATCTGTCGGACGTGATCTCGTACGACCCGGAGAAGGCGAAGGAGCTGCTCGCCGAAGCGGGACAGGAAGACCTGGAGCTCACGCTGACGATTCCCGCGTTCTACGGCACGACGGTGCCCAAGGTGCTGATCTCCGACTTCAAGAAGGTCGGCGTCTCCCTCGAGGTCAACTCGGTCGAGTTCCCGACCTGGCTCGAAGACGTTTATACGAACAAGGACTACGACCTCAGCTTCGTGCTGCACGTCGAGCCGCGCGACTTCGGCAACTTCGCCAACCCCGACTACTACTTCGGCTACGACAACGCCGAGGTGCAGGACCTGTACTCGAAGGCGCTGGCCGAGGTGGATCCCGACAAGTCCGCCGAGCTGCTCGCGCAGGCCGCGCGCATCGTGTCGGAGGACCACGCGGCGGATTGGCTGTACAACGGCGAGACCATCACGGCCGTGGCGCCGATCGTCGCCGGCTTCCCCGAGGACTCCATCAACTCCCGGATCAACCTCGCCGGCGTGACCGTCTCCGCTGAGAAGTAGCGAGCGGTCACCCCTTCGTGATCCGCTATGCGCTCGTACGAGGAGCCCTGCTCATCGCAGGGCTCCTCGTATCGAGCGTGCTGATCTTCCTGACCCTGCGGGTCTTCCCGGGAGACGTGGCCCAGCTGATCGCCGGCACCCAGGCCTCCCCCACCGAGGTCGAGGCGCTCCGTGAATCGCTCGGCCTGAACCAGCCGCTGCTCGCGCAGTACACGGACTGGATCGGCGGCATCTTCCGGGGCGACCTCGGCACCTCGCTGCTCTCGGGTGCCTCGGTCGGAGAAGAACTGCTGCTCAAGGCCCAGGTCACCGTGCCTCTCGGCATCATGTCGCTGCTCATCGCCGTGCTCATCGCCGTGCCGTTCGGAATCCTCGCCGCCCTCCTGCGCGGCCGACGCGCCGGCACCGCCCTCAGCGTCGGCGCTCAGACGCTGGCCGCCGTGCCCGTCGTTTGGGCCGGCATGATGCTCATCGTCGTCTTCTCGGTCTGGCTCGGCTGGCTGCCGCCGCAGGGATTCCCCCGCACCGGCTGGTCCACGCCCGGGCGCGCGATCGAGTCGCTGCTGCTCCCCGCGCTGACGATCGGCGTGGTCGAGGGAGCCATGCTCATGCGCTTCGTGCGCAGCGCGACCCTGCAGGCCGCCGGACAGGACTTCGTCCGGACAGCCGCGGCGAAAGGGCTGACCCGCACGCGCGCGCTCATCCAGCACGGGATCCCGGCCGTGGGGCTCTCGATCATCACGGTGCTCGGCCTCCAGGTCGCCGGGATCATCGTCGGATCCGTCATCATCGAGCAGCTGTTCACCCTCCCCGGCATCGGACGGATGCTGGTGGCCGATGTCGGCACCCGCGACCTCATCAAGGTGCAGAGCGAACTGCTCGTCCTCACCGGCTTCGTGCTGATCGTGGGCTTCGTCGTCGACCTCCTGCACCGCGTCATCGATCCTCGACAGCGGGAGGCCGCATGACGCCGCGCTGGCTCGGCCGACTCTGGGGTACGCCGACGGGGTGCTTCGGCATCATCGTCGTCGCCGTGATCGCTCTCACGGCGATCGTGGCGCTCTTCTGGACCCCGTTCGACCCGCAGGCGTCGGACATCGGCGATCGATGGCTGCCCCCGAGCTGGCCGCACCTGCTCGGCACCGACGACACCGGCCGCGACATCCTGAGCCTGCTGATGGCGGGCGCGCGCACGACGGTCTTCGTCAGCGTCGGCGCGGGAATCGTGGCCACGCTCGTCGGCATCGCCCTGGCCGCCCTCGGCGCCCTCACCGCTCGCTGGATGCGTGAGACCGTCGCGGTGCTCGTCGACATCCTGATCGCCTTCCCCGTGCTGCTGATCGCCATGATGATCTCGTCGGTCTGGGGCGGGTCGCTCTGGGTCGTGATCTGGTCCGTGGGGATCGGCTTCGGCGTGAACATCGCCCGCGTCACCCGACCCGAGCTGCGCCGGGTGCAGCAGAGCGACTTCGTGCTCGCCGCCCGCGCCGCAGGTCTCACGCCGACGCAGAGCCTCGTGCGGCACCTGCTTCCGAACGTCGCCCCGGTCTTCATCGTGCAGCTCTCCTGGTCCATGGCCGTCGCCGTGCTCGCCGAGGCCGGCCTGTCGTACCTCGGATTCGGCGCGTCGGTGGTCGAGCCGAGCTGGGGGCTCCTGCTCGCCGATCTCCAGCGCTACATCGGCGTGCATCCGCTGTCGGTGATCTGGCCGGGGCTCGCGATCACGATCACCGTGCTCGCACTCAACCTCCTCGGCGACGGACTGCGCGAGGCGACGGATCCGACCCTGCGGCATCGCGCCGCCGAGGTCCACACACCGGGAGTTGTCGCATGAGCCTGTCCGTGCAGGATCTGGTGATCGAGATCGACGGGCGTCGCGTCGTCGACGGGATCGCGTTCGAGGTCCCCGACGGCGCACGACTCGGACTGATCGGCGAATCGGGGTCGGGCAAGTCGCTCACCGCCCTCGCTGTCCTCGGGTTGCTCCCCGACGGCGCGACGGCGAGCGGCAGCATCCGCTGGAACGGCACCGAGCTGATCGGGATGCCGGACCGGGAACTGGCAAAGCTTCGCGGTGACGACATCGGCATCGTGTTCCAGGAGCCCCGCACGGCGCTCAACCCCATCCGGACGGTGGGCCGACAGATCGCGGAGTCCATCCGCATCCACGAGGGACTCGGTCGTCGGGAAGCCCGGGAACGCGCGATCGCGGAAGCGGCACGCGTACGGCTCCCCGATCCCGAGACGATCGTGGACCGGTACCCGCACCAGCTCTCGGGCGGGCAGCGGCAGCGCGTCGCGATCGCCATGGCACTCGCCTGTCGGCCCCGACTGCTCATCGCCGACGAGCCGACAACAGCGCTCGACGTCACGATCCAGGCCGAGATCCTCTCCCTGCTGCTCGCTCTCGTCGCCGATGAGGGGATGTCGCTCGTGTTCATCACGCACGACCTCGCCGTGCTCGCGCAGGTCGCAACCGAGGGCGTGGTGCTCGAGCACGGACGCGTCGTCGAAGCGGCCCCGGTCTCGACCCTGCTGTCGACTCCTGCCTCACCGGTCACCCAGGGCCTGCTGCGCGATGCCACGGCGACTCTCTGGCGCCCGAACGGTGGTGCCGCATGAGCCTGATCGAAGCACGGGGGCTCCGCCGCGACTTCGTCGTCCCGAAGCGAACCGCATTCGAGCGCACGCGCACGCAGACGGCGCTGGCAGAGACCGACCTCGATGTCGTCGAGGGTTCATCCGTGGGGATCATCGGCGAGTCAGGGTCGGGAAAGTCCACGCTGGTCCGACTGATCCTCGGTCTCGACCGCCCCACGTCCGGGACCGTGTCGATGGACGGACGCCCCGTCGACGCCACGGCATCCGCGAAGTCGCTGCACTGGCTGCGGCGCGAGACCGGACTCGTCTTCCAGGATCCGTATGCGTCGCTCGACCCGCGCATGACGGCCGGCCAGATCGTGCGAGAGCCGCTGTGGGCCCTCGGCATCGAGGGGGATCACCGGGCGCGAGTACGCGAGGTGCTCGCCCAGGTCGGGCTCGAGCCCGAGATGGGCGACCGCTATCCGCACGAGTTCTCGGGCGGCCAGCGACAGCGGATCGCGCTCGCGCGGGCGATCGTGCATCGCCCCCGAATCCTCGTCGGCGACGAGCCGCTCTCCGCCCTCGACGTGACGGTGCGCACACAGATCCTCGAGCTACTGATCGAGCTCCGCCGCACGACCGATCTCACCCTGCTGCTGGTGTCGCACGACATCGGCGTGGTGCAGAACCTGTGCGACGCGGTCGTCGTGATGAAGGACGGCCACATCGTCGAGCGGGGTTCCACGCAAGATGTGCTGCTGCACCCCACGGAGGACTACACGAAGACGCTGCTCGCGGCGATCCCGGTGATCCCGGGCGCTCCTCCTCGCCCCTCCCGCGACTGAGCTGCCGCGGATTCGTCGGGTCGTCAGCGCGAACCGAAGAGCCTCCGCCGGCGTCCGGTGGGCTTGAGCACGCGCCGCATGTAGACGGTGCCGAGGTCGCGGCCGAACTTGTAGCCGACCCGCCCCATGCGACCGGCTTCGACGAACCCCAGCTTCTCGTGCAGCCGGATCGATGCCTCCGCCCCGCTGTCGCTGATCACCGCGACCATCTCGCGCAGACCGATCTGCTCGCAGGCATCGATGAGCGCCTGGAGCAGGGCCGCGCCGAGTCCCTTCCCGCCCGCGCCCGGACCGAGGTAGATCGAGTCCTCGACGGTGTACTTGTAGGCGTTCTTGCCGGCCCAGGGCTGCGCGAGCGCGTAGCCGATCACTACGCCGGCCGGCGAGACCGCGACGAGGAACGGCAGCTCCAGCCGCGTGAGCAGCGCGTACTTGTCGCGCCAGTACGGGATGCTGCTGCGCCGCTCGTCGAGCGTCACCGCCGAGTTGCTCACGAAATGGTTGTAGATCTCGCGGACGTGAGGCAGGTCCGCCGGACGCACCGCACGGATCGTGTACGAGAAGACCTGGGGGGCGACCTCGGGGCGGAGGTGGCGCGGGAGGACGCGGCGACGGTCCCCCGGTTCGAACTGCATGCGCCCAGCTTATTCGCGTCATCATCTCGTCCGGTAGGCGCGGTGCCCGGTGTCGGGGATGAGCCTGGAGGCGCGGTCGCCGCCCGGAACCTATCGGAGAGTGTCACCATCCTGGCCGTCGCGACGGGCTCTGGATGATCTCCGCGGGCCGGTACCCGCCCCCGACTCAGCCCCGATCCACCGATTCAGTGCTTCCGACGTACGTCGCGCTGTGCGCCGATTGCAGACGCTTCCGTGCAACCGAACGGTGTCGCCATTCCGCAGTTCGGCAGCCACGCGACCACTCTCCAGCTGTCCCCCGGAAACAGTCCAGCCCGCGATGAACAAGTATCCCGTATACGACTCCTCGCGAAAACGAACGATCTCACCCTTGACGTAGGTGCGCGTCCGCCACCAAGAGGTTGCGACGAGGAGATCTCCATCTATGCGAATTCCCGTGAATGGCAGCCGAACCCAACACCAACAGCAGACCAGCACCAAGCAGGCCAGGGCAACGATGCCGACGGGCGGAATCGAAGCGCTGGCATTGATCAGCAGTAGCAGCGGAACGACCCCGAAGAAGAACGTGGCCGGCCCGAGTCTCCTCGCTCTTTCGGCGAGACCCTGGTTGCGTAACGACCTAGAAGACCGCGGATACAACGAATCTCCCCGCTCGAAAGGATGGAGCCATCGGCTTGCTGACAGGTCTGGGCTTCAGCGTCCTGTCCAGTGCATTTCCCGCAACATTCTCTGCACCATAACTCATAAAGCGCGTCCTGCGATCGTACGGCCGGAGGTTGACACGTGTGTGATTGCCAGGCGTGCTCCTCATGACCTTCTTGACCTTCACCATCGCTCTCACCGCAACCACCGCTTTACCTGCCGGGCCACCTGTTGCGGCTGATGCCGCCTGGATTCCCGCGTCGAGCCATTTCCCCTGAGCGGCGTATGCGCCGGCCATGACTACTCCGCAGATCGCGCCGGTGACAGCAAACGAGAACATACACAGTGTCGACACTGGCCCATCCGTGAGCCACTTTGCCGCATCCTGCCACCACGAATTTCCACTCGTGTCACTCTTGCCGATGGGATCTGTCGGCCAGACGTAGTCGTTGTCGACGCCGCCCTCGACTGGGTCGACCTGAAGGAATCGACCGAGGGCCGGCACATAGAGCCTCGCCCCCATCTCGATCATCAGGACAGTTGATTCCGCTTCAACCGGCTTCCGGGCGCCCTGATGCCATCCGCTCGCGCCATCGTTCTGCCCGGCGGCATTGGCGGCGATCGTGCCGATCGCGAACGTGGTCATATCCAACGGCTGACCGAACGGTTCGTAAAGCTGCAGTGCCCCGTGGCCAGCCCCGTCACCGGTCACCAGGGTGTGCCCGAGAGGACTCGGATACTGCCACGACGCTGACACACCGTTCGTCCCTGACGCGCTCAGCGCGACCGACACTCCCCCAGGAAGGGAGCGCCTAGATCAAACGGTCGTGCTCCGCAGGCTCGCCCCCCACCCGCCAGTCGATCGCGTCGGCACTCTGCTCCACGAGGAGGTCGTTCACACGGGAGAACGGGCGGGAACCGAAGAAGCCGCGGCTGGCGGACAGCGGAGACGGGTGAGCGGAGGCGATGATCGGCGTCGAACCCAGCATCGGCTGCAGGTTCGCGGCGTCCTTGCCCCACAGCACGGCGACGAGCGGCTGATCGCGGGCGACGAGCGTCCGGATCGCGAGCTCGGTGACCTTCTCCCACCCCCAGCCGCGGTGCGAGGCGGCGGCACCGGGCCGCACGGTGAGCACGCGGTTGAGCAGGAGCACGCCCTGATCGCTCCACGCAGTGAGATCGCCGTGGGGCGCCGGCGGGATGCCGAGATCGCTCTCCCGCTCCCTGTAGATGTTGGAGAGGCTGCGCGGCAGCGGGCGCACATCGCGGTCCACCGCGAAAGACAGACCGATCGGGTGGCCGGGCGTCGGATAGGGGTCCTGTCCGGTGATCAGCACCCGCACGTCGGCCAACGGCCGCTGGAACGCGCGGAGCACGTTCTCCCCCGACGGAAGGTACCCGTGCCCCGCCTCCTGCTCGGCGCGGAGTCGCTCGCCAAGCTCGGTGATGGTGTCCTGAACGGGAGCGAGTGCCTCCGCCCACCCCGCGTCGATCTGCCCGTCCGCGGCGAGCTCGGCGAGAGACTGCGCCATCGTCAGTCGATGGAGCGCACGCGCAAAGGACCGCGCGCGAGCAGGTGCTGCGCCGACTGCGCGACCGGGCGCATCGTGATCAGGTCGAGGTTGACGTGTCCCGGCGACTCCAGCGCATACGCGATCACGTCGGCGACGTCTTCGGCGAGAAGAGGCGCTTCGACGCCCGAGTACACGGCTTCGGCGGCCACGGCGTCACCCCCGAGACGGTTCAGCGTGAACTCCTCGGTGTGGACCATGCCGGGCGCGACCTCGACGACGCGGATCGGCTCGCCGTTGAGCTCCTGGCGGAGGACCTTCACGAGCATGCCCTCAGCGGCCTTTGCGGCGTTGTACCCGGCGCCTCCCGCATACGCCGACTGCGCGGCGGTCGAGGTCACGAAGAGCGTGTCGGCGTAGCCGTCTGCCGCAGCGGCCCGACGCAGCAGCGGGAGCAGTCCCGCCACGAGTCGCTGCGTCGCCAGCACGTTGGCGTCGAACATCCACTGCCAGTCCGCGACCGAGGCATCCTCGATGCGGTCGGTCCCCCGGGCACCACCGGCCACCTGCACGAGCGCGTGCACCGGTCCCGACGCTTCGAGTTCCGAGACCAGCGCGTCGACGGCTGCCGGGTCCGTCAGGTCGCACGCGATGGCCGAAGCCCCGGTCTCCGCGGCGAGCGCGGACAGACGGTCCTCGCGTCGGGCGACACCGACGACATCCCATCCTCGTGCCCGGAGTGCGCGCACCGTCGCCGCGCCGATTCCCGAACTCGCACCTGTCACCACTGCACGTCTGTTCACCATGCCTCCACCGTACGATGTTCCGCTGAGATTGCGGAGTCCCGCACGGGGCTGTCGCGGAACCCTCAGAACAGAGTCACGGTGCGGCTGCTCACGAAGCCGTCGGTCGGGCTGCCGGTGGAGGTCACGGTGACGCTGATGCCTGAGTTGAGCGGCGTCGGCCCGAGGATGCCGAAGCTGACGTTCGTGACGCCCTGTCCGGCGAGGCTGCCGGCGTAGACGAGCGTGTACGTGACCGTGCCGTCGCCGTTCGCCGTGGCGCCACCGGCGGTCCACGTGGGGTCCGTGACAGGGAGGCCGCCGACGGTCGGGCTCGTCCCGCCCGCATTGGCGATGACGGCCGGCACGACGTCACCGACATCCGCCCGAGCGAACGTGACCGTGACTGTGCCGCTCGTGACGTCCTCCACAGGCAGCGTCGTCGCCTGGGTGTCGTCATTGCGGAGCTGGATCGACGCCCCGTAGTACTGCGTATCCACCCAGGTGCCGCCCAGCATGGACTCGATGACGAAGCGTCCGAGCGCACCGCCCGATGCGGCAGCAGCCGGGGTCGCCACGGCGACCGCGACGATCGGGAGCGACCACGCGGCACCCGTCAGGACCGTCCGTCGCCCGACCCCCGGCGTCGATCCGTCACGGGCGCTCTCGCCACCTGCCGTGTTCGGTCCCTCATGACTGACCATCGGGACGACTCCCTCCGCGTTGCGGCGCACATCACCGCGCTTGTGTGTGCCACACGGTACTGACGCCGAACGCAGATCGGAACCCGTCTCTCACCCGCTGCCTCACCCGTCTACTCACCCGGCGATGCCTCCTCTCCCGCGTGATTCCGGGCCTCCGCCGTGTTACGTCACATTTCCCGGTTGTTGTTGACACGGGCCGATGTTCCGTACTCTCGCTGCAACGGCATCCGCCATCCGACCTTCCGACCACTCCTGGGGGAAATCATGTCCGCACCCGAGTCCTGGCGCTTCGAGACCAAGCAGATCCACTCCGGCGCCGCCCCCGACCCGGTCACGAAGGCCCGCGCCACGCCGATCTACCAGACCACGTCGTACGTGTTCGACAGCGCGGACCATGCGGCCAACCTCTTCGCCCTGGCGGAGTTCGGCAACATCTACACCCGCATCCAGAACCCGACGCAGGACGTGCTCGAGCAGCGTCTCGCCGCGCTCGAAGGCGGCACCGGCGCACTCGTGCTCGCCAGCGGCCAGGCAGCCTCGACCTTCGCGATCCTCAACATCGCTCAGGCCGGCGACCACTTCGTCGCCTCGAGCTCGATCTACGGCGGCACCTACAACCTCTTCAAGTACACCCTCGCCAAGCTCGGCATCGAGGTCACCTTCGTCGAGAACCAGGATGACGCCGAGGAATGGCGCCGCGCGGTGCGCCCGAACACGAAGCTGTTCTTCGCGGAGACCATCGGCAACCCGCAGATCAACATCCTCGACATCCGCGCCGTCGCCGACATCGCACACGAGTCCGGCGTCCCGCTGATCGTCGACAACACGATCGCCACCCCGTACCTGATCCGTCCGTTCGAGTTCGGCGCCGACATCGTCGTGCACTCGGTCACCAAGTTCCTCGGCGGACACGGCACCACCATCGGCGGCGCCATCGTCGACGGCGGAACGTTCGAGTGGTCGAAGAACGTCGACAAGTTCCCGGGCCTCACGGTTCCGGACCCCTCGTACCACGGCGCCAGCTACACCGCTGCCGTCGGCGACCCGCTCGCCTACATCATCAAGGCCCGCGTGCAGCTGCTGCGCGACCTCGGCTCGGCCATCGCGCCGCAGAGCGCGTGGAACCTCATCCAGGGTATCGAGACCCTGTCGCTGCGCATCGAGCGTCACGTGCAGAACGCGCAGGAGATCGCCGAGTGGCTCGACAGCCGTGACGACGTCGCGACCGTCAACTACTCGGGCCTTCCCTCCTCGCCGTGGTATGCCAAGGCGAACGAGTACGCTCCCAAGGGCGTCGGCGCGGTGCTGTCGTTCGAGCTCAAGGGCGGTGTCGAGGCCGGCCGCGAGTTCGTGAACAGCCTGTCGCTGTTCAGCCACCTCGCCAACATCGGCGACGTGCGCTCGCTCGTCATCCACCCCGCGTCGACCACGCACGCGCAGCTCACCCCCGAGCAGCAGCTCACCGCGGGTGTCACCCCGGGCCTCGTCCGCCTCTCCGTGGGCATCGAGAACATCGACGACCTGAAGGCCGACCTCGACCAGGCTCTCGCCGCAGCACGCGCCGTGTCGGAGGCCGCTCGCGCCTGACGTTCCTCACGCACCACGAGGATGCCTCGGACCACGCGGTCCGGGGCATCCTCGCGTTCGCGGGCGCGGGCACCACCCGGCCGACCCACAGGCGGCTCCGTCGAGAATGGGATCCCCGCTGTGAGGAGAGCATGATCGACGTCGAACACCGACCACCGCTCGCCCGACGCACCACGACGCGCCATGCCCGCTGTCTCGCGATCGCCGGCATCACCGTGCTGATCCTGCTCGTGTGCGGATGGGTTCCTGGCGTGATCGGCACCGCCGTCGCCGCCGTCCTCCCCTGGCTCGGA
This sequence comes from Microbacterium sp. B19(2022), assembly GCF_012030385.1. NCBI lineage: Bacteria > Bacillati > Actinomycetota > Actinomycetes > Micrococcales > Microbacteriaceae > Microbacterium > Microbacterium sp. B19(2022). Next base: position 206,624 of record NZ_JAAUVO010000004.1, read on the forward strand.
CTCGTCCTCCTCGCACTCGTCGTCATCGCGCTCTTCCTCGCGCGGCGCGTGATCGTCCTCCTCCTGGTGCCCACGCTCCTCTGGTTCCTCGCGATGGCCCCGGCGTTCCCCGGCCTCCCGGCATCGGCCAGTGCGGAGAGTGAACTCACGATCGCCAGCCAGAACGTGCGCGCGCACTCCGGCAGCGCTGCCGCCTCCGCCACAGAGCTCGCGCAGAGCGAAGCGGATGTGATCGCCCTCACCGAACTCGACGGCGACAGCCTCTCCGCCGCGAGCGAGGTGCTCGCCGACGCGTACCCGCACTCCTACACGGTCGGCACGGTGGCACTGTGGAGTCGATACCCGCTGGCGAGCGCCGAACCGCTCACGCTCGGGCTCAGCTGGAAGCGCGCGCTCCGCGTCGAGGTGCAGAGCCCCGCGGGACCGGTCGCCGTCTACGTGCTGCACGCCGCCTCCGTGCGCCCCGGACAGCAACAGGACCGCGACACGATGCTCAACGGCATCGCCGAGCAGGTCGCCTCCGACGCAGCCACCGCACTTGTCGTCGTCGGGGACTTCAACGCACCCTCGACGGACCCGAGCCTGGCCGCGCTGCGAGCGGAAGCCGAGTGGGCACGGCCGACCGACGGAACGCTCGGGTTCACCTGGCCCGCCGCATTCCCGCTCGTCCGGATCGACCAGGTGTTCGTCCGCGGACTCGATGTCGTCGCCTCGAGCACGCTGCGCACCGGGAACAGCGACCATCTCGCCACGATGACCCGCGTCCGCTGAGTCGACCGCCCCGTCGTCCGGGCCGTCGCACGCACGGCGACACGACACCGGGTCGTAACCTGCCGCCGCCGGGTGCTCGACCAGGCGACAATGGAGGGATGGACTGGCAGACGACCTCCGAGGACACGGTGCCGTCGGCGCCCGTGACGGAGGCCGACGTGCGGCTGCTCCGTGCCCGCCCACCGGCGACGGGCGCGTGGCGCGACGGCGACCCGGTCGGCGGTAGGCGGTTCGCGGCGTTCGGCGCCTTCTCGACCGAGAGCGGCCGCGAGCTGCCGGGCATCCGCATCGCCTACGAGTCGTGGGGCGAACTGAATGCCGCTCGCGACAACGCGATCCTCGTGCTGCATGCGCTCACGGGCGACAGCCATGTGCGGGGTCCTGCAGGCTCCGGCCATCCGACCGTGGGGTGGTGGGAAGACATCACCGGCCCCGGTGCGCCGCTCGACACCGACCGCTGGTTCGTGATCGCTCCGAACATGTTGGGCGGCTGCCAGGGATCGACCGGACCGGCAAGCGTCGCCCCCGACGGCTACGAATGGGCGTCGCGCTTCCCCTACCTGACGATCCGCGACCAGGTGGCGGCGCAGGTGCGGCTCGCCGATGCGCTGGGCATCGACAGCTTTGCCGCGGTCATCGGCGGATCCATGGGCGGCATGCATGCCCTGGAGTGGGCGGTGACGCATCCCGAGCGCGTACAACGGCTGGCTGTGCTCTCCTCTCCCCCGGTGACGACGGCCGACCAGATCGCGCTGAACACCGTGCAGCTGGAGACTATCCGGATGGACCCGCGGTTCCAGGGCGGCGAGTACTACGACCTCGGAGACGGTGACGGCCCGCACCGCGGACTCGCGCTGGCACGGCGGATGGCTCTGCTGAACTACCGCAGCCCGATCGAGCTGAACCAGCGCTTCCAGCGGTCGTGGCAGTCGGATGTCTCACCTCTCGGTCACGGCGGACGTTTCGCCGTGGAGTCGTACCTCGATTTCCACGGCAACAAGTTCACCCGTCGCTTCGACGCGAACAGCTACATCACGCTCGTCGAGGCCATGAACTCGCACGATGTCGGGCGCGGGCGCGGCGGTGTCGAAGAGGCGCTGCACGCCGTCACAGCCACCACGCTCGTCCTCGGCATCGACAGCGACCGACTGTTCCCCGTCGACGGACAGCAGCGCATCGCCCGCAGCATCCGGAACGTGATCGACGGGGAGGCCGTGGTGGTCTCCAGCGACTTCGGGCACGACGGCTTCCTCATCGAGACCGAGATCGTCGGCGCGAACCTGCGGCGGCTGCTCGAGAGCTGATCCGCGTCGCTCAGCCCGGGAAGAACCGCCACGGCAGTTCGCCCGCCTCGAGACGCCCCTGCTCCCACGCGAACGCCTGCGCGGCGCCCGAACCCAGAACACGGGTCTGGAACAGTTGCACGGCGCCGCCGGACGCCAACGCGGATGGAACGTCGGTGAAGGCCGACAGCTGATGCAGCGTGATCCAGGTCGGCGGGTACAGCATCCACTCCCCGGCACCGTGCCGCGCCAGAGCCTCGGCCGGCCGGACCCAGGCGATCTCGGCCACCTCGTCTTCGGACGGTGAGGGATCGGTGGACGGCGCCTCAGCGAGGAAGAACCAGGTGCGGATGCGCGTGGGCGCCTCGACCGGCGGATGCCACTGGGAGAACGCCACCAGCTCCTCGACGACGACCCCGACCTCTTCGAAGGTCTCTCGGATCGCGGCACGACGCGCGTCCTCGACCTCTTCGTCACCGTCACGCCGATCGGCCGGCTCGACCTTGCCGCCGGGGAAGACCCACGCGCCCGCGAATGATCCACGATCGGGACGCCGCATCAGCAGCACTTCGAAGCCGGGGTCGGCTGCGCGCAGCAGCACGACCGTGCCGGCGACGGGCAAGGACGAATCGGGCGTGATCACCCCGTCACTCTACGATGCGACGCGTTCCCTGGCCGCGGGCCGACGCGCGTCCACGCGGTAGGACAGCAGGGCGATCAGCAATCCCGCCACGGCGAGCGCGGCACCGGTCCATGCGGGCGCCGTGAAGCCCCAGCCTGCCGCGATCACGAGCCCACCGAGGAAAGCGCCCAGGCTGTTCCCGATGTTGAGGGCGGAGTGGTTCATCGCCGCGGCGATCGACTGGTTGTCTTCGGCCACATCCATCAGACCCGTCTGGATCGTCGGGCTCAGCACCGACGACACGAACCCGACCACGAAGACCAGCAGCCCCAGCGTCACGATCCAGAAGGCCAGCACCGCGAGGAGGCCGAGGACGACGACGAGCGCCGCGAGTCCGTAGAGCAGGGTGCGGCGCAGGTCGATGTCTGCCAGGTGGCCGCCGACGAGGTTTCCCGCGGTCATGCCGAGGCCCATGAGTACCAGGACGATGGGCACCGCCCAGTCCGGCGACCCGGCGACCTCGGTCACGAGAGGCGCGATGTAGCTGTAGACGGCGAAGAAGCCACCGAAACCGATCGCACCGACGCCGAGTGTGAACCACACCTGCGGGATGCGGAAGACCCGGAGTTCCTGGCGCATCGTGCGTCCGGGATCACCGGGGTGCTGCGGCACGAACACCGCGATGAAGACCGTCGCCAACGCGAACACGATCGCGACGACGGCGAACGCCGCGCGCCATCCCCACACCTGTCCGAGGAACGTGCCGAGCGGCACGCCGACCACGTTGGCGACCGTCAGTCCCGTGAGGATGAATGCCACGCCCTTGGCACGGTTCCCCGGACCCATGACGTCGGCCGCGACCAGGGCGCCGATGCCGAAGTACGCGCCATGCGGGAGCCCTGCCAGGAACCGGGAGGCGGCGACCAGTTCGAACGTGGGCAAGATGACTGTGAGCGCGTTGAAGACCGTCAGCGCGAGGGCCAGCACGATCATGACCCGGTGCCGCGGGAAGCGCGCGACGAATCCGGCGATGGTCGGCGCACCGACCACCACGCCCAGCGCGTACAGCGAGATCAGCCAACCGGCCTGGCTCAGCGCGTCTTCCTGGCTGGTGGCCCAGAGCGAGGGCAGCAGGTCGGCGGCGATGTTGGGCAGCAGACCCATGACCACGAACTCGGTCATGCCGATGCCGAAGCTGCCGATGGCGAGAGAGAGGAGCGCCCACTTCGCCGCACCCCTCGATTCAGTCGAGGGATTCACCGGTACAGCCTAGCGGCCGTCCGACGCCACGCCGTCCGTGCTCGTCCGCTCACGCAACATGAAGACGTCGACCTCGTCCTGCCGCTCGAGAACGAACCCGTGGCGTTCATAGAGCGCCCGGGCAGGGCTGCCCTGGAGCACGTTGAGCCGATGGAGCACGTCGTCGTCCAGCAGCATCGTCAGGATGCGTCCTCCGACGCCGCGCCCCTGGTGCGAAGGAGCGATGTAGAAGTGCTCCAGCCAGCGCGACCCGCCTTCGTCACGGAGCGCGACGGAGCCGACGTCCTGTCCGTCCACGACAATGATGTGCGTCTCCGTCGGCGCGAACGCGTCCCGGAATCGCTGCCGCACCCGCGCATCGTCATAGCGACCGAGCCGCGTCAGATCAGACCGGAGCACGATCGCCCGCAGCTCGGCGATCCACTCGGCGTCATCGTCGACAGCCGGACGTGTCCGGACCTCGGCAGGAGCGCGCCGATCAGTCATCCGACTCCTCGATCGCTGCCTCGAGGCGCTCGATCTTCGCGTCGAGCTCGCCCGAGTACCCGGGGCGGATGTCGGCCTTGAGCACGAGCGACACCCGCGACCCGAACGGCATGACCGCCTCGGTGGCACGCTTGACGACGTCCATCACCGTGTCCCAGTCGGGACCCTCGATCTCGGTGAACATGCTCGTCGTGCGATGCGGCAGCCCCGACTCGCGCACCACGCGCACAGCCGCGGCCACCGCGTCGTGCACGGAGGCATCGGTTCGCTCGGTTCCTTCGGCGGGTGTGCCGCTCGGGGCGACGGAGAAGGCGATCAGCATGGGTTCACTCCTGGAGTTTCGGATGACGGACGGGCACGCGCAGGAGAGCGCGGATGCCGAGGACGAGCAGGACGATGAGAAGGAGGTTCCGCACGGTGAGCACCGCGACGGGAAGCGCCTCGGCGCGCAGCAGGGCGTCGTAGCCGAGCGGATACACGAGACAGGTGAGCAGGCAGAGCGCGAGCACGATGACCGCGGGTGTGCGCGATCTGGCGCGATCGAGCACGATCCACAGGATCACCGGCGCGATGAGCCAGGTCTGGAATTGGGGCGAGCCGACCTTGTTGGTGACGATGAGCAGCGTCACGAGCGTGAGGGCGAGCGGAGGAAACAGCCGGGGGAAGGCGGCACCGCGCATCGCCTTCACCGCGCCGATCGCCGCGACCACCAGCACGCAGATCATCATCAGCGGAGTGAGGGCCGCGGCGATGGCATCCACTCCCGGCGCCGTCACCTGAAAGGTGAGGATCTCGAAGCTGTACTCGACGCGTGCCGCACCCGCGACAGCGAGCCAGAGGAACGGCGTCGCCGCCACCGCCTCGATCTGCAGCCCGCGCCCGGTCTGCTCGGTCAGGAACCCGAGGATCTCCGTGTCGGCGCCGAACAGCACCAGCAGCAACACGACGCCGCCCGTGACGATGATCGCGGCGAGCAGCACGCGCCACCGCGCGCGGACCGCGACGACCGCAGCCACGACGAGGGCGCCGGGCCAGATCTTGATCCAGGCGCCAGCCGTCAACAGGGCGGCGGCGATCATCGGTCGCGCGACGAGCCAGAGTCCGCCCATCACGGCGAGGGGCACGGTGATCGCGTCGATCCGGTACAGCGCGATCGGACCGAGTAGCAAGACGGCTCCACACCAGAACCAGGCAGCGACCCGCCTCGCGTGCGAGGGCGATCGCCCGATGAGTACACCGAAGGCGATCGCATCGAGGACGATGACCAGCACGGCCCAGCCGACGAGGTAGGCGCTCGAGACGCCGAGCACGGGAACCAGAGGCGCGGCGAGTCCGGCGGCGAGCAGCATGGGCACCAACGCGAGCTGGGGGTAGACCCACGTCTCGGTGATGCCGACGATCGGTCCACCGCCGAGAGCCGCCGACGCCCACGGCTCGTACACGAGAACGACATCACCCATGGGCTGGCTCGGATACACCCACCCGAGCAGAGCGGTGAGCAGGTGGACGAGGAGGAACGCGCCCCACAGGACGAGCGCCCTCGTCGTCGAGTCGCGGCTCACCCCAGGACGTCCTGGATCGCCTGCGGCAGCGCCTCCGCCACGTCCATCGCCACGATCGGGTGCCCCGGGCCGCCGGCGAGCGTCCCGGCCGCGATCCGCGCGGCATGACCATGCAGCCAGGCCCCGGCGGCGGCGACCTCGGCGAGCGTCGCTCCGGGGTTCGCGGCCGACACCGCTCCGAGCACGCCGGCGAGCACGTCTCCGGTGCCGGCCGTCGCCAGCCACCCCGTTCCCGCTTCGACGGCGATGACGGCTCCGTCGGGGTCGGCGACCAACGTCCGCGCTCCCTTGAGCAGCACGGTGCCACCGATCTTCGCGGCCACCTGCCGCGCCGCATCCGCCCGCTCGTCGTCTTCGTCGTCGTGGGGCTGCACGCGGAGGCGCTCCTGCAACCGGGTGAACTCCCGTGCGTGCGGGGTGACGAGGAACGGCGCCCGCGCTCCCGGCGCGAGGTCCAGGGCACCCGCATCGATGACCACGGGGACCGCACCGGCGAGGATCTCACGGAGCGCGACGCTCTCCGCGTCCGTGCGGTGCATCGGATCCGTGCCGGAGCCGATCACCCAGGCTCCGACGCGCGAACTGCCGATGTCCGCTCCTACGACGGTCTCGGGTCGCCGAGCCAGGACGGCGTCCGCCACCCGTTCCGCGCCCACGTACCGCACGAACCCCGCTCCGGACCGCCACGCCGCCTCGACTCCGAGCACCGCGGCGCCGGGGTATGCGGGAGATCCGGTACGCAGCGCCACGACCCCGCGGGCGTACTTGTCGTCCTCCGCCGTGGGCGCACGGAACAGGCGCGCCGTATCGCTGCGTGACCACTCCCGCACCTCGATCATGACTCCACGTTAGTGCGACGGCCCGAGACGCACGCCCGCGGGGGTAGCGTCGAACGGTGAGTCTTCTCTTCTCCCCACTGAGCATCCGATCCGTCACGTTCCGCAATCGCCTCTGGGTCTCGCCCATGTGCATGTACAGCGCCGTCGACGGCGTCGCTCAGGAGTGGCACCACGCCCACCTCGCCCAGTTCGCCTCGGGCGGCGCCGGGCTGATCGTCGCCGAGGCCACCTCGGTCGTCCCCGAGGGGCGGATCTCCCCTCGTGACCTCGGCCTCTGGAACGACGACCAGCGCGACGCGCTCGCGCCGATCGTCCAGGCCATCCACGACCGCGGAGCGCACGCCGGCATCCAGCTCGCGCACGCGGGTCGGAAGGCCTCGACCTGGTGGCCCTGGGCTCCTCTGCGCGGCTCCGTCCCGCAGGAGGACGGCGGCTGGACGACCACCGCGCCCTCGGCCGTCGCGTTCGACGGCTTCGAGGAACCGGTGTCACTCGACCCGGCGGGCATAGACCGTGTGGTCGAGGCCTTCGCGTCCGCCACGCGCCGCGCGCTCGACGCCGGCTTCGACGTCATCGAGATCCACGGGGCGCACGGCTACCTCCTGCACCAGTTCCTTTCGCCGCTGTCGAACCTGCGCGAGGACGAGTACGGGGGCTCGCTCGAGAATCGCGCCCGGCTGCTGCTCCGCGTGGTCGACGCCGTTCGTGCCACCGCCGGCACCGAGGTGCCGCTGCTCGTACGCATCTCGGCCACCGACCATGCGGACGGGGGCTTCACCCCGGAAGAGGCGACGATCGTCGGCGACTGGGCGTCGCAGCACGGGGCCGACCTGATCGACGTCTCCAGCGGCGGCCTCGTGGCGCATCAGAGCATCGAAGTGTTCCCCGGGTATCAGGTGCCGCTCGCTGAGACGGTGCGCCAGGGCGGGCGCATCCCGGTGTCCGCGGTCGGGCTCATCACCGCGTCGGCCCAGGCGGAGCAGGTGCTCGCCGACGGCGCGGCGGATGTGATCTTCGCGGGCCGGGAGTGGTTGCGTGACCCGCACTTCGCCCTCCGCGCCGCCCACGAGCTCGGTGCGGAGGTCGCCTGGCCCCCGCAGTACGAACGCGCACGCTGGCGCTGAGCAGGCGCACACGCGACGAAGGCCGCCGATCCTCCCGGGTCGGCGGCCTTCGTGCGTCAGTCCGGATCAGCGTCCGCGGAAGCGACGCGTCGCGTCCTGCACCTCGCCGACCAGCTCCTCCAGGATGTCCTCCAGGAACAGCACGGCGGTGGTGTGCCCCTGCGCGTCGCGCACCTTCGCGAGGTGGCGGCCCGCGCGGCGCATCACCGCGAGGGCATCCTCCAGATCCGTGTCCTCCTGCACCGGCACCATGTGGTGGATGCGCTTGGCAGGGACCGGCTGGATCATCTTCGTCTCGGCGTCCGGCCCTTCGGATGCACGCAGGATGTCCTTCAGGTGGACATACCCGATCGGTACGGCTTCGTCGTCGACGATCACGTAGCGGGAGAACCCGTAGCGTGAGACGGCCTTCTCGATGTCGTCCGGCGTGGTCGACTGCGGCAGGGTCACCAGATCGCCCAGAGGCACGGCGACGTCCCGTGCCTTCTTGTCGGTGAACTCGACCGCGGCGGCGACCGTTCCCGCGGTGTCCATCAGCAGGCCCTCACGTCGCGACTGGCTCACGATGGTCGCGACCTCGTCGAGCGTGAACGTGGAGGCCGCCTCGTTCTTCGGCTCCACCCGGAAGAGGCGCAGCACACCGTTGGCGGCGGCGTTGAGCACCCAGATCACCGGCATGAAGACCTTCGACACCCACACCAGCGGCGGAGCCAGGATCAGCACGGCACGATCCGGCACCGAGAACGCGAGGTTCTTCGGCACCATCTCGCCGAACACGACGTGCAGGAACGAGACGATCAGCAGCGCGATCGCGAACGAGACCGCGTCGACGGCACCGTCCGGCCAGCCGAGCGCATGCAGCGGCACGGCGAGCAGGTGGTGGATCGCGGGTTCCGAGACGTTCAGGATCAGGAGCGAGCAGATCGTGATGCCGAGCTGCGAGGTCGCGAGCATCAGAGTCGCGTGCTCCATCGCGTACAGGGCCGTCTTCGCCGCACGCGAGCCCTGGTCTGCGCGTGGCTCGATCTGCGACCGCCGAGCCGAGATCACCGCGAACTCCCCGCCGACGAAGAAGGCGTTGGCGATCAGAAGCACGACGAGCCAGGCGAGTCCTCCCCAATCGTTCATCGGGTGGTCTCCTCTCCCCCGTCGAGCGGACTCGGAACGTAGCGGACGCGATCGACGCGCCGGCCGTCCATGCGGACGACCTGGAGGATGCCGCTGTCGAGCGGCACCTCGTCGCCGACCGAGGGCACACGCTCGAGCACGCTCATGACGTAGCCGCCGACCGTGTCGTAGACGTCGCCCTCCGGCACCTCCACGCCGGCACGACGGCGCAGCTCATCGGGCCGCAGCTCGCCGGGGAAGGTCACGCCCTCCCGGTTGCGGATGACTCCGGCCCTGGTGCGGTCGTGCTCGTCGGCGACCTCGCCGACCAGCTCCTCGACGAGGTCTTCGAGCGTGACGAGCCCCGCCGTCCCGCCGTACTCGTCGACGACGACGGCGAGCTGGTACCCGCGAGCACGGAGCTCGGAGATCAGGGCGTCCACGTGCACGGTCTCGGGCACGCGCAGCGGCTCGGTCGCCAGAGCACCGACCGGGACCTCGGTCCGGCGATCACGCGGCACCGAGATGGCTGCCTTGAGGTGCACGACGCCGGTGATGTCGTCGAGATCGTCGTCGTAGACCGGGAAGCGGCTGTGCCCGGTGCGCCGCGCGAGTTGGATGACGTCGTCCACCGAGTCACCGGCGGCGATCGCGTGCATGCTCGGCCGTGCGGTCATCACGTCGGCGGCGGTCAGCCGGGAGAACATCAGGGTGCGGTCGAGCAGCGTCGCGGTGTCGGCCTCCAGCAGTCCCGCACTGGCGGAGCGTCGCACGAGCGAGGAGAGCTCCTCCGCGCTGCGGGCGCCGGAGAGCTCTTCCTTCGGCTCGATCCCCATGCTCCGCAACACGCCGTTGGCGCTGCCGTTGAGCACGACCACGGCCGGTTTGAAGACGGTCGTGAAGGCGACCTGGAAGGGGATGACGAGCTTCGCCGTCGCCAGCGGCAGGGCGAGCGCGAAGTTCTTCGGCACGAGTTCGCCGAGGATCATCGACAGCACGGTGGCCACGAGCATCGCCACGATCGTCGCGATGGGCGCGACCGCCGCCTCCGGGATGCTCCAGGCGACAAGCGTCGGACGCAGCAGGTTCGACAGCGCCGGCTCCATCGTGTAACCGGTGAGCAGCGTCGTCAGCGTGATTCCGAGCTGTGCTGCGGAGAGATGCGTGGACGTGTGCCGGAGGGCGCCGATCGTGAGCGAGAGCCGGGATTCACCTCTGGCCTGTCGCGCTTCGAGCTCGGCGCGGTCGAGGTTAACCAACGCGAACTCGCTGGCGACGAAGAGGCCGGTGCCGACCGTGAGAAGGAGCCCCACGCCCAACATGATGTAGTCCATCAGCGGTTCCTCTCCTGCGAGAGAGGCGGACAGTGGGGCGATGTTCTGCAACTGGGAGGGTCGTCCATTATGCGGACGATTGTACAGAAGACGACTGTGCTCGCGCTCGCGATCACCAACTGACGGGCAGCGCCTTGCCCTCTTCGTACCCGGCTGCCGACTGGAGTCCGACCAGCGCGCGATCGTGGAACTCCGGCACGGACGAGGCGCCGGCATAGGTGAACGACGAGCGCACGCCCGAGGTGATCATGTCCAGCAGATCCTCCACGCCGGGCCGCAGCGGGTCGAGATAGATCTTGGACGAGGAGATGCCCTCGGCGAAGAGCTCCTTGCGAGCCCGCTCGTAGGCGTCGAGTCTGCCGAAGCGCGCCTGCACCGCCTTGGTCGACGCCATGCCCCAGGATTCCTTGAACAAGCGACCGTCGCTGTCGCGCTGCAGCTCCCCCGGCGCCTCGATCGTGCCGGCGAACCACGAGCCGACCATGACGGATGCCGCGCCGGCCGCGAGCGCGAGTGCCACGTCGCGGGGGTACCGCACGCCGCCGTCGGCCCAGACATGGGCGCCGAGCTCCTTGGCGGCCCGGGCGGTCTCGAGCACGGCGGAGAACTGGGGGCGTCCGACCGCGGTCATCATTCGTGTGGTGCACATCGCCCCGGGTCCCACGCCCACCTTGAGGATCGTCGCGCCCGCGTCGACCAGATCGGCGACGCCGTCGGCGGTGACGATGTTGCCGGCGACGATGGGCAGTCCGAGGTCGAGCTCGGCGACCGCACGCAGAGCGCGCAGCATGCCCTCCTGATGGCCGTGCGCCGTGTCGACGACCAGCACGTCGACGCCTGCTCCGGCGAGCGCCTTGGCCTTCGCCGCGACATCGCCGTTGATGCCGACGGCCGCGGCCACAGCCAGTCTTCCGTCGGCATCGACCGCCGGACGGTACAGGGTGGAGCGCAGTGCACTGCGCGCGCTCAGGGTGCCCACGAGATGTCCGTGGTGGACCACCGTCACCATCTCGACGTCGGCGTCCGTGATGACGTCGAAGGCGTGCCGCTCCGAACCGATGTCGTCCGCGTCGATCGACGGTGTCCCGCGGTGAACGAGATCTCCGAGCTGGGCATCCGGCAGCGCGGTGGCGAGTCTTGTGGCCGGGAGCACGCCGAGGATCCGTCCGACCTCGATCGGCGCGGCGCCCTGCGCGACCACGATCCCGTGACCGACAGCGGCCGGGAGCAGGCGGAGCGCGTCCGAGACGGATGCCTCGGGCGGGAGCACGATCGGGGTGTCCCAGAGGACCGGCTGGGCTTTCACGTCACGGATCGCGGAATCGAGATCCTGCAGCGGCAGATCCTGGGGAAGCACGCCGAGCGCGCCTCGGCGGGCGAGCACCGCCGCGATTCTGGGGCCGGTCACGGAGTTCATGTTCGAGGCGACGATCGGAAGAGTCGCCGGGGTGCCGTCCAGCGGTGCCAGATCGACCTGGAGACGGCTGGTGACCCCGGATCTCCGCGGCACCAGGAAGACGTCCGAGTAGGTCAGGTCGACGGTCGGCTGCGCTCCAGAGAACTCCATGTCTCCACGGTACCCAGATCGCAGCCGTGTGGGCGCGTGGCTTCCGACGATTCCCCGAGCGAAACACGTTAGGCTTGTTGGTCGAGAGTGTGCGGATCCGAACGCATCCTGCGTCGACGTCCGCACCAGAGAGCTTCAGCGATGAAAGAGGGCGATCGAGAGTGTCGAACCAGGTGACCGGCGTCAACGGCGACGGGGGGTTCGGAGCCAATTCCTGGCTCGTCGAAGAGCTCTACGAGCAGTTCAAAGTGAACCGCGACTCCGTCGACAAGGAGTGGTGGCCGATCCTCGAGAAGTACCACTCGGATACCTCCTCATCGGCACCCGCCGCTGCGGACACGTCGGCACATCCGGTGACCGCCCCGATCCCCGTGATCGGCTCGCAGCCGGTCGCCCGCACGACCGCGAAGCCCGCGGCCGCCGCGCCGATCCCGGCACAGGCACCCAAGCCCGCGCCCAAGCCCGAGTCGAAGGAGGCCGTCGAGCCCGTCGAGGAGGACAAGGTCACTCCGCTGCGCGGCCTGCCGAAGACCCTCGCCGCGAACATGGACGAGTCGCTGACCGTCCCGACCGCGACCAGCGTGCGCACCGTGCCCGCGAAGCTGATGATCGACAACCGCATCGTCATCAACAACCACATGGCGCGCACCCGCGGCGGCAAGATCAGCTTCACCCACCTCATCGGGTGGGCGCTCATCCGCACGCTCGACGAGTTCCGCAGCCAGAACGTGTTCTACGCCGAGATCGACGGCAAGCCCTCGGTGGTCGCCCCTGCGCACGTCAACCTCGGCATCGCCATCGACCTGCCCAAGCCCGACGGCACGCGCGCTCTCATGGTGCCCAGCATCAAGCGCGCCGACACGCTGTCGTTCACCGAGTACCTCAGCGCGTACGAAGACCTGGTCACCCGCGCCCGCGGCAACAAGCTCACCGCCGCTGACTTCCAGGGCACCACCGTGTCCCTCACCAACCCCGGCGGCATCGGCACCGTGCACTCCGTGCCGCGGCTGATGAAGGGCCAGGGCTGCATCATCGGTGCCGGAGCCCTCGAGTACCCCGCCGAGTTCCAGGGCGCGAGCGACAAGACGCTCAACGAACTGGCGATCGGCAAGACGATCACGCTCACCAGCACCTACGACCACCGTGTCATCCAGGGTGCAGGCTCGGGCGAGTTCCTCAAGAAGGTGCATGAGCTGCTCATCGGCCAGCGCGGCTTCTACGACGACATCTTCGCGGCGCTCCGCATCCCGTACGCCCCCATCCGCTGGAACCCCGACATCGCGGTCGACCTCGCCGAGCGCGTCGACAAGCAGTCCCGAGTGCAGGAGCTCATCAACTCCTTCCGCGTGCGCGGCCACCTGATGGCCGACATCGACCCGCTCGAGTACCAGCAGCGCTCACACCCCGACCTCGAGATCGAGAGCCACGGGCTCACCTTCTGGGACCTGGACCGCGAGTTCGTCACCGGCGGGTTCGGCGGTCGGCGCATCGCCAAGCTCCGCGACATCCTCGGTGTGCTCCGCGACTCGTACTGCCGCACGCTCGGCATCGAGTACATGCACATCCAGGATCCGGAGCAACGCCGCTGGTTCCAGGAGAAGGTCGAGGTCAAGTACCAGAAGCCCGGCCACGACGAGCAGCTGCGGGTCCTCCGCAAGCTGAACGAGGCCGAGGCGTTCGAGACCTTCCTGCAGACGAAGTTCGTCGGCCAGAAGCGCTTCTCGCTCGAGGGCGGCGAGTCGCTGATCCCGCTGCTCGACGAGATCCTCCAGGGCGCAGCGACTTCCGGACTCGAGGGTGCGGCGATCGGCATGGCCCACCGCGGCCGCCTCAACGTGCTGACGAACATCGCCGGCAAGACGTACGGCCAGGTGTTCCGCGAGTTCGAGGGCACCCAGACCCCCGGCAACCAGCGTGGCTCGGGCGACGTGAAGTACCACCTCGGCACCGAGGGCACCTTCGTCGCCGACGACAAGTCCGAGCTGCCGGTCTACCTCGCGGCGAACCCGTCACACCTCGAGACGGTCGACGGCGTGCTGGAAGGCATCGTCCGCGCCAAGCAGGACCGCAAGCCGATCGGCACGTTCGCCTGGCTGCCGATCCTCGTCCACGGCGACGCGGCCTTCGCCGGCCAGGGCGTCGTCGTCGAGACGCTGCAGATGTCGCAGCTGCGCGGCTACCGCACCGGCGGCACGATCCACGTCGTGGTGAACAACCAGGTCGGCTTCACGACGACCCCGAACGACGGACGCACCTCGGTGTACTCCACCGACGTGGCGAAGACCATCCAGGCACCGGTGTTCCATGTGAACGGCGACGACCCCGAGGCCGTCATCCACGTCGCGCAGCTCGCGTTCGAGTACCGCGAGCGCTTCCACCGCGACGTCGTGATCGACCTCGTGTGCTACCGCCGACGCGGTCACAACGAGGGGGACGACCCCTCGATGACGCAGCCGCTGATGACCGACCTGATCCAGGCGAAGCGGTCTGTCCGCCGCCTGTACACCGAGTCGCTCGTCGGCCGTGGCGACATCACGGAGCAGGAGTACGACGAGGCCAAGGCGGACTTCCAGAACCGTCTCGAGATCGCCTTCGCCGAGACCCACGCGGCAGAGACCGGGGCGACGCCGATCGCGCCGGAGCTGCCTCCGGTGGAAGACCAGGTCGGAGCGCCCGAGGTCACGGGCGTGCCGGGTGAGGTCATCCAGCTCATCGGCGACGCGTTCGTGAACAAGCCCGAGGGCTTCACGGTGCACCCGAAGATCCAGCAGCTGCTGGAGAAGCGCCTCGACATGAGCCGCAGCGGCGGTATCGACTGGGGCTTCGGCGAGCTTCTCGCATTCGGCTCGCTTCTGGTCGAGGGCACCCCGGTGCGTCTCGCCGGACAGGATGCCCGTCGTGGCACGTTCGTCCAGCGACACGCCACTCTGCACGACCGTGCGAACGGCCAGGAATGGCTGCCGCTGTCGAATCTGTCCGATGCGCAGGGCCGCTTCTTCGTCTACGACTCGCTCCTCAGCGAGTACGCCGCCCTCGGGTTCGAATACGGCTACTCGGTCGAAGCTCCCGAGGCACTCGTGCTCTGGGAGGCGCAGTTCGGCGACTTCGTCAACGGCGCCCAGTCCGTCATCGACGAGTACATCTCGGCGGCCGAGCAGAAGTGGGGACAGCAGTCCAGCGTGACGCTGCTCCTCCCCCACGGCTACGAGGGCCAGGGACCTGACCACTCGTCGGCGCGCATCGAGCGCTTCCTGCAGATGTGCGCGCAGGAGAACATGATCGTCTCGCGTCCGTCGACCCCAGCGTCGTACTTCCACCTGCTGCGCCGCCAGGCCTATGCCCGTCCTCGCAAGCCGCTCATCGTCTTCACGCCTAAGGCGATGCTGCGTCTGCGCGGCGCGACGAGCCCGGTCGAGGCCTTCACCCAGGGCCGGTTCGAGCCGGTGATCGATGACGACCGCGGTCTCGACCGCTCCGCTGTGAAGCGCGTCCTCGTGCACTCGGGCAAGGTGCACTGGGATCTGCGCGCCGAACTCGACAAGAACCCGAACCCCGAGGTCGCCCTCGTCCGGCTCGAGCAGCTCTACCCGACGCCGATCGACGAGCTCAAGGCCATCACCGACTCCTACCCGAACGCCGAGCTGGTGTGGGTGCAGGAGGAGCCGGAGAACCAGGGCGCATGGCCGTTCCTCGCGCTCGCCTTCGCCGACGTCCCCGGAGACCGGTCCTTCCGCCCCGTCGCCCGCACGGCATCCGCGTCGCCTGCGACGGGATCGTCCAAGGTGCATGCCGCCGAGCAGGCCGCACTGATCCGTTCGGCCGTCACACTCGGCTGATCCATCGATGAGAAAGGGCGCCCCGACCGCGGTCGGGGCGCCTTTTCTCGTTCCGGTTCAGTACCAGATGTCGAGAGACGGCACCGGGAAGGCGATCAGCGCGCGATCGAGCGCCTCGACGGCCGCCGCGTCACCCGAGATGCGACCGGCGCCGTGCAGAGATGCCGCGCGGACTCCCCCGGCGTACAGCGAGGACAGCGCCGACACGTCGAGCACGATGTCGGCCGTGCTGCCCTCGGCGACCTCGACCGTCGCTTCACCGGACTCGTCGATGTGCAACCGCCAGTCGCCGTTCGTGAATCCGAGGGAGTCCTCGACGCGCAGCACCGTGTCGAGCGGAGCAGAGTAGCGTCGCGCGGTCAGCGCGGCCGGGAGATCGAGGATGCGCAGCCACCCGTGGTCATGCACCTCCTGCTTCACACCGCGGGGGTCGGCGACGAGCCACAGCAGCGGATCGTCGAGGGGACGGAGGTCGGCGACGACCTCGTCGACGAGGTCGTGCTGCAGCGCGAAACGCCACAGCGCGGCGCGCGCCTCGGCGGTCTCGGCGACGAGCAGCCGCACGTCCAGACGGAACCGCAACGTGCCGTTCGCCTCACTCACGGCGTATGCCATGACCCCTCGGAGCACACCGTGCTCGTCGAGGTAGCGCACGCCACGGGCCTGATCCCGATCGGCGGTCGGTGCGACGCCCGCATACCCCTCCCAGCGACCGCGCCAGCCGGGGATCTGTCCGGCTGTCCGCCGACGCGCGCGCTCGTGGACAGCCCCGAGGTCGGCGGCGAGCGTCTCGCGGTCCACGTACTCCAGGTGCCCGGGCGGAGTCTCGCCGCCCCACCCTGCTCGTCGCGTGTCCACGGTCAGTCGCGCGACCGGGACGGCCGAGCCGAACCCGTAGCGCCCATAGATCGTCGCCTCCGTCACCGTGAGCCCAGCGACGGCGACACCGGCGGATGCTGCGGCCCGCAGCTCGCCCTCGAGGAGGGCTCTCGCGATGCCCCGGCGCCGATGGGTCGCCGCGACGGTGACGATGCTGATCGCCCACATGCCGATCTCGCCGCCTCCGGGAAGCGTGAGTGGAGTCACCCACGCGTTGGTGGTCGCGACCGGCAGCGCAGCTTCCGGTGCCGTCTTCTCGAACACGCCGATGTTGCGTCGGGCCGCGAAGGTCTTCGTGACCTGCGCGAGCATCTCGCTGCTCGGTTCGGCACCGAGGAAACCGCGGTCCACCGCACGCTGGAATGCCACGGCGCTCGCGTCATCGGTCAGATCGACGACGCGGTACTCGAGTCCGGCGGCGGCCAGTCGTTCAGTCGAGGTGGTGTCTGCGGGCACGTCCCGCGCATCGATGGAGCTCATCCATCCACACTACCGACGGGCTCGGACGCGGGGTCAGTGCTGGGCAGCCTGAGCTTCGCGCAGCCGAGCGAAAACCTGGTCGCGCAACTGCTCGGGAGCAGTCTCCTTGCAGGCACGGGCGATGACCTCGGTGAGGGTCGTGGCCACGAGCGCCTCATCACGGCAGGACGGGCAATGCTCGAGGTGCTCACGGATCTCGGTGTGCTCGGTCTTGCACACCTCGTTGCGGAGGTACTCCTCCAGATCCTGACGCGCTTTGTCGCAGCCGCAGTCGCTCATTTCTTGCTCCTCGTCTCAGCCGCCGCGATGCCCCGCTCGGCGGCGTAATCTGCCAGCAGCTCCCGCAGCATCCGCCTGCCACGATGCAGACGGCTCATCACGGTGCCGATGGGGGTCTTCATGATGTCGGCGATCTCCTGGTACGCGAAGCCCTCGACATCGGCGAGGTACACCGCGAGCCGGAAGTCCTCCGGCACGGCCTGCAGCGCATCCTTGACCACCGAGGCCGGCATCCGGTCGATGGCCTCCGCCTCGGCGGAGCGGCTGTGCGAAGCGGTCGTGGATTCCGCACCGCCCAGCTGCCAGTCCTCGAGCTCGTCGATCGTGCCCTGGAACGGCTCGCGCTGGCGCTTGCGGTAGATGTTGATGTACGTGTTCGTGAGGATGCGGTACAGCCACGCCTTGAGGTTGGTCCCCTGCGAGAACGTCGACCAGGAGCCATAGGCTTTGACGAACGTCTCCTGCACGAGGTCGGCGGCGTCAGCGGGGTTGCGCGTCATGCGCATCGCGGCGGCGTAGAGCTGATCCATGAAAGGGATCGCCTGCTCCTCGAACTCGCGTCGAGGGTCGCCGACGATGTCTGCGGTTGCGGTGTCATCCATCACCGGCCAGTCTAGGCCGCTGAGGTCGATCACCTCGCGCTCCAACGTCGCCGTCATGCTCTCTCCTTCGCTTTCAGGAGCCTGTCTTTCGCGACGAAGCTTCCTGCGTTTACTAAGGTGAGAACCGATGAGCGCCAACAGGTATTCCCCCTCCCGGGTGCAGGGCACCTATCCTGCGCCCACCACCGACGTGCCCGTGCACGCCGAGCTCACGATCCCGGGCTCGAAATCGCTGACGAATCGCGAGCTGATGATCGCCGCGATCGCCGACGGCCCCGGCCGGCTGATCGCTCCCCTGCACTCCGACGACTCCGCGCGCATGGTGGACGCCCTGCGCGCCCTGGGCGTCGGCATCGAAGAGGTGGAAGCCGGGCACGAGTTCGGCCCCGACCTCGTGGTCACCCCGGCGAAGCTCAGCGGGGGCACGACGATCGACTGCGGCCAGGCGGGCACCGTGATGCGCTTCATCGCTCCGCTTGCGGGCCTCGCCCAGCACGACGTGCACCTCACGGCGCATGAGACCGCACTCCATCGCCCCATGGGTGGGCTGATCAGCGCCCTGCGGGACCTCGGAGTCGACATCGACGACGAGGGAACCTGGTCGCTCCCGTTCACCATCCGCGGCCACGGGCGCATCCGCGGCGGACGAGTCGAGATCGACGCATCGGCGTCGAGTCAGTTCGTCTCCGGGCTCCTGCTCGCCGCTCCTCGATTCGACGTCGGGCTCCATCTCGTCCACGTCGGCGAGCATCTGCCGAGCCTGCCGCACATCGACATGACCATCGAGGCTCTGAGCCGCCGCGGCATCCGCATCGAGCGTCCGGCCGTCGGAGAGTGGCTCGTCGAGGCCGGCGTGCCGCGCGCGAAGGAGATCGCGATCGAACCGGATCTCTCCAACGCCGCACCGTTCCTCGCCGCCGCTCTGGTGGCCGGCGGCGCCGTCTCCATCACGGGCTGGCCGGCGCACTCCACGCAGCCGGGTGCGCTGCTGCCGGACATCCTCCAGGCCACGGGAGCGCACGTGGGTCGCCACGGCGGCACCCTCACCGTGCGCGCAGGCTCCGGCATTCGCGGTCTCGACCTCGATCTCTCCGCCGCGAGCGAGCTGACTCCCACCCTCGTCGGCCTCGCCGCGTTCGCGGAGTCCCCGACGACCATCCGTGGCATCGGCCACATCCGCCTCCACGAGACCGACCGGATCGCGGCACTCATCGGCAACCTCCGCGCACTCGGCGGCGAGGCCGAGGAGCTCCCGGACGGGCTCCGCATCATCCCGCGCCCGCTGCACGGCGGCAGCTGGGCCGCACACCACGATCACCGGATGGCCACGACCGGCGCACTGATCGGCCTGCGCGTTCCGGGTGTCGAGATCGACGACATCGGAACCACCGCCAAGACCCTCCCGGAGTTCACGATGCTCTGGGAGCGGATGCTGCGAGGTTGATGGTGAGCTGGCTCGACGACAGCGACGACCTCGATGACGACTTCGAGGACTTCGACGAGAGCAGCATCAGGACGCGTCCGAACCCCAAGGCGAACCGCCCGCGCACCAAGCGCCGACCCGCGCACGAGGACGCCCAGGTGGGCAGGGTCCTCGGCGTCGACCGCGGCCGGTATTCGGTTCTCCTGGACGAGAACACCCCTGACGAGCACATGATCACGACCACCAGGGCTCGGGAGTTGCGCCGCATGCCGATCGTCACGGGTGATCAGGCGCGTGTGGTCGGAGACACCTCGGGCGACGAGGGCACGCTCGCCCGCATCGTCGGCATCGTGGAACGCACCTCCCTTCTGCGTCGCAGCGCCGACGACACCGACCAGGTCGAGCGCGTCATCGTCGCGAACGCCGATCAGATGCTCGTCGTCGTCGCCGCGGCCGACCCCGAGCCGCGGGCCCGTCTCGTCGACCGCTACCTCGTCGCTGCCCTGGATGCGGGGATACGTCCTCTCCTGGTCGTCACGAAGACCGACATCGCCGACCCGTCGGAGTTCCTCACCCACTTCGACGGCCTCGACCTGCGCGTGTTCACCAGCGCTCAGGACGAGATGCCCGTCGAGGAGATCGGCGAAGCGCTCGTCGGGCACTCCACGGTCTTCGTCGGCCACTCGGGCGTCGGCAAATCGACCCTCGTCAACGCGCTCGTGCCCACGGCTCTGCGCGCCACCGGACACGTGAACCAGGTCACCGGACGCGGCCGCCACACCTCCTCCTCTACCGTCTCGCTGCGTTACGAGGGGGCCGGTGGCAGCGGCTGGGTGATCGACACCCCCGGCGTCCGCTCGTTCGGTCTCGGCCATGTGGATCCCGCGAACATTCTGGCCGCGTTCACGGAGCTCGCGGCGATCGCCCAGGACTGCCCCCGAGGGTGCACGCACCTCGCGGACGCCCCCGACTGCGCCCTCATCGAAGCGGCGGAACGGGGCGAGCTGGGCGAGACCGGCCGTGCGCGGCTCGACTCCCTGCAGCGGCTGCTCCAGACGTTCGCAGACAAAGCGGAGCAGGCTCCCGGACGTTAGGCTGGAGGCGTGACCCAGCGCCTCGAACCCGGAACCGCAGCCCCTGAATTCGCCCTTCTCGACCAGGACGGGAAGACCGTGCGTCTCGCCGATCTGCGCGGCCAGAAGACGGTGCTGTACTTCTACCCCGCCGCGATGACGCCCGGCTGCACCACGGAGGCCTGCGACTTCCGCGACAGCATCTCGTCGCTCCAGGGCGCGGGCTACCGGGTCGTCGGCATCTCGCGCGATGAGCCGGCCACCCTGACGAAGTTCCGCGAACGCGACGGACTCACCTTCCCGCTGCTGAGCGACCCCGACCACGCGACCCACACCGCCTACGGCGCGTGGGGCGAGAAGATGAACTACGGCAAGCTCGTCGAGGGTGTCATCCGCTCCACCTTCGTCCTCGACGAGGACGGCACGATCACTCTCGCGCAGTACAACGTGAAGGCCACCGGTCACGTGGCGCGACTGCGCAAGCAGCTCGGCATCGACGTCTGACACCCGGCGCTGAGTTCGCGCTCAGCGGCCGCCGGAACTCACTCCGCCGGGCGCTGCTCGGCCTCGCGTCGGGCGCTCGAGATCAGCAGCACGAAGCCCACCAGGCCGGGAAGCCCGACCCCGAGGGTGAATGCCCACGACACCGGCTGCAGCGTGAGGGAGGCCAGCGCGAGGGCTACCGCGAGCACCTGGAACACCACTCCCCCTGATCGCGCCCACGACTTGCCGCTTCGAACACCGATCGCGAACGCCACGAGTGCGGCGGCGCCGATGAAGGTGAGCGCGATCAGTGCCAGCGCGGTCGGCAACGACGCCGCGTCGCCGGCGCCGAGCCCGACCAGTTCGATGACCGCGAAGACGAGAAGCGCCGCTGCTTCCGCGGCGAGCACCGCCGCTGCCGCGAGAGCGATTCCAGGTGCGCGCACAGCATCTCCCAAGCATCGAAAGAGGAGAAAACCCTTGATTTCGCGGTTTTCATGTAACAGAATAGAGAAAGTCATGTGCTCCCACAGCGGCGTGGGGCGAGCAATCTCGCTCGCATCACAAATCGCGGGCATTCCGTCCGCACATCACCAGGGTAGCCGAACCCGAACTGCTACCCGAATCCGAGAGGTCGCATCGCGACATCTCTTGAAATCCACACCGAGGAGCCCCCATGGACTGGCGCGATAAGGCCGCCTGCCTGACTGTCGACCCCGAGCTATTCTTCCCCGTGGGGAACACCGGCCCGGCCGTCGATCAGATCGAGAAGGCGAAGACCGTCTGCGCCACCTGCACAGTCACGGAGATCTGTCTGCAGTACGCCCTGGAGACCAGCCAGGACTCCGGCGTGTGGGGCGGTCTCTCCGAAGACGAGCGCCGCGCTCTGAAGCGTCGCGCCGCACGCGCACGCCGCGCCTCCTGAATCTGCACGAAAGCGGCCTGAGACGAGGTCTCAGGCCGCTTTCGTCTGCCCTGCGTGCGTCAGGTCAGCGGTCGAGCCAGCGCAGAGGGATGTCGATGATCACCTCTGTGCCCTCTCCATCGCTTCCGTGCCACTCGATGGTGCCACCCAGCTCCCCCTGGATGAGGGTGCGGATGATCTGCGTGCCGAGCCCCTGACCGATCCGCCCCTCGGGGAGACCGAGGCCGGTGTCACGCACCGTGACACGGAGATTCTCCTCGGTCCGCGCGGCATCGATGGTGACGATGCCCTCCTGACCGGCGAGGCCGTGCTCGACGGCGTTCGTGACCACCTCGGTGAGCGCGAGGGCGAGGGGCGTCGCATACTCGCTCGGGAGCACACCGAACCGCCCGGTCGACTGCGTGCGCGCGCGTGTGTTCGGCGCCGAGGCGACCTCAGCCACGAGCTTGAGCACCCGGTGGAAGACCTCGTCGAAATCGACCTTCTGCGTGAGCCCCTGAGCCAGGGTGTCGTGCACGACCGCGATCGCATCGACGCGACGCATGGCCTGCGTGAGTGCATCTCGGGCTTCATCGGAGTGGGTGCGGCGCGCCTGGATCCGCAGGAGAGACGCCACGGTCTGGAGGTTGTTCTTCACCCGGTGGTGGATCTCGCGGATCGTCGCATCCTTGGTGATGAGCTCCTGTTCCTGATGGCGCAGCTCCGACACGTCGCGGCAGAGCACGATCGCGCCGATGCGCGTTCCGTGGTCCTTCAACGGGATCGCGCGCAACGACACCGTGACGCCACGCGCCTCGATGTCGGTCCGCCAGGGAGCACGCCCGGTCACCACCACGGGAAGTGATTCGTCGACCTGCCGCGAGGGCGGGACGAGCCGCGTGGTGACCTCGGCGAGGGACTCCCCCTCGAGCTCGTCGTCGAATCCCATGCGGTTGAAGGCGGAGAGTGCGTTCGGGCTGGCGAACGTGCTGATCCCGTCGACGTCGATCCGGATGAGTCCGTCCGACGCACGCGGTGCGCCTCGACGCGGTGAGGTCGGCGCGGCGAGGTCGGGGAAGCTGCCGTCCGCGATCATCCGGAACAGATCGTTCGCGCATTCGTCGAAAGTGATCTGCTGGCGAGAGGGGGTGCGCAGCTCGCCGAGGTTGGTGTGCCTGGTCACCACGCCGATCACGGTGGGCGGGGCATCTGCTGCGCGTCGCTCGCTCACGATCGGCACGGCGCGCACCCTGGTCGGAGTCTCCTCGAACCAGTCCGGCGACGACGAGTCCACGATCTCCGCAGACTCGAAGGCGCCCTGGACCTGCGTACGCCACTGCGGTCGTACCCGCTCTCCGACGATGTCGCGGTAGAACAGCGTCGCCGCCCCGCTCGGCCGCGCGTGAGCGACCGCGATGAAGGTACCGTCCTCCGTCTGAATCCAGATGACGATGTCCGCCGACGCGAGGTCGGCGAGGAGCTGCCCGTCACCGGCGAGTCGGTGCAGCCACTCGACATCACTGTCGGTCAGGAGACCCTGGGCATGGGCGAGATCACTGAGGGTTGACACCCCACCAGCCTACGGTCAGATCCGTCAGAGGATGGCCAAGGACGTCGCGCGCCAACGCCGATCGATGCCGTCCAGCCGGACGGCGACCGCGCGCGTGCGCCCCGGCCCCGCCACCACGACGACGGCCTCGATCACGCCGTCGGTCGGCTCGGCCACGCGCAGCGACCTGATCGCGAATGCCGGTCGCGCCGGAGCGACACCCCGCGCGCTGCGCGCTCTCGCCGAGAGATTGACTCTGGTGACCAGACTCCGATACGCATCCTCGCTGAGCCAGCGGGCGAGCTGATCGACCTCCCTGACTCCGGCGAGAGCCTCGAGGACGCCGGTGGTGAGGCTCCGCAGGAGCGGTGCGGGGTCGGGAAGCTCGCTGGTCGGCGTGGGCTGGGCGGCGAAGTACTCGTGAGGCATCATGTCGGACTCTCGGTCGGGGAGGTCTGGAAGTCCGCCAGTACAGCACCGCGTCGTCCCCCGCCGGGGGCGCATCGAGCAACTATGTGGATAACTCGTACGTGAGATCTCCTCGTCGCCTACGCTCTGTCGGGTGCACTGGGACCGTCTGTTCGAAGACCTCGAAGGCCAGCTGGCGTCGGATTGGGAGGCGGAGCGAGCCGTGCTCGACGCCGAGTCCGAGCGACTACGCATCGCGAAGCTGGACCTGCGCGCCCGCCTCCGGACGTTGTGCAGCGCCAGCACCGACGCGACGATCGACCTCGTGAACGGACGACGGCTGCCGGTCACACTCCAGGCTCTCGGAGCAGACTGGCTCGCCGTGGTCTCACGCGATGTCGGCGGCGCCCGCCATTCGACCGGCACGGCAGCATCGGCGCTGATCCTCCCCCTGCACGCCGTCGCCGGCCTCACGACGGACCACGGCATGATCCTGGCGAGCCTCGATGACTCTGCGACGGACGTACACCCGCTTCGCGAGCGGATGACGCTCGGATTCGTGCTGCGGGATCTCGCCCGACGGCGGATACCCGTGCATATCAGCGTGCAGGTCGGCGACGACGCCCACGGCACGATCGACCGCGCCGCGGCGGATCACCTCGATCTGGCGCTGCACGATCCGGGCCAGGCGCGTCTCGCCGGCGCTGTGCACGGCTTCCGCATCATCCCGTTCGCCGCGCTCGTCGCCGTGCGTACCCCGGGAGATCAGCTGCGGTGAGCCGAGGAGGTACCCCAGACCTCAGGAAAGCTCGCGACCTGCGACTGCCTCCACAGCGCCATGCGGCGAGCGATCTCCGATTCCTCCGCCAGGTAGTCCTCGAGACTCGACTCCTCCACCCGCCAGCGCGGCGGCGATCCGAGCTGCGCACCGCGGAGTCTTCCTTCGTGGAGGAGTTCGACCACCTCGTCCACACCGATACTCAGGAGTTCGGCCACCTGCGCGGGGGCGAGGAATCGCGACGCGGGCCGGGTCGGGGGTGCCATCCCCTTATTCTCCATGACGGGGTCGGGAGGATCGGGCGCTCTGCCGTCCTGTGGATAACCGACGGTGCACGTGCGGGATTTCTGTGACGATATCGCCATGGCTTCCCTTTCTCGCCCTCGGCGTGCGTTCTGGGGCGACACCCGATTCCTCATCGGGATCGCCCTGGTGGCGCTCTCCATCACCGCAGTGTGGCTCATCGTCACCGGATCCGACCAGGCACGGCCGGTACTCCGAGCCGACCGCACCATCGTAGAGGGTGAGAAGCTGACCTCAGACGACTTCCAGGTCATCGAGGTCGGACTGGGCCTGTCTGCCGACGACTACCTCGGCCCCGAAGACCTGAAACCCGGTCAGATCGCGGCGCGCACACTCACCAAGGGCGAGATCGTGCCGTCTGCTGCGCTGGCGGATGCCGACCACGGCCGCAGCACCACGATCGTCGTCGAGAGCAGCACCGGGATCCCCGGAGAGGTACAGGCCGGTTCGGTGGTCGACGTCTGGTTCGCCCCGCCTCTCGACGACGGTCGCACGTACGACACTCCACGAATCCTCGTCACGGACGTGGTCGTCCGCGACGTGATCGAGTCGAACGGCATGCTGGCCGACACCGCGGCGGCCCGGCTCGAACTCGTGATCGACAGAGGCGACACGGCCGACGTGCTCGCCGCGATCACCGAAGGCGCCTCCCTCTCCGTGCTGCCGGTCGGGGCCGGCTCGTGACGGCTGTCGTCGTGGCCATCCCGGAGCCGCGTGCGAGCGAACTGGCTGCGGAACTCGAACTGGAGGGAGTCACGGTCCTCGCCGTCCTGCCTCTCCCCACCGCCGAGTTCGACCTTCCTCGTGGTGCCGAGGCGATCATCGTGACGGCCGCACGTACAGTTCTCACGGCCGCGCTGGTCTCCACGTGCGATCGAGCAGGAGTCCGCATCCTCCCGCTCGGAGGAGCCGACAGCCGTTTGCTCGGACGCCTGGGCTTGTCCGCAGCCTTGCCGCCCGAGGCGGCCGGCTGGGAGGTCGCGGCGGCTTTGCGCGCCGATTCCGACCACGTGCCCGCACCCCGATCACTCCATCCGCACCGAGTCATCGCCGTGTGGGGGCCGCATGGCGCACCGGGCCGCTCCACGATCGCCATCGAGCTCGCAGTGGAACTCGCACGGTCCGGGCGCAGCACCGCCCTGGTCGACGCCGATACGGTCGCTCCGTCGCTCGCGCTGCTGCTCGGGCTCAGCGACGACGCACCCGGGATCGCTGCGGCCTGCCGTCGGGCCGAGCGCGGCGCCCTCGACGCCACGGAGCTGACCCGGCTCGCCACGATGGTGTCCTGCGGCGGCGGCGAGGCCGTCGAGGTGCTCGCGGGTATCAACCGCCCGAGCCGATGGCCGGAGCTGGGGGCAGCCCGCCTCCGAATGGCTTTGGGCGCCTGTCGTGAATGGAGGGAGGAGACGGTCGTCGACGTGGCGAGCGCCTTCGATGCAGACGACGAGGTGACCTACGACATCGCCGGGCCTCGACGCCATGCCGCGACGTCGGCGACGCTGAGCGAAGCCGACCTGATCGTCGCCGTGGCCGCAGCCGATCCGCTGGGGATCAGCCGCTTCCTCCGGGATCACGCAGAAGTGCGCCGGCTCACCGCGCCGACACCGGTGTCGGTCGTCGTCAATCAGGTCCGGCCGGGGCCGCTCGGGATCGATGCCCGCGGGCAGGTGCGGCGCACGCTCGAGCGGTTCGCGGGCATCACCGACGTCACGTTCCTGCCGTTCGACCAGCGCGCCACCGACGCGTCGTTGCTGCATGCCCGCCCGATGACGGACGTCACACCGCGCTCGACGCTCGTCGCCGGCATCCGAGGGCTCGCGGCGACACTGTCTCCTGTCGACGCGGAGCCCGCTACTGGCGGTAGCTCGCGAGGAAGTTCCCGAGTCGCTCGACGGCTTCGCTCAATACTCGGGGCTCGGGGAGCGTGACGAGCCGGAGGTGATCCGGGGTCGCCCAGTTGAAACCCGTCCCCTGCACCAGGAGGATGTGCTCCGAGACGAGCAGGTCGTAGACCAGGCGGGCGTCGTCTCTGATCTCGTGCACGTTCGGGTCGAGCCGCGGGAAGGCGTACAGCGCGCCCTGTGGCTTGACGCACGAGACCCCCGGGATCGACTCGAGCCCTTCCCACGCGATATCCCGCTGCTCGTGGAGGCGACCGGTCGGCGCGATCAGCGCGTCGATGGACTGCACACCCGACAGTGCGGCCTGCACCGCGTGCTGGGCGGGAACGTTCGGACACAGTCGCGTCGACGCCAGCAGCGTGATGCCCTCGATGAACCCCTTGGCGTGGCCCTGCGGCCCGGTGATGACCATCCAGCCCGAGCGGTATCCCGCGACCCGGTAGGTCTTGGACAGCCCGTTGAAGGTCAGGCACAGCAGATCGGGAGCCAGCGTCGCGGTCGGGATGTGCACGGCACCGTCGAACAGGATGCGATCGTAGATCTCGTCCGACAGCAGCAGCAGCTCATGTTCCCGAGCGATCTGCACGAGCCCCTCGAGGATCTGACGCGAGTACACGACGCCGGTGGGGTTGTTCGGGTTGATGATCACGAGCGCCTTGGTGCGCGGCGTGATCTTCGACCGGATGTCCTCGAGGTCGGGCTGCCACTCGTCATCCTCATCGCAGAGGTAGTGGACGGGAGTGCCACCGGCGAGGCTGGTCATCGCTGTCCACAGGGGGTAGTCCGGAGCCGGGATGAGCACCTCGTCGCCCTCGTCCAGCAGCGCCTGCATCGTCATGGTGATGAGCTCGGAGACGCCGTTGCCGAGATACACGTCGTCCGGGTCGAAGCGGGGAAAACCCTCGATCTGCTCGTAGCGACTCACGACCGCGCGGCGGGCAGAGATGATGCCCTTGCTGTCACTGTAGCCGTGCGCGGAAGGGAGCGCCGCGAGCATGTCATGCACGATCTGATGGGGAGCATCGAAGCCGAAGATCGCCGGATTCCCGGTGTTCAGCTTGAGGATCTTGTGCCCCTCGGCCTCCAGGCGCGCCGCCTCGACGAGGGCGTTTCCGCGGATCTCGTACAGGACGTTCTTGAGCTTCGACGACTGGTCGAAGTGGCGCGTTGGGGTCATCGGCCAAGCCTACAGCGACGAAAGGAGGGCCAATCCACGTGGACTGGCCCTCCTCTGCGCGGGAGTTACTTCTTCTTCTTGCCCTGGGCGCGACGCTGCTCGCGGTTGCCGGCGGCCGGAGCCTCGGCATCGGTGCGCTGCCCGAAGGCGCCTCGCGGCGCCTCCTCCGGCTCGGTCTGCGGGGCCTGCGCGCGAGCCGCCGCCTGACGGACACGATCGGTGGCCGCCTGCTGGACCTGACCGCGATCGTTGCGGACCTCGACCTCGCCTGCATCGTTCGCGGCGGAGTACTCGAGACGCTGCTCTCCCCCGTCGGAGGCGAGTCCCTTGGCCTCGACCTCGGCCGTCTGGGAGTCTCCGGCACGACGCACCTCGACCTCGAGGTTGTAGAGGTACCCGACGGATTCCTCCTTGATCTGCCCCATCATCGACTGGAACATCGCGTAGCCCTCGCGCTGGTATTCGATGAGCGGATCGCGCTGAGCCATCGCGCGCAGGCCGATGCCGTCCTTGAGGTAGTCCATCTCGTAGAGGTGGTCGCGCCAGCGGCGGTCGAGCACCTGGAGGACGACGCGACGCTCCAGCTCGCGCGTCGCCGCCTCGCCGAGCGCTTCCTCGCGCGTCTCGTAGGCGATCTTCGCGTCGGAGAGCAGCTCGCGGGTGAGTCCGTCGGCCGTGATACCGCCCTTGCGCCCCGCCGCCTCCGAGACGACCTCGTCGATCGTCACGCCCACCGGGTAGAGCGTCTTCAGCTCGGTCCAGAGCGCGTCGAAGTCCCAACTCTCGTTGTGCCCCTCGCCGGTGTGATCGCGGACCACGCCGCTGATGGCGTCCTCGATGAAGTGCTGGACACGGTCGGCGATGTCATCGCCCTGCAGGATGTGTCGACGGTCGGCGTAGATGGCCTCGCGCTGACGGTTCAGGACGTCGTCGTACTTGAGGACGTTCTTACGCATCTCGGCGTTGCGCGACTCGACCTGGGACTGGGCGCTGCGGATCGCACGGGACACGAGGCCCGACTCGATCGGCACGTCGTCCGGGAAGTTCGTGCGGGCGAGAATCGCCTCGGCGGCGCCCGACTGGAACAGACGCATCAGGTCGTCGGTGAGGCTCAGGTAGAAGCGGCTCTCACCGGGGTCGCCCTGACGCCCGGAACGACCACGGAGCTGGTTGTCGATGCGACGCGACTCGTGCCGCTCAGTGCCCAGCACGTAGAGTCCACCGGCCTCGATGACCTTCTCGGCCTCCTCTGCGACGATGCTCTTCATCGACTCGTAGGTCTCATCCCACGCGACCTCGTACTCCTCGGGCGTCTCGACGGGGTCGAGCCCCTTGCCCTTGAGCTCCTGGACCGCAAGGAACTCGGCGTTTCCGCCGAGCATGATGTCGGTGCCTCGTCCGGCCATGTTCGTGGCGACGGTGACGGCGCCCAGGCGCCCGGCGCGGGCGACGATCTCGGCCTCGCGTGCGTGGTTCTTCGCGTTGAGGACCTCGTGCTTGACGCCCTTCTTCGCGAGCAGGCGCGAGAGGTACTCGCTCTTCTCGACGCTCACCGTTCCGACCAGCACCGGCTGGCCGGCGACATGACGCTCGGCGATGTCTTCCACGACCTGGGCGAACTTCGCGGTCTCGTTCTTGTAGACGAGGTCGGACTGGTCCTTGCGGACCATCGGCCGGTTCGTCGGGATGGGGATGACGCCGAGCTTGTAGGTCGACATGAACTCCGCGGCCTCGGTCTCGGCCGTACCCGTCATGCCGGCGAGCTTGTCGTAGAGACGGAAGTAGTTCTGCAGCGTCACCGTGGCGAGAGTCTGGTTCTCGGCCTTGACCGGCACGCCCTCCTTGGCCTCGATCGCCTGGTGGATGCCCTCGTTGTAGCGGCGTCCGACCAGGATGCGACCGGTGTGCTCGTCGACGATCATGACCTCGTCGTTCATCACGACGTAGTCGGTGTCCTTCTTGAACAGCGCGAGCGCCTTGATCGAGTTGTTGAGGAACGAGATGAGCGGGGTGTTGGCGGACTCGTAGAGGTTGTCGATGCCGAGATAGTCCTCGACTTTCTCGATACCGGGCTCGAGCACGCCGACGGTGCGCTTCTTCTCGTCGACCTCGTAGTCCTCGCCGACCTCGAGGGTGCGGGCGATCTTCGCGAACTCGGCGAACCAGCGGTTGGCCTCACCCGAGGACGGGCCCGAGATGATCAGCGGCGTACGGGCCTCGTCGATGAGGATCGAGTCGACCTCGTCGACGATCGCGAAGAAGTGCTCGCGCTGGACGAGGTCTTCCTTGCGCCACGCCATGTTGTCGCGCAGGTAGTCGAAGCCGAACTCGTTGTTCGTGCCGTAGGTGATGTCGGCGGCGTACTGCTCACGACGCACCGCGGGGGTCTGGCCGGAGACGATGATGCCGGTGGTCATGCCGAGGGCACGGAACACACGTCCCATCAGCTCGGCCTGGTAGCTCGCGAGGAAGTCGTTGACCGTGATGACGTGCACGCCCTTGCCGGCGATCGCGTTCAGATACGCGGGCAGGGTCGCGACGAGGGTCTTGCCCTCACCGGTCTTCATCTCGGCGATGTTGCCGAGGTGGAGGGCGGCGCCACCCATGATCTGCACGTCGTAGGCGCGCATGCCGAGCGTGCGCTTGGCTGCCTCCCGCACCGCGGCGAAGGCCTCAGGCATGAGCTGATCGAGCGTCTCGCCGTTCTCGAAGCGCGCGCGCAGCTCGACTGTCTCGTTGCGCAGTTCGTCGTCGGTGAGCTTGGAGATGTCCTCTTCCAGCGCTCCCACTGCCTTGACGACCTGATTCAGGCGGCGGATGACCCGCCCCTCGCCAGCACGCAGCAGCTTCTCAAGAGGATTGGCCACGGATGTCATCTCCCTGTCAGTGGGTAAATCGCCGGCCGCCGGTGAACCCGACGCCAGGCATGCTTTGCCATGTTACCGGCCTGTGACCTGCACGTCGCCTGCACGAGGCTTCCGCGCGAAGATTCGAATAGTTGCCGAGTATGCATATACTCGGTATTGCATTCATCTCGACAACCAGGGAGCCCACCATGTCGGTACGTCAGAGCCTGCTCGCGATCCTCGATCAGGGCCCCTGCTACGGCTACCAGCTGCGGCACGAATTCGATCGACGCACCGGCTCCACTTGGCCGCTGAACGTCGGACAGATCTACAACACGCTCGAGCGTCTCGAGCGCGACGGACTCGTCGAGCGCGGTGACGCCGACGAGCAGGGTCATGTGTACTGGCAGATCACGGATGCCGGTTCCGCCGAGGTCGCGCAGTGGCTCTCCTCCCCCGTGGTGCGGACGCAGGCGACACGGGACGAGCTCGCGATCAAGCTCGCCGTGGCGGCGACGCTGCCCGGAGTCGATGTCTCAGCGGTCATCCAGTCGCAGCGCACGGCGTCGCTGCGACAGCTGCAGTCCCTGCAGCGGGCGAAGTACGCGGGCGGTGACGCGGACGGCCCGGAGGAGCTCTCCTGGGCGCTGGTCGTCGATTCGATGATCTTCGCCGCGGAGGCCGAGGTGCGGTGGCTCGACCACACGGAACAGCGTCTCGCGTTGCACCCGCGACAGGCGATGGCGCTCGAACTCGCGACCGAGCGCCCCAAGCGCGGGCGGCCCGCGAAAGCTGGTGCTCCCTTCGCGGATGCGGCTCCCTCACTGTGAGCGCCGAGACGGTCCTGCGCCTGGTCGGGGTGACGCAACAGTTCGGGGCGGGCGCGACGGCGGTCTCCGCCCTGTCCGGCGTGGACCTCGAGGTACGGCGCGGTGAACTCGTCGCCGTGATGGGCGCCTCGGGCTCCGGCAAGTCGACGCTGCTGGCCATCGCCGGCGGGCTCGCTCGCCCCACCACCGGGGAGGTCGTGATCGAAGACGCCTACCTCAGCGAGCAGAGCGCAGCGGAGCTCGCGCGCCTGCGCCGACGCTCCCTCGGGTTCGTCTTCCAGGACTTCAATCTGATCCCCACGCTCACCGCGATCGAGAACGTGACACTCCCGCTGGAACTCGACGGCTTCCGCACCCGGGTCGCCCGCCGCGCGGGGAAGGACGCCCTGCAGTCCGTCGGCCTGGCGGACAAGCTCGACTCCTATCCCGACGATCTCTCCGGAGGTCAGCAGCAGCGCGTCGCGATCGCCCGCGCCGTGGTCGGCGGACGACGACTCATCCTCGCCGACGAGCCGACCGGCGCACTGGATTCCGTCACCGGCGAACTCGTGCTCCGGATGCTCCGGGGACGAGTGGACGCGGGCGCGGCGGGCATCCTCGTCACGCACGAAGCCCGCCATGCAGCATTCGCCGATCGGATCGTGTTCCTCAGGGACGGGAGGATCGTCGACGAGACCCGGCGCGACGACGCCGAGGTATTGCTGAGCGGGACGGGCCGATGACCTCGACCGTCGAACGGCCGGAGACGAGGACGTCCGACCAGCCCTCCTCGTCCGTCCGACGGCCGGGGAGGCGTGCCCGCTGGCGCGTCGCCGCCCGGCTCGCGCACCGGCAGCTGCGCCGCACCCTCCTGTCGAGCGCGCTCATCAGCACCCTCGTCCTGCTCCCGATCGCGGCCATGACCGCCTATGCGGTCATCGGGGCGAGCATGATCGGCAGCCCACAGGAGCGCGTGACCGCGGAACTGGGACGGATGCAGGCGTGGATCTCGGTGGGCGGCCTGCCGGGAAGCGGATTCTGGCAGTCCCCCACCGACCCCACGTGGACGGGATATCCCGACAACTCCGGCAATGCCCCCGAGGGGACGCCGATCGCGGATCCGACCACTGCGCTGCCGTCCGGCACCGAGGCGATCCGCGTCGTCGAGTCCACCGTGCGAGTGCAGACTCCCGACGGCTTGACGGGGATGCCCGCGTGGGGCGGCGAGGTCTGGGATGCGCGCTTCGAGGGACGGTACGAGCTTCTCGAGGGGACGACCCCACGGTCCGGCAGCGAGATCATGGCGACCCCGGCCGCACTCGAGCGGCTCGGGATCGCGATCGGCGGCGAGGTCGTCGTCACCGACGGCGAGCGCACCTACACCGTCGTCGGGACGCTGGACTCCGCAGTTCTCTCCGATGCGACCTCCGCGCTCTTCCTGCCGGCGAGCGCCGGACTCTCCGGCGACGCCCGCTGGTATCTCCCCGACCTGTCACTCAGCTGGCCGGAGGTCGAGAAGCTGAACGAAGACGGCGTCGTCGCCTACTCGCGGTCAGTGATCCAGGAACCGCCGGTCATCTCGGACCAGACGAGGGGCGGGTGGTCCGGAGCGGACGATGGTGCCCTGTGGACCGTGCTCATCGTGCTCGTCGCCGGCGGGCTCTTCGCCGCGTACGTGGTGGTGATGCTCGCGGGTGCCGCCTTCGCGGTCGCCGCACGGCGCCAGCAGCGGTCTCTCGCCGTCGCCGCAAGCGTCGGAGCGTCGCCGTCGGACCTGCGCCGGGTCATCCTGCTCCAGGGCACGGGTCTGGGCCTCATCGCCGGCATTCTCGGGCTGGCCCTCGGCGTCGGGGCGGCCGCGGTCACGATGGCGCTCCTCGCCGACGGATCGGCCACCCAGTTCTGGGGTTTCCACGTGCCGTGGCTGATACTTGCGGGGATCCTTTTCTTCTCGGTGCTGGTCGGTACGGCATCCGCAGTGCTCCCCGCACGCACGGTCGCCCGCACCGACACCCTCAGTGCGCTGCGCGGCGCGCGTCGTCCGCAGAGGCCCCGAGCGTCTCGGCCGATCTGGGGATCGATCCTCCTGATCCTCGGCGTCGCGCTCACGATCGGCAGCGCCTTCGCGATCCTCGCCATCGAGGTGACGGATCTCCCGTGGGACTCGCCGCTGCGGGCGATTCCTCCGTTCGGCATCGTGATCGGGCCGATCCTCGTGCAGATCGGCATCCTGCTCTCCGGGCGCTGGCTGCTGTGGATCACCGCCAAAGCGCTCTCGCCGGTCAGCGTCGCCGCTCGCATCGCCGCCCGCGACGCCGCAGCGAACTCCTCACGCACGGTTCCCGCTTTCGCCGCGATCGCCGCGACCGTCTTCGTCGCGGTCTTCGCCCTGAGCCAGACCTCCATGCAGAACGCGTGGACCGCGCGGGACTGGGCGTATCAGGCTCCGGTCGGCACCCTTGCGATCGGCATCCAGTCGACCGGAGCCGAGTCGACCGTCGAT
Organism: Microbacterium sp. B19(2022); assembly: GCF_012030385.1. Classification (NCBI taxonomy): domain Bacteria; kingdom Bacillati; phylum Actinomycetota; class Actinomycetes; order Micrococcales; family Microbacteriaceae; genus Microbacterium; species Microbacterium sp. B19(2022). The sequence continues at coordinate 240,812 of NZ_JAAUVO010000004.1, forward strand.
GCCTCCGTCGCTTCCGACGCAGCCGACGCGGGAATCGCGCTCGCGGACAGCGTGGGGGCGACCGGCACGGCCGTCATCGCCCGCCAGCCTGAGGTGTGGGGCTACGCGAACTCGCTCGACATTCCCGCGGACGAGACACGGGTCATCGCCGTGATGCCGGAACGCCATCTCCTGGACCCCGAAAGCGAGGCTTCCTTCACGGCGAACGGCCAGAACCGACCGAACCCGATCGCGGTGGTCTCGGCGGAGGAGCTCGACGGGGCCCTGGGTATCACGGTGACTGCTGCCCAGCGTGCTGCGTATCGAGACGGTGCGGCGATCGTCACCGACCCACGGTATGTCACCGACGGCACGATCGAGGTCGGCGCCTGGAGCGGCCGGGATGTCTACGACGGAAAGGCGCCTGACAACATCTGGACCGCATGGGTAGACGCACCACCACGCGGCGAGCCGATCTGGGAACGGAAGGTCGACGCCATCGCGCTCGAACTCCCCCACCAGGCCATCGCGATCGCGATTGCCCCGGAGACCGCGGCGGAGTTGGACATGGCGACGACTCCCAGCCTGGTGATCGCCTCGTTCGACGCCCCCGTGCCGGTGGAGGTACGCGACCGAGTGCAGGAAAACGCCGATGCGCTGGCGACAGCCGACTGGCTCGTCTCCCCGTACTTCGAGAACGGCCCGCCCGAGGACTCCCTGTGGATCGTGCCGATACTGAGCGCGGTGGGTGTGCTCGTCCTCGGCGCGAGCGGTGTGGCCCTGAGCCTGGCACGGTTCGAGCGCCGCCCCGACGACGCCACGCTCTCCGCGGTCGGCGGCACGAACGGCCTCCGTCGCCGAGTCGGCCTCTGGCAGGGACTCATCATCGCCGGGTTCGGCACTCTCGCGGGAGCCGTGGCCGGGGTGCTGCCCCCGATCGGTTTCGCGATCCAGTCGCGCGGCGTCCTCCTGATTCCGGACATCCCCTGGACCGTGCTCGCCCTGCTCGCGGTCGCGCTGCCTCTCGCGATAGCCGCGGTCAGCTGGCTCATCCCCCCGCGGCGGGCAGAACTCACCCGACGTACGGCGATCGCCTGACGTGCCCTGAGCGAACAGTGCCTGCCCGAAGCGGATGCTCAGCCACCGCCCGTACGCGAGAAACTAGGATCGATCCATGGCTGGAATATGGGGCAGACGCAAACGCGAACAGGAAGAACTCGCCGCACAGGACGCCGATCTGGCGCGCCGCGCCGAGCAGGCACTGGTCGGCGCGGACGAGCGGATCCGCACGACGTCGGATGAGCTCTCCTTCGCCGAGGCCGAACTCGGCGAATCGCTGACCGCCGACCTGCGCACGGCTCTCACCGCGGTGCGCACCCACCTGCGTGAGGCATTCCAGCTCCACCAGCTGAACCATGATGAGATCCCCGACACGCCAGAGGAGCTGCGCACACGCAACGCGCGCATCCTGCAGCTGTGCGACTGGGCTCAGGATCTTCTCGACGAGAAGACCTCCGTCCTCGCCGAATCCGTCGCCAAGGTCCGCCGCGCACCCGAGATCATCGCGCAGGTGCGGGCGGATGCGGCCGCGCTCAGCACCCGCATCCCCCAGACCAACGAGGCCGTTGCACGCCTCTCGGCGCGCTACGCGGACTCGGCCATGCACCAGATCACCGCCAGCGCCGCCGAGGCCGAGCAGCTCATCCGCTTCGCCACCCACAGCGCCGACATCTCCGAACGCCGTCGAGCTGCCAAGCAGAACGAAGAGGCGAACATCGCCCTCGAGACGGCCACGGAGGCCACCCGGCGCGCATCCGCGCTCCTCGATGCGGTCGAGGACTTCGAGATCGAGGCGCTCCGGGCGGAATCCACCCTCGCCGAGGTCGTCGCCGACTCCCGCGGTGACCTCATCGCCGCGCGCAACGCCCCCGGTGTGCCCGCCGTCGCCGAGGCCGTCGCGGCGCTCCAGGCCGCGCTCTCCGCCCTCACGCCGTCCGGAAAGCCCAACGATCCGTTCGCCGAGCTCTCGCAGTTGCGCGACGCCAACTCGGCGCTCGACGAGGCCATCGCCAAGGCGCGCCACCGCGCCGAGAACCCCCTCCCGAGCATCGCGCAGGTGCAGCACGCGATCGACGACGCCGATCGTCAGCTCGGCGTCGCACGCGGCCTCATCGCGGGCCATCGCGGCTGGATCGGCGCCGACGCCCGCACGCGTCTCGCCGAGGCAGAGCGACTCCGCGTCGACGTCTCCGACCTCCTTCCGGCGGAGGACACGCGCGAGGCCGCCCTGATCCAGGCCCGTCGGGTCGCGCACCTCGCCTCCGAGGCTCTCCAGCTGGCCCAGCGCGACATCGACTCTTCGCGTCCGCGGGATCAGGACTGGGGCGGCGGCGGGGGCTGGGG